>JAJZQU010000014.1 GCA_021806685.1 bacterium | reverse complement strand
AATCAATCATTGAACTTTTTCATTCGTCTTCTCCACCCTCCGTTGCATCCGTCAGGATCTGCGGAGGGTCGGAGGGACGGGAACGATCATGGCCGAAGCTGTTACCACCAAGAAAGTCGCCAAGGAGGCATCCACCCGCATCCGCATAAAGATACGGGCGTATGACCATAAGATAATTGACCAGGCGACGCGAACTATCATCGAGACAGCTGAGAGAACCGGTGCACGCGTGGTCGGTCCCATCCCTCTGCCAACCGAGAAGAAGAAGTGGACTGTCAACCGTTCGACTTTCGTGCACAAGAATGCGCGCGAACAGTTCGAGATGAGGGTCCATAAGAGAATCGTGGACATCATGGATGCAACCGCCAAAACCATTGATGCCCTGACCAGCCTCAATCTTCCATCCGGAGTGGATGTCGAGATCAAGATGTCGTAAGAAGCTAAAATAAAAAGTTAGAAAAAATAAACTGTAAACTGTTCCGGATCCCAAGGAGAAAGTTGCCTCCCTCTAAGCCTTGTGCGAAGTGGGAAAGGTCAGAGAGCGATTCTGACCCCACGGGCATAACCTCCTTGTAGCGAACTTGAACAGCCATCGTCCGTCTTAGGCGGACCATAAATCGACTCTCACTAAACCAATTTGTAGCCTTTGATCGCTCAGAGGCCGGAAACTCTCAACTGTCTTGATTAAGATGGTTACGGGTTTCTGGCTTTTGCGTTTTAAGACGACGCGACACATCCTCTGGGATCTCTGTCGTGGCCAGGTCTAGCCCATAATTAAGGCAGACAATATGAAATTTATTCTAGCCAAAAAACTGGAGATGTCTCAGGTCTTCCTGCCCAACGGTACGGTTGTTCCCGTTACCTTGGTTCAGGCAGGTCCCTGCGTGGTCGCACAAGTCAAGACGGAGGAAAAAGACGGCTACCAGGCCGTCCAGCTTGGTTTCTTGAATGCCAAGCGACTGTCCAAGCCAATGACAGGTCATCAAAATGAATTGCCTAAGTCCAGGATTTTACAGGAGTTTCGCCTGGATCAGCCAACCGAGTTAAAGCGCGGCGACATGGTCGAAGCTTCGACTTTTGCTGCCGGCGACACGATTGAAGTCTCGGGTACTTCCAAGGGCAAGGGCTTCCAGGGTGTAGTCAAACGTCATCACTTTCATGGCCATCCCTCAACCCACGGTCACAAGGACCAGTTGCGCATGCCTGGCTCCATCGGTGCCGGCGGCGTCCAGCGCGTGTTTAAGGGTGTTCGCATGGCTGGCCGCATGGGAGGCGAGACAGTTACCGTCAAGAATTTAAGTGTGGTGGAAGTGCGTGATGGCGGAGTATTGGCCATCAAAGGTGCTGTGCCGGGTGCGCGTAATTCCATCCTTTCAATCCAAACCATATAAGACCTATGCCGAGCGTAAAAGTATTCAACATAAAAGGCGAGGCTGTGGGCCAGGCAGAATTGTCTGACTCGCATTTTGGCGTCAAACCATCAACCTCGTTGGTCCATAGCGTGGTAGTCGCGCAGGAAGCCAACAAAAGGACGACCAAGGCCAATACCAAGACCCGCGGCGAAATCGCTGGCGGCGGTCGCAAGCCATGGAAGCAAAAAGGCACTGGCCGTGCCCGCCAAGGCTCAATCCGTTCCCCGCAATGGGTGGGCGGCGGTATAGTTTTTGGTCCGCGCAAGGAACGTAACTACAACGTCAAAATCAACCGCAAAGCTAAGCAGGCTGCACTCTTTATGGTGCTTTCCGACCGTGTGTCACATGACAAATTTGTCGTGGTCGACAACTTTCCGATCGAAACGCCCAAGACCAAGTCTTTTGCCGGCTGGATGAAGGTTCTGCCTTTTGGCCGCAAATCACTGGTTGTCATCCCTGCTTCCAATCCGACACTGTTGCGCATGGTCCGTAACCTCAAGAACGTGCAGTTGGTGACGGTTAACGCTTTACATGTGGCCGACCTGGTTAAGTACCCAACCGTTATTTTCGAGCAGCCCAGCCTCGCAGCTTTTGAGAAACTTTATAGCAAAGCCTAATATGGGAATCTTCTCGCATAAAACAACCTCCCCCAAGGGAGCCAAAGCCAAGCCTTCCAAAGAGGCGGCGGTTGAGGAAGTGTTGACCCCGGCTTCCCAGCAGGCAGCTAGTAAGACAGCCACAGCCACGGCAGCTAAAGGCCAGGCCGGCATGTCATACCGCGTTTTGCATTCGCCGCGCGTCAGCGAAAAATCAGCTGTCCTCTCCTCGCACAACGTTTATGTTATTAATGTGCCGGTTGAAGCCAACAAGATCGAGATCGCCAAATCGGTTAAGAATTTGTACGGCGTGACGGTCGAAGCGGTGCGGACTGCCCGTGGTATCGGCAAGCGTATGAAGCGCGGCCGCATCTCGGGTCAGCGTAAGAATTGGAAGAAAGCTTTTGTGACTATTAAACAGGGCCAGAAGATTGACCTCTACGAAGGAGTCTAAGCATATGCCTATTAAGCAATACCGACCCGTCACTAAAGGGCGCCGCATATCATCGGTGCAGGATTTTTCTGATATCACGAAGAGTGAGCCGGAGAAGTCATTGATCAAGATGCGCAAAGAGTTTGCCGGCCGCACCAGGGGCAAGATTACAGTTCGCCACCGCGGCGGTGGTGCCAAGCAATTTTACCGCCAGGTTGATTTTAAGCGCGACAAATACGACATCCCAGCCCGCGTGGCAACCATTGAATATGATCCGAACCGCGGTGCCCGCATCTCGCTCGTCGTCTACAAAGACGGAGAGAAGAGGTATATTGTAATGCCGGATGGGATGAAAGTCGGCCAAATGATCGTCAGCACCAAGACAACCGAGATTGAAATTACTCCGGGCAATCGCTTGCCGTTGGAGCGCATGCCGCTCGGTACATTGGTGCATGCTGTTGAGTTGAGGCCGGGCGAGGGTGCCAAGTTGGGTCGGGGAGCGGGTGTCATGATCCGCCTCATGGCTGTTGAAGGGCCTTATGCTACTTTAAAGTTGCCTTCAGGTGAACTTAGGAACGTCCCTAAGGGTTGCATGGCTACGATTGGCACGGTTTCCAACCAAGATTACCGCTTGGTGCGTTATGGCAAAGCCGGTCGCATGCGCCATCGCGGCATCAAACCGACTGTCCGCGGTAAGGTCATGAACCCGATTGATCACCCGCACGGCGGAGGTGAAGGCAAGCATCCTATTGGTATGAAGTATGCCAAGACAAAGTGGGGCAAGCATGCCATGGGTGTTAAGACGCGCCGCAAGAACCTTGCTTCAGACAGGCTTATTATCGAACGCCGCAAGGGCAAGAAACTCTAAACAATATGTCTAGAAGTCTTAAAAAAGGGCCATTTACCGAGCCCAAGCTGCTTGCCAAAGTGGCTAAGCTCAAGCCAGGCGAGAAGACCGTGATCAAAACATGGTATCGCGCCTCGACCATCACTCCTGAGATGGTGGGTATTACATTTGGAGTGCATAACGGCAAAGTCCATGTACCGGTTTTGGTCCAGGAAAACATGGTTGGCCATAAGTTGGGTGAATTTGCGCCTTCGCGTAAGTTTGTCCGTCATGGTGGCAAGATACAGAAGACTATTGAAACTGGGGCTCCAGCTGCTGCCCCGGCTGCTGCCGCTCCGGCACCTGCTAAGAAGAAATAAAATAATATGGAAGTCGTTGCTAAATTGAATTCATTGCGCTTAGCGCCCCGTAAGGTCAGGCTGGTAGCCGACTTGATTAGGCGTTTGCCGGCGATCGAAGCAGAACGCCAGCTTGTCTTTTTGAACAAAGCTTCAGCCAAGCCATTGCTCAAGCTGCTCCGTTCAGCCATAGCCAATGCAGAACATAACTTTAAGTTGTCCAAGGAAAACCTTTGGATCAAGTTTTTGACGGTTGATGGCGGAGCGACTATCAAGCGTTTTAGACCGCGTGCCCATGGTTCGGCCGCCCCTATCCGCAAGCGGACATCGCACATCACGCTCAAGCTTTCGGATGAAGTGCGTCCGACAAAGGTCAAGAAGACTTACAAGCCTCGGGTTCGTGTAACGCGTAAAGCGCAACCCGTGACGCCAAAAGTTGAAGCCGCGCCAATTACCAACGAATAATCATATGGGACACAAAGTTAATCCAAAATCCTTCCGTCTGGGGATGACCACTACATGGCCATCGCGTTGGTTTGCACGCCGCAAGATTTATCGCGATCAAATCCAGCAAGACCACAATATCCGTGCTTTCTTTAAGCGTGAGCTTAAGGATTCGGCCGTCAATGCCATCCTGGTTGACCGTTCGCGCGGCACATTGAATGTGACTTTGACTACAGCTAAGCCTGGTATGATAATCGGCCACTCGGGGGCTGGCATAGAAGAGTTAAAAAAGAAATTCTTGAAAGAATTTTATCGTGGCAAGAAGATACAGTTCCAATTGAACGTTTCAGAAGTCTCCAAAGCCGGCCTGGAATCCACCCTGGTTGTCCAGCAGGTTATTTCCGAACTCGAGCGCCGCATGCCTTTTAGGCGTGTCTTGAAGCAGTCGATCGAAAGGGTCAAGAAAGCCGGTGCCTTGGGCGTTAAAATTGCTGTTTCCGGCCGTTTGAACGGCGCAGAAATCGCCCGTCGCGAATGGTTGGCTTGGGGCAAGATCCCCTTGGCCAGCATGCGCGCCGACGTGGATTATGCTCAAGATTTTGCGCATACCATGATGGGCGCCATTGGCGTCAAAGTCTGGATCTACCGCGGTGATGTTTTTGCCAAGGATAGGCTCCAACAGTATCAGCCCACGACAGCCCGCACGCCCGGCAGTCGCGAGGCAACCGGTCGCCGCGAAAGGCCTCCGATGCGCCCACGCGCCTAAAGTTAAAAAACGCTTATGCTTATTCCGAGAAAAGTAAAACACAGAAAGTGGCAAAAAGGCCGCGGACGCAATGTTCGTATCGCTACGGACAAGGTCTTCTTGGCTTTTGGCGAATTTGGTCTCAAGGCCACTACGCCTGCTTGGCTGACTTCAAGGCAGATCGAAGCTTGCCGCCGCGTGCTGACGCGTTATACGCGCCGCGGCGGAAAAATTTGGATCCGCGTTTTCCCTGACAAGCCAATCACCAAAGGCGGTAATGAAAAGCGCATGGGTGGAGGCAAGGGCGCCGTTGACCACTATGTGGCACCGGTCAGGCCTGGCACCATCATCTTTGAAATGGGTGGCGTCACAGAAAAGCAAGCCAAGGAAGCGTTACTGCTGGCGGCTTACAAGTTGCCATGCAAGACCCTGTATTTAACCAGATAAGCAAATTATGAAAGCCAAGGATTTAGTACAAATGACGCCCGTCGAGCTTAACGCCAAGGCGGCTGAACTGCGCGGATTGATCCGCGACCTTAGGTTTAAGGTCACGACCCGCCAGAACTCCAAGGTGCGCGACTTGAGGAAGGCACGCAAGGATCTGGCGCGCGTCATGTCGGCTTTGGTATCCAACAAACAATAATATGACGACTGAAGCAACGCCCAAAACAACCAAGAGCCGCCGCCGGCTGATTGGGACCGTAGTCTCTGCCAAGATGACTAAGACGGTTGTGGTCCGCGTGGACCGTACTGTCCAGCATCCGAAGTATGGCAAGAGCTATGCCGTTTCCAAGAAGTACAAGGTCCACGATGAGGAAGGCAAGGCCAAGGTCAACGACGTGGTTGAGATAGAGGAAACGCGCCCCATGTCTGCTGATAAGCGCTGGCGCTATTTGCGGACGATAACCAAGAACGTATAAAGCTATGGTCCAACATCGAACAATGCTCACAGTGGCCGATAACACTGGTGCTAAAAAGCTCCAGTGTATCCGCGTGCTGGGCGGTTACCAAAAACGCACTGCCGGCGTAGGCGACATGATCACCTGTGTGGTCAAGGAAGCCGTACCCCATGGTACGGTCAAGAAGTCTGACGTCGTGCACGCCGTTATCATCCGGACGCACAAGGAAACACGCCGTCCAGATGGCACTTATATCCGTTTCGACGACAACGCAGCCGTTATCATCGATAAGAAGAGCCATGAGCCCAAGGGCACGCGTATCTTTGGACCGGTCGCCCGCGAGCTGCGCGGCCGCGGATACATGAAAATAATCTCGCTCGCGCCCGAAGTTTTGTAAAAATATATGGCAAAGCTATTAATCAAAAAAGGCGACACGGTCGCCGTCACAGCAGGCAAGGATAAAGGCAAGACCGGCAAGGTAATGCAGTCTTTTCCTAAGCTGAACCGCGTAGTTGTGGAAGGCATCAATGTTTGCAAGCGCCACTTGCGCGCCCGTCGCAGCGGCGAAAAAGGCCAGACGGTTGAATTCTCAATGCCTTTGCACGCTTCGAATGTCATGCTGATTGACCCGTCGGGCAAGAAGATGCGCCATGATGATCGCCCCAAGGCCTAATTTTGAATATATGACGCTAAAAGAACGCTACTCAAAAGAAATCGTGCCCCATCTTATGAAGACCTTGGGAGAGAAGAATCCCATGGCTGTTCCGGCTGTTAAGATGGTGACCGTGGCAGTGGGCATCCAATCGACCCAGAAGGATGCTAAGTTTATCGATACAATCGAGCAGACTCTGACGCGCATCACGGGGCAAAAACCGGTCGACACCAAAGCCAAAAAATCAGTATCCGGCTTTAAGGTGCGCGAAGGCATGGTAGTCGGCAAGAGGGTAACTTTGCGCGGCGAGCGCATGTGGTCCTTTTTGGCCAAACTGCTCACCTTTACCTTCCCTCGCATTACTGACTTCCGCGGCATTTCGGCCAAGTACATCGATTCAACCGGCAACCTTTCTGTCGGCTTCCGCGAGTACCTCTCGTTCCCAGAGATCCGCCCGGACGAAGTGGAGCGGGTGCATGGCCTCCAGATCGTAGTCACGACCAACGCAGGTACGCGTGAACGCGGCCTGGCCTTATTCAAGGAGCTTGGCTTCCCGTTCAATTCCTAACAATGACTTATGGCAACTGAAAATCAAATCGCCAAATCAAGGCGTAAGCCCAAGTTCAGCACGCGGCACGTAAACCGTTGCTGGCGTTGCGGCAGGCGGCACGGCTACCTGAGGGATTTTGCCCTCTGCAGAATCTGCTTCCGTGAAATGGCCAACCGCGGCGAATTGCCGGGCATTAAAAAATCCAGCTGGTAAAAAAAGTTATGATTACCGATCCAATTAGCGATTTCCTGACGCGCATCCGCAATGCCCAGGCTGCGAACCACACAGTCCTGAGTTTGCCTTCCTCTAAAATCAAGTTGGCCTTGGCCAAGATTTTGGAAACCGAAGGCTATGTTAACGGCGCTGAAGTGACCCACGAAGGCCATAAAGCCACGCTGGTCGTCAATTTAAAGTACAATGGCAAACAGCCAGCCATTAAGTCCATCAAGCGCATATCCACGCCAGGACGCCGAGTTTACCGCCAATACGACACCCTGCCTCGCGTTTTGAGTGATCTGGGTATTGCGATTGTCTCGACTTCCACCGGCCTCATGACCAATAAGCAAGCGCGCAAGCGGCATTTGGGTGGCGAAATAATTTGCGAAGTCTACTAATGATATGTCACGCATAGGAAAAAAAGCGATTACCATCCCTTCGGGCGTAGAGTTTGCCCTGCAGGGGAGACAAGCCGCCATCAAAGGGCCGAAAGGCAACCTCAGCATTGACATACCCGAAAAGGTCACCGTTGAACTGTCAGCTGACAAGAAAGAAGTTTTAGTGACCGTTGAGAAGCCGGACGATATCAACCAGCGCGCTCTGTGGGGTTTGGCCAGGCAGCTCGTAGCCAATGCTGTGGCTGGCGTCCAAAAACCTTTTGAGAAATCCTTGGAATTTGTGGGTGTTGGTTTCCGCGTTGCCTTGGAAGGTAAGAACCTGAATATGGAAGTCGGTTTTTCTCATCCAGTTAAGATGGCCTTGCCAGCCGGCATCCAGGCCACAGTCGACAAGCAAGTAGTGACGGTTTCCGGAGTGGACAAGCAACAAGTGGGCGAATTTGCCGCTCGCATCCGCCGCGTTAAGCCACCAGAGCCTTATAAGGGCAAAGGCATCAAATACACGACCGAAACCATCCGCCGCAAGGCAGGTAAGGCGGCTGCTAAGGCCTAATTTTAAGAGCTATGAAACAAGCTAAAGCCAAACAAGCACAAAAGCTGCGCCGCATCCGCCGCGTACGCGCCAAGATCAAAGGCACAGCCGAGTGCCCGCGTCTTAGCGTCAGGCGTTCGCTCAAGCATCTTTATGCTCAGCTGATTGATGACGTGAAGGGCAAGACATTGGTTGCTGTTTCCGACCTTGAACTCAAAGCCAAGGCGGGGACTCCGCGTTTAGAGATAGCCGGCCTGATCGGCAAGGCTATTGCTGAGAAAGCCCAAGCCAAAGGCCTTAAGTGCGTGGTGTTCGACCGTCGCGATAAACGCTACCATGGCCGGGTAAAAGCTGTGGCCGAAGGCACCCGCGAAGGCGGACTTGAATTATAAAATTTTATGACTGAAGAGATCCAACAACCAGTGGAAGCCGCATCTGTGGTAACCGCAACGCCAGTTCTGGCAGATGTGCCTGAAGAGGCCCAGAAGAAGCGCTTCAACAAAAGCGCCAGGCCACAGCGTGGCGGTGGAGGCCGCGGCGGACGCGGCGGTAACAGCCGCAGGCCCGGAGCCGAGGTGCCGGCTGAATCCGATTACGAGGAAAAGAATATCGAGGTGGCACGTGTCACCCGCGTGACCAAAGGCGGCAAGCGCATGCGTTTTCGGGTTTTGTCAGTGATTGGCAACCACAAGGGCCGTGCCGGTTTTGGTTTGGCCAAAGGCTTGGACGTGGCAGCCGCCACATCCAAAGCTACGACCAAGGCCCGCAAGTCTTTAATCACTTTGCCCCTGGTCAATGAGACGATTCCCCATGCTGTTGAAGCTAAGTTCGCAGCTGCCCGCATCATCCTAAAACCGGCCCCTAAAGGTACTGGAGTAAAGGCTGGAGGCCCGGTGCGTTCTGTCTTGGAACTGGCTGGCGTGCCAAACGTTTCAGCCAAGATCCTTGGTTCCAAGAACAAGGTTAATAATGTCAAAGCGGTTTTCAAGGCTTTAAGGCTTTTGTCATCCCCGGTTAAGGCTAATGGGCAGACAGAAAGCCCTGAGTCACAATCTGGCGCCGGTCAGTCAGTCGCCGTCTAAACTAAAAAAGTATGAGCATTGCAATGCACACCTTAAAACCTGCCAAAGGTTCAACAACCCGCAAGTTTCGTATTGGTCGGGGTAACGCTTCCGGACGCGGCACGACAGCCGGACGCGGCACCAAGGGCCAAAGGGCCAGGGCTGGAGGCCGCAACAAGTTGAAGCTTAAAGGCATGAAACAGATGCTTTTGTCTTTCCCCAAAAACCGCGGTTTTAAGTCGCTTTATGTCAAGGCAGAAGCAGTGACTTTGGAACGCTTGGATAAGACTTTTAAGAAACCAGAAACAATCACGCTCGCCATGTTGAAGAAGGCTGGTTTGGTCAACAAACAGGCACTAAGTGCCAAGATTGTCGGTAAAGGTGAAATCAAGACCGCTTTCAAACTGCAAGGAGTAACTGCTACTAAGGCCGCCACCGAGGCAATCGAGAAGGCAGGCGGTAAGGTTAACTAAATACAGCGGGCGTGATAACTTATTGAGCGATTATGTGGGAAAAAATCTTGAACGCCTGGAAAGTCAAGGAAGTGCGTAATGGCCTGCTGTTTGTATTGGCCATCATGGTCCTGTTTAGGATCACGGCGCATATCCCGTTGCCGGGTATTGATTTGGTGGCTTTGAGGCGCTTTTTTGAGGGCAACCAAGTCTTGGGCATGTTAAGCCTATTCTCTGGCGGCACGATCAGCACCTTTTCGGTCGTGGCCCTAGGCGTGGCGCCGTACATCACGGCTAGCATTATCTTCCAGCTCCTGACCATGATCGTGCCTAAGCTCGAAGAGATACAAAAAGAGGGAGAGAGTGGCCAGAAACGCATCAATCAATGGACTAGGCTGCTGACTGTCCCTTTGTCAGTCCTCCAGGCCTTGAGTTTGATTTCAATGCTGCGCCAATCCCAGATGCAGATTTTAACCCGCACAGACATCTTCCATATTGTGGCCCTGATTTGTACGGTCACAGCCGGTACGGTTTTCCTAATGTGGCTGGGTGAATTGATTTCCGAAAAGAAAGTGGGTAACGGCATGTCGCTTTTGATTTTTGCCGGTATTTTGGCCAGCTTGCCACAATCGTTTTCGCGGTTCATGGCCACCTATGACTCATCGCAATGGGTTTTTATCGTTGTCTATGGCCTTATTGCCATAATCACGGTGGTGGGTGTGGTGTTTGTCAACGAAGCCGTGCGCAATGTCCCTGTGCAGTATGCGCGCCAAGTCAGGGGGCAGGGTACGCTCTCGGGCGGAGTGGCCACGCATTTGCCTCTTAAGCTCATCATGGCTGGCGTTATCCCGATTATCTTTGCCATTTCAATGATGCTTATCCCGTCGCTTCTGGCACAATTCTTCGTTCACGCGCGGACAGCTTGGTTGGGCGCGGCTGCCCAATGGGTCTTAACCACCATGCAGAACCAATGGGTTTATAGCTTACTGTATTTTGCCTTGGTTTTCGCCTTCACTTACTTCTATACGGCTGTTATTTTCCATCCGGATAAAATCGCTGAGAATTTGCAGAAGCAGGGAGGCTTTATACCGGGCATTCGCCCAGGCAAGCCTACGAGCGAGTACCTAAACCTGGTGATTAACCGTTTGAATTTCTTTGGCGCAGCATTTTTGGGTGCCATCGCCGTGCTTCCGCAGCTTGTAAGCGGAATCGGCGGGTCACAGATTCTGGCTATTGGCGGCACTTCACTTTTGATCGTGGTTTCAGTTGTTATTGAATCAGTCAAACAAATCGAGGCCCAGGTCACCATGCGGCAGTACGATGCCTACTAATCAAACAATAATAAAAAATCCCTGCTTGAACGCAGGGATTTTAATATCAGGAAGTTTGAGGTAAGATGTGTCAGCTGTGAGTGATACTAACCAACCATTAAAGAAGAGCAATCAACCAGGCTGGAAATGGTCGCATATTTATTTTTTGGCAGTTTATTTCCTTGCTCTCTATCTGGTCTATTGGTTGCTCTCCACCAAGAATTTTTTAGTGCCCAATTTAATCTATTGGTTGGTTGCTTTTTTGGCTTCACTCACCATCCTGCTCATGGTCTTGGGCATACTGAAAAAGAACATCTCATATGTTTGGTGGGAGGTTCTGCTTTTGGTTTTTGGGTTTAGTGGTGTTTGGATTTTATCTTTGGCAGCTTTGCCTTTTTGGGCAGCCGTCATGGTGGCCGGAGCCATGGTCCTTTTGCCGTACATTTGGCCACTAACTCTTTGGCATGATTTAACCTTTGTCTTGGGTTCAATGGGCATCGGGCTTTTTCTTGCCATCCGTTTCCCATTCAGCGTCTTACTGGTCTGTTCATTGGGGGTCGTGGCTTATGAGTATTCCAGGCAAAAACAGACCCAGATGGCCACTCTGCTTTCCGAGGCTTTCCGCACAGGCTTACCGCCCGGTATCCTTTTGCCTATCAAGCCTATTGGCTGGTTTAAGGCTATTGAAGAGACATGGCAGGCCGGCAGTGGCATGGTCATCAGTTTATTGCCTTTGATCATGCTGTCGGCCATTGGCTTGCGACTGGCGCATGTGGGTTGGTATTGGTACTTGCTCATGGCTGTTACTGTGCTCGCAACAGAAATCGTATGGGGTCAAGACAAACAAGACCGTCTACGGAGTTGGATTTTTCTGGCAGTTGCGGTAGGATTTTATGCCCTGATGGGCATAGCTAACTTATGAAGAACAAACATCTTAGTGCGGTGATATTTGGTCCCCAAGGGAGTGGCAAGGGTACCCAAGGTACGCTTTTGGCTGAAAGGCTCAACATACCACTAATTGGTGCCGGAGAGTTGTTTCGCGACGAAATTTCAGAAAAGTCCACCCTTGGTAACCTGGTTGCTCAATACGTTAATCAGGGTCTCCTGGTACCCGATGAACTGGTGAATGCTGTCATGGCCAGACATTTGAAGCGCGTTGACTTGTCGCATGGTTTTATCCTGGACGGCTACCCACGCAACGTTGAGCAAGCCGAGGCGCTTGACCGCATTTTGCCTATCAACTTGGCTATCCAGCTCAAGATTGATGATACGGAAGTAGTCAGGCGCTTGAGCGGCCGGATGCAGTGCCCAAAATGCAAGAGTGTTTACCACGAAACAGAGGCGCCGCCTGTCAAAAAAGGCATTTGTTCGCTTTGCGGTACGCCCTTAATCAAACGCGAAGACGATAAGGAAGAGGTTATCAAACTTCGTCTCCAGGCCTATCATTATATGACAGCGCCTTTGGCCGGTTATTACCGCCAACGCGGAGTCTTACTTGTCATCAACGGGGAACAGCCGATTCATTACGTGTTTGAAGATATCGTAAAGAAAATTTCTAAATTAGGGTTCGCAGTATAAATATGATTACCATTAAAACAGCCGAAGAAATCGAGAAGATGAAACAAGGCGGAAAAATACTTTCCCAAGTTTTGTCGCAAGTTATGGCTGCCTGCGTTCCCGGAGCCCATACCGAAGAGTTGGATCGCATAGCGCGTGAGGGGATAACCAAGGCCAATGGCAAGCCGTCTTTTCTGCATTATCAAATTTCTGATGTCGATCCTCCTTATCCGTCCACGGTCTGTATTTCCATTAACGAAGAAGTGGTACACGGCCTGGCGACTCCCAACCGCGTGATTAAGGAAGGTGATTTGGTTGGATTAGATATCGGCATGTGGTACGAAGGCCTAGCAACAGACATGGCGGCTACGGTTTGCGTGGGCAATGTCACGTCAGAAGCCCGAGAACTTTCTAAAGATACTCGGGAATCATTAAAGCTTGGGCTGGCCGTCATTAAAGAAGGTGCTTGGTTGCATGAAATCAGCCAGGCCATCGAGGGCTATCTCGCACCAAAAGGCTATGGCATCATCCGCGACTTGTGCGGCCATGGAGTCGGCTACAGTGTGCATGAGGATCCGCAAATACCGAATTACCACGAGCGCCGTCACAAGCCGGTTAAACTCAAGGCTGGCATGTGTTTGGCTATCGAGCCCATGGTCTCGGCAGGGGATTGGCGCATCAGGCAAAAGGATGATGGTTGGACATATGTCACAGCTGACAAATCCCTGGCTGCGCACTGGGAAGTCACCATCGTAGTCACTAAAAGCGGGTTTGAATTCATTACTCCTTGGCCAAACGTCGAAGCTGGAAGCTAGAAGCTCGAATCTCGATTATGGGCAATAAAATTATAAGGTCAATTTGTTACTTCACCCAAAAACCGGATGACGGAGTTGTGTTAAAGATTAAAGAAAAAAAAGGATTGTTGGAAGGTCACGGATTTGAGGTGCAGACTTTGCGATTTTGCACTAGCGATCTGGAGTTTAATGAAATTGTTAGAAGGGTCAATGATAAGGAGATAATGTTAGGTGCGAGTTCGGTTCCTTGTCAAAACACATCAAGTCAGTTGAAAGATTTTTTTAGGATACCTGATGATTTGTCTTTTAATTTGGATTTGACCGGATCGGCTATAGAAGCTGGGCATGTTGACTTGTTATTTGAGATAATCCGCAATAAACCGGATAGGACTTTTAATTTTGCCTACGTTTTTAACAATCCATTGTCGAGTCCTTATTTCCCATCGGCTAATTATGGGGTTGAGGGTTTTTCGATTGGTCTTCAATCCACTGATTTAACAGAAGGCTGTAGATCTCTGAATGAGTGGTTTGAAAAAACAACTTCTGTCTGGGATGAGATAAATCTGATTTTTAAGGACGATCAAGAGTTCTTGGGTATCGATTCATCTGTAGCGCCGGTTTTCCAGGGTAACAGCAGTTTAATCAACTGGATTAAACGACTTGGCATGACGTTTAATGAGTCGGTTTTGACGGATACCTACCTCAAAATCACAAAGTTTATTAAAGAGAAAAATCCAAAACCAATCGGGCTTTGCGGCTTAATGTTCCCATGCCTCGAAGATTTTGAGTTGGCTGATGAATATGAGCAAGGTAATTTTTCACTGGAACGGAATTTATTCTTATCGCTTCATTCGGGTCTTGGCGTTGATACTTATCCGATAGGCATAGATGAAAACCCGGAGAAAGTCATAAATATTTTAAAGACAGTCCAAGGACTTTCTAATAAATACCACAAACCGTTATCGGTCAGGTTCGTATCAGACGGTAAGGCTAAAATAGGGGAGAAGACGGATTTCAAGAACCAGTATCTGAAGGATGTTATAATTAGACCGTTGGCATGAGTCTATGTCAGAAACCAATCAATCTCTTGTGCCTCTAGAGCTTATTGAAAGTCGCATATATTTCATACGCGGTAAGAAAGTTATAATTGATCGAGATTTGGCGGCGCTTTATGATGTTTCTACCAAAACACTAAATCAAGCCGTCAAGCGCAACCCAAAACGCTTTCCGGAAGATTTCATGTTTCAGTTAAATAAGGATGAAATAGAGCTATTGTTAGCGCAAAACTTGAGGTCACAAATTGTGACCTCAAGTTGGGGTGGCACAAGGTATTTGCCATACGCTTTTACCGAACCCGGGGTGGCCATGCTATCCAGCGTTTTAAACAGCGAGCGGGCCATAATGGTGAATATTCAAATCATCAGGACTTTTATTAGGTTGCGCGAGATGATAGCTTCGCATGAAGATTTAAGGATGAAGCTCGAGGTGTTGGAAAAACGTTACGACGAACAGTTCAGCATTGTCTTTGATGCATTGCGGAAAATGATAGAAGACGATGATGGGCCCAAACCTTTAATAGGATTTAAGACTGAAGAAGTATGAGATTATTAGGCATTGATTACGGAGAACGTAAGATTGGCGTAGCCATGGGCGACACGGAAACGAATATCGCCAGTCCCTGGGTCATTATCGAAAACGTGGGGCATGGTGATGCTATCAAACAAATCAAGTTGATTTGCGAGCGCGAGGGTGTGGAACGGGTGGTTGTTGGCATTCCCAAGTTGCTGCGCGACACATCAGCCGAAAACGAGCAGATCAGGTCGATTAGGCGTTTTGCCGATGACTTGCGCAAGGAGAATATTCCGGTTGATGAGGCAGATGAAATGTTGACCAGCGCCCAAGCCCAATTTTATTTGCACCAAACCAATTCTAAGGCGCAGGATGATGATGTAGCCGCCTCAATCATGCTGCAATCTCACCTGGATCGATTACAAAATTAATTTTGTGTATCTTCGCGACCAGGTCATTGTCCTAAAAAAATCACCTTACCGTGAACATGACCGCCAGTATGTGATGTACGGGCGAAAACACGGGCTGCTTTTGGCAGCCGCGCGGGGCACCATGAAGCCCAGGGCAAAACAAGCTTGCCACCTGGAACCATTATCTTTGGCTGATGTTATGATTGCCAAAGGTCGAAACTTCGACCAGTTGGCCGTAGCTGTCCGGGCCAGGCCGTGCATCAGGCTCCAAAAGCTGGGCGCACTGGCCATAGCCGGAGCTTTTGCTGACCTTTTCCTTAAACTTACCCGTCCTGGAGTGGCGGACGAGCGTCTCTTTGTCCTTTGGGAAGAACTCATCTCTTGCCTGACGGAGTTACCGCAAGAGCCAACGGCCCTGCGTGCCCAGCTTTTGTTTGCCGCCGCCAGCCTCAAGCTTATGGACGCCTTGGGTTATGGCCCCGCGCTCCGCGCTTGCGCTGCGTGCCGCCGCCCGCCCGGCCCGACTGATGCCTGGTATGCGCCAAGCCTAAATGCCCTTATTTGCTCTGATTGCATCCAGACAAGGCAAGAACCGGCTGTCCTGGCCAGAACTCACGCCCTGGCACTCCTGAGGTTTATGCGCACCTCGCCACTCTCCGATGTCCTCCGGGTTGGTTTGGCTGTTGACGTAGCCCAAAATGTCTTGCGCTTGATCCAAGAAGTCTGGAAACATGCCCCTCTCGACCGCGAACCGCACGGGCTGGAGACTATCGAGCGCATCCTGGTTGTTTGACGGAAAGGGGTTTTTGGGCAAAAATACCTCTGACTTATGCAACAATTTATATCTCAGTTTCCGAGTCTGGTGGGCCAAACAGCGACCATTAAAGGCTGGGCCTACAATGTCCGCTCGTCAGGCAAAATCGCCTTTTTGCAGATCCGCGATGGGTCTGGTTTTGTGCAGGCTGTCTGCGTGCAAAACCAAGTTGATGAGATAACTTGGAATCGAGCCTTGGAAGTCACACTGGAATCATCGGTCGTTGTCACGGGCATTGTCACTAAACATCCAAAACACGACGATGTTTTCGAGTTACAGGTGACGAGCCTCGAGATAATCCAGAAAGCCGAGGAATATCCCATTGGCAAAAAAGAGCACGGGCCGGATTTCTTGCTGGATAATCGTCACCTTTGGTTGCGCGCGCCTTCTCAATGGGCCATCCAACGTGTCCGTAATCAGATCATCCTTGCCACTTACGATTGGTTCCGCGACAACAACTTCATAAAAATCGACTCTCCAATTTTGACGCCGAACGCGTGTGAGGGGACGACTGAGCTTTTTGAAATTAATTACTTCGAGGAGCGCAAAGCCTATCTTTCACAATCCGGCCAGCTCTATATCGAAGCTGCTATTGCTTCAGTCGGCCGTTGCTTTGACTTTGGCCCTGTCTTTCGCGCCGAAAAATCCAAGACTCGTCGCCACCTGACAGAATTTTGGATGATGGACGCCGAAGCGGCCTTTGTTGACCACGAGGGTAACATGCAAATTCAAGAACAGTTAATTTCCTTTATCGTGAAGCGCGTACTTGAGACTTGCCAGACAGAGTTGAAGATCCTGGAGCGCGACCAGGAGCCTCTTAAAAAAGTCGTAGCGCCTTTCTATCACATGACTCATGCCGAAGCTATCAAGATCCTGCGCGAAAAGGGGAGTGATATTGGCGACATGGATGATTTGGGAGCTGATGATGAGACGATTTTAACGCAAATGTATGACAAGCCGATTTTTGTCGAAAAATATCCCTCAGAAGTCAAGGCATTTTACATGAAGCGTGACCCGCAAGATCCTCGTTATGTCTTGAACTCTGACCTGCTTGCTCCGGAAGGCTATGGTGAGATTATCGGCGGTTCGCAGCGTGAGGATGATTATGATGAGTTGATCAAACGCGTGCGTGAACACAACCTGCCCGAAAAAGAATTCCAATGGTATCTTGATTTGCGTAAATACGGGTCAGTCCCGCACTCGGGTTTTGGCTATGGCCTGGAGCGGATCGTTGGCTGGATCTGCGGCTTACACCACGTGAGGGAAACAATTCCATTTCCAAGGTTGATGAATAGGCTTGAACCATAAGACATTTTAGTCGCCCTCAATTATTTTGTTTATGAACTTTAATAGAATCGCTCAAGCTTTTGAGGGCATCCCCGAACCACCACCGGAAAAACCAAAAAAAAGAACGGCACCCCGCAATATCAAGCCGGAAGTGTTTGAAGCGGCTGAAAAAGCTACAAAAGAGTCCGGTTGGTCCCATGGCATGCATCTTGTGGGCAAAGGATCTGAAAATTTTGTCTTCTTTTTTGAGGACGATAAACATAAAGATATTGTTTACAAGGTTAACTACCTAAACAGCTTCGATGTTTTTTGCGGCATGATGAATGATGACTTGCAGGAGTATCGCCAAGGAGTGATAGGCCTTAAAAAAGCGCAGAAGGACAGACAAGCCAAACTGAAAGTATTGCGAGAGTACTTTGGCTTTTCAGCTGTGCCGGTTGAAAAGACCATGATCCGTAATATGCCGGTTAATGCAGATATTATAAAAAGTCTAACGGGCAGAGACTATACTCCCGAACAACTGGCTAGATTGCTTCCTAGTGGGGTACCGGCCATGGTTACAGTGCAGCGTAAGGTTGACCTAAAGATGCAAGGTGATGAAATCGAGTTGGGATGCAATTATCCTGAAAGAACCATCTCCAAAGATCCTAATGCCGCCACGATTTATGATGAAGGGTATCGCCTGCTGGTGGCACAAGAAAAAAATGATGACTGGGATGAAAGCTACCAGAAGAAAATAGTCGATAAACTTTATCCTGATTCTATAATGATCAGCCTTCGGATTGATAATGATCCGCAATTTAAAGAAGCTTTGCGTTCATTTGTGACACAGGCAATCAAGATTGGCAACGAAAAAGGCATTTACTTGGATTTAGTTGGCAACGGCAACCTTTACTTTGTAAAACAACCAACCGGCTGGCAGCCTAAATTATTGGACGTGATACTGCCCATGTCCGTGGGTTATGAAAATCTGGTGGAGAATGTTGAAAAATTAAAACAAGGCAGTTTATCTAGTTTTGATAAGAAAGTAACCATGGCGGCCATGAACTCAATCAGGACGATAAATGCCTTGGCTGTGCTGGTTGGTTTGCCGGAACGCATCGATGTACCGGAGCTGTCAGATATGCCTGCGGAAGCATGGGCCCAAGGGATGATTGATATGAGATCTGTGAAGCGCAAGGAGAGCAAGCCAATGGCCGCCTAGTAGCAGCGGCGTGTTGACTAATACCCGTATTTATGCTGAAATGCCGTCAGCCCTTTTTTTGCTTTGCTTTGAAACTCAGAACAGCGGGAGTCCCCCCAAAATGCCAGGATTCAACCCTCGTACGTTCGTTGCCCAGAAGCACCAACCTGCACTGAAGAAAGTGAATCTCGGTTCGACAGGAGCTGGTTTGCCGGTTCTGCGGAACAACGTGATGAAGTTGCCACAAGTTCCTCGCAAGCCCAAGGTCGCTGTTCAAAAGCCCTTGGTCCAGCCCGTAGCCCCGTGCAAGCCAAGGGTCAAGGCCAAACATCCGCCTGCCAAGGTGTTGGTCAAGAAGCCTGCGCCCTTCAAGCCGCCCAGCGATGGGGTTGTGAGGGCCATTGCCTCATGTGCTGCCAAGCGGGAGCACAGGGCCAGCCGGACCAGGTGGGACAAGATCATCAAGCCGTACTGCCGCGAGATGATGGGCTACGCCGACAAGGGCCGGGAGGTCGAAGAGTTCCTGTACATCCGCCTCAAGCAAACGGTGGATGGCTGGCGCACCTCCAACAGCACCATGGATACCCATCAGATGGCGCTTACGCTCGAGCAGACGGTCACGCTGCTCTTCGGCGAGATCAAGAGGCACCTCATCCAGTTGGCCAAGAAGGGTCGTCGGGTGAAGGCAAATTCTCACCACGAGAACTACGAGACGGTCGTGATCAACTTGGGCATGAAGTCGCGCCGCGAGGTCTTCATCATCTTCAAGTCATTCGCTGACCGCGCTCCGGAGATTGTGAGCGTCAAGAGCGCCCGCGAGTTCAGGAAGGGGGTGAGCAAGAGGTTCACCCGTCGGGAGCGGACTCGACGACAGAGGGAGGTTGAGGAAGAGGCTCTCGATTTCCGCTTCGTGCCGTATGCCATGCGTCACTGATCTCAGATCAACCAGGCACCTACACGGCGCCGTCCACTGCTCGGATGGGCGCTTTTTTGTTTATCTTGGCCCAAAGGGGTATGCTATGGCCATGGCGAACAAGTCAAAAAATGCTAAAGCCGGCTGGCGAGTTTACTCGGGGCTGATTGTAGTTTGTATAATTGTTATTGGCGTGGCCATCCTTTCAGTCACTGCCTCAAAAACCAAGCCTTCAGCCACCAGCTCCCAACCCACCCAAGCTCCAGCACCGGTAACATCCGGAAAAGGATCTGGTTTTTTGGTTCTTTCGTCTGAAGGCTTGAAGTTAATGAGTCTCGATGGTTCACATGAACAAAAAATTGCATGGCCGGATGATGTCTCAAAGCTGGGTAAGCCCCTTTCGCAAATCAGGGGAGTGGATTTGGAAACAGGCCAGCCGGTTTGGTTGGATTCTGGTTTTGTACGCGCCTCTTCCACTGCTTGGCGTTCACCTGATGGCCGACGAAGCGCCTACCTGGCGTCGGATAGGCGCGATGGCAGCGGTGCGATCGAAGTCAAACAAGGCAATGAGAGCACGCTATTGGTCTTGCGCCAAAAAAGCGGACGTAAAATTACAGATGAACAGCTTTTGGGCTGGCTAGACAAAGATACTTTAGCCCTAGCAGCCGTTGCAACAAGTACGAGGAATATCTTAACTTTGGATTTGAATGGCACACTGACCCCGATTGCCAATCTGCCGGATGATGCCTGGCTAATCAAGGTTGCAGACGGGGCCATCTACTATGCCCGCGCCATGCCCGGCGAAGGTATTGAGATGTCGCAATCGCCACCTTCTTCTTTATGGAAGATTGTTCCCGGGAAGGGCATTGAGGAAATAGCCGAAGAGCCAACGCACGTAATCCAGAATTTTGTGGTATCAGAAGGCATGGTAGTTTACGTGACAGAGGACAATCATATGACGCAAATCGCCAATGATGGCCTAAAGAGCTTGGGCAAAGGCCTGCCAATGCTTTACATCAATGGCCAAGGAACGCTTTGCATCCAAAATGGTAAGTTGATTCTGATCAAAAACGACGGGCAAACGTCTGAGTTAAACAATGTGAGCTTGAAGGGAGCTATCTTTTATCTGCCCGATGCTTCTTTGGACTAAAAAGTTCCTAACAAGTAATATACTGGCATGTCATTTAAGAAATACAAAACATTTTGGATCATCCTGGGCATCATTGTCTTGATTTTAGTAGCCCTTTTGGCTTATGGATTATCCATGCGCCAACAAGAGTCGCAAGAAGCGGCCAATGTGCCGCAGGCCAAGACCGAGATAGGTTTAGGTGAATTAGGTGCCGAGTGCGGTGGTGAATTACGTTTGCCTTGTAAGCCGGGGTTGAAATGCTCAAAGCCAGGGGATGAGTCCAAGGGCATTTGCGTTAAAGATATTCAAGTTGAGCCAGGGAAAACCGAGCCGCTTTAAATTGTTGGCAGCAGCTTGAGGTAAGTTGTAGACTTTTCCCGGCTTTTTAGCTAACCTATTGGCCATATGTCACGTATTATGAATTTGGATACGGTCAACCTGGTTGGCCAGAAGGTCAATATCAAGGGGTGGGTCAATGTGCGCAGAAACATGGGCAAAATCGCCTTTTTGGACATGCGTGACCATTCCGGAATTGTCCAGGTTGTGCTTGTCCCGGCTGAGTTGTCAGACCAAGCCAAGGCAGAATTGGATAACCTGAGGCCAGAGGATTGCCTTTCGATCACGGGTATTGTCCAAGAGCGCGGGGCCAAACAAGCCAACCCAGATATGCCAACCGGCAAGGTTGAGATTTTGGCCAAGGACATCGAGGTTTACAACCATGCCAAGACACCGCCGTTTGAAATTGATAAAGACACGTCAAACGTCAACGAAGAACTGCGCTTGAAATATCGCTATTTGGATTTGCGTACGGAAAGGATGCAAAAGAATCTTGCCTTGCGCGCCAGAATGATCCAGTCACTTCGCAACCATTTAATTGAAAAGGGCTTCATGGAAATCGAAACGCCAACCATGGTCAAAGGTACGCCCGAAGGATCGCGTGAATACCTCGTGCCATCGCGTTTGCATCCCGGTAAGTTTTACGTCTTGCCCCAGTAGATC
>JAJZQU010000013.1 GCA_021806685.1 bacterium | reverse complement strand
TCTTAATAAGCTTCCGGAAACTAAAAAACAGCAAATAACTTTAAGAGATGCAAAAACTTGATCGGACCAAATTTAAACAAACCGAACTCGGACCCATTCCGGAAGAATGGAATATATTTACGATTCAAGACGTCTCAGAAGTGATTGGTGGCGGAACGCCATCCACGGAAGACCAAGAAAATTTTAATGGCAATATCGCATGGATTACTCCGCGTGATTTATCAATATATAAAGAGCGTTATATTTTTTGTGGAGAGAGGAATATTTCAGATAAGGGATTGAGTTCAAGTAATGCAAAGTTGATTCCTAAAAATTCTGTACTGCTCACGACGCGGGCGCCTGTGGGATATTTAGCAATATCTAAAAATGAGATGACCACAAATCAAGGGTTTCATAGCATGGTCCCGAATGAAAAAACCAGTTCGATTTTTCTATATTATTTATTGAAAAATAACGTTCAAAAATTAGTTGACAATGCTTCGGGCAGTACATTCCAAGAGTTAAACGGTAAAACTCTAAAATCGTTAACGTTCGCTTTTCCTACAATTAACGAACAATCCCGTATCGCCACCATCCTTTCCTCCTTGGACGACAAAATCGAATTAAACCGCCAGATGAATGTGACGCTTGAGAAAATCGCGAGTGCATTGTTTAAGAGGTGGTTTGTGGATGTAGATTCGAAATATACGAGGCTCGGCACCTTGTCAGAGATTTGCGAATTTAATCCAACCTACAAACTCCAGAAAAACACAGCGACAAAATATGTTGAGATGAAAAATTTGTCAGAAGCTAGCTTAAGCATGGATTTTGCTGAAAGGGTTTTTACAAGTGGCTCAAAATTCATGAACCGCGATACGCTACTCGCTCGAATAACTCCTTGTCTTGAGAATGGTAAGACGGGTTTTGTGGATTTTTTAGGAAGTCAAGAAGTTGGTTGGGGTTCTACAGAATTTATTATCATGCATCCGAAAAAAGAGGAGTATGCAGAATTATTGTATATTCTTGCCCGGTCGAATGATTTTAGAGATTATGCAGTTCAATCCATGAGTGGTACATCGGGAAGACAGAGGGTTTCGGTTGATGCTTTGAAGGATTTTGAACTTTTAATTCCTGACGATGATGTTCTTAAAAAGTTCCATGTGGCTGTAAAAAGTTTATTTAGCCGGATACTCCTTAACCATCAAGAAAATCAAAGACTTGTTAAAGTCAGAGATTCGCTTTTGCCTAGGTTGATGAGTGGGAGAATAAGAGTATGAATTATTCTGATGATGTTATTCAATTCATTAAAATGGCTAAAGATCAGGAAGGGATAAAATTTCCTGATTTTAATACACACTTGAATTACCTGGAGTTCATGATGGATGAATCAAAGAATTTGAGTTTACATTATTCGTGTAATATACAAAGCCAGTTTATACCATCGCCTTTATTGCAAAAAAAGATGAAATTAATAGGGGTGACTTATGAAAATATTAAAGGCGAGATGATTGCTGTCAAAAAAGAGCCTGAGTATGCAGAGGTTTGTTGCGCGTGGATACCTGTAAAGGCGTATTATCTATTTTATCATTTGATTCTAGTATTGGAATATTTAATCAGTTGTGATACTTCTTTTTTGCAGAAAGGACATCATCAGTCTAGGAAAATAATGAAATCATATTTAGCAAATAAAGAATTGATTTTTAATAATGTTATTTTTAATGAGGTTTACCATGTTAAGGAGGTGTTGAATTGGAAGATTCCGGTCGGGGAAAATATTAAGTCTACCTCAGCTAATAAGGAGTTGAGAAAAAAACAGATATTAAAAAAGCTAATTATTTACAAAAAAGAAGAATTTAAAAGAAGTAAAAACATTATTAAATTAACAGGTACGAATTTAAAAGAGTTTCATGATAAAGTAGTTTCGCTATTTGAGTTTTTTTATTTTTATAGAGTTAAGGTGAATTATCGGGATCTTGAATTTATGAAAGAAGGACTAACACCGAGGCAGTATCAAAAATTTTACTTATCGTATATCCAATTGGCATGGAATTTTTATAAAGCAATGCGGGATTGTATTAATCAACTATCCATGATTAGATTTGGGAAAAATATTTTATAAATATGATTAGGAAAAGTGACTGGGAGAACATCGATAAGGGGGTAAGACAGGGATTATTGAAGGACCCGGACTTACACGACTTTTTGGAGCCGGTTTTTCCGACGTTTGAATTGAGAGAGACGTTCATCGCAAGATGTTTAAGAAAAATTTCGACTCGAAGAATGCTTCTTCGAGCCCAGTGGTATATAGAAATTGCAGATGATCAGGAAAAGGTTAGGCAAAGCAGACCAGCCTTACGTTTGATATTTTTAATGTCTCTGGCCGAAGCAATCGCAAAAAAGAAACATGGGAACACACACCTCCGTCCCTTTGATGCAATTACGGAATTCTTTAAATTTATTTCAGTAAAAGATAAAAACAAACTTACATCGACCTTTACGAGGTGCCTCCTTGGACCCAATCACCATAGCCTTAGATTTTCCTCAATTCTAAGAATACTCTATGATGTTAGAAATCGAGCAGTGCATGGGGAAGATTATTTTAGTTTTTCCTTGATGAATCAAAAAAGAAAAGAAGAGCATACTCATTATGCAAGTTTTAGTTTGATATCTTCTGGGTACCTTGGGCCATCTAAGAGAAAGAGAAGGGTTTCTTTGGATATTAGATTGACTTATGAAGAGCTTAGGGATATCTTTCGCAGAACTGCTATCGCCAATATTGAACCATTGCTTTGAGGATAATAAATAATTATGCCCTCCTACAAATACACCGAATCCGACTTAGAGATCGCCACACTCGAATGGCTGGAAGAGTTGGGTTACTCCATCGTCTTTGGTCCTGATATTGCACCCGACAGCGAAAAGGCTGAGCGCAAGTTTTATGATCAGGTTGTTTTACTGGTTCGTTTGGCTAACTCTTTGAGATCCAGGTATCCGGATATCCCTGAGGAGGGAATTCAGGAGGTGATTAAGAAGGTCGCGCAAGTGCCTTTTGCGCATCCGAATTTGTTGATGGCCAATCAAGAGTTCCATCGCATGTTAACCGACGGCGTGTCCATTTCATACAAAGGCAAGGGCAAGGGCGATATTGTTTTTGATCAGCCATTGTTGATTGATTTTGAAAATCCGCAGAATAATGATTGGTTGGCTGTCAATCAATTTACTGTTATTGAAAAAGGAGAAAAGATCGATCCAATGGACAAAACCGGTTCGCGTCGGCCGGACATTGTAATTTTCGTAAATGGCTTGCCTTTGGCTGTTTTTGAGTTAAAGAACCCGGCGGATGAAAACGCGACCGTGTTAAAAGCTTTTACGCAAATTCAGAATTATAAGGACATGATCCCGACGCTCTTTGCTTATAATGAACTTTGCATTGCCAGCGACGGCACGGATACGAGGATGGGGTCTTTGACGGCTGATTTTGAGCGTTTTATGAAGTGGAAGAGTTTAGATGGCGAGAGCTTAGCTCCTAAATCCACCCCCGAAATGGAAGTTTTAATTAAAGGAGCTTTTACCAAAGAGCGGCTTTTGGATATAGTTCGTAATTTCTGCGTCTATACCCATGACGGCAAAAATACAATTAAGGTTTTGTCGGCTTATCATCAATTTTTTGCCACTAATAAGGCTGTAGCCGAAACATTGGAAGCCACGGACAAAAAAGGTGATCGGCGTTGCGGCGTGGTTTGGCACACGCAAGGCAGCGGCAAAAGTCTGACCATGGTTTTTTATGCCGGAAAAATCATTCAGGTTTTGGATAATCCGACTTTAGTGGTACTGACTGACCGTAATGATTTAGATAATCAATTGTTCGGAGTGTTCTCCGGGTGTTCTGATGTATTGCGGCAAAAGCCCGTGCAGGCTAAAGATCGAGACGATCTCAAGAAACTGTTGAATGTGGCATCCGGCGGAGTCGTATTCACGACCATCCAAAAGTTTTTCCCTGAAGAAAAGAATGAGAAACATCCGCTCTTATCAGACAGGCGTAATATCGTAGTCATCGCGGATGAAGCGCATCGCAGTCAATATGACTTTATCGACGGGTTCGCGCGCCACATGCACGATGCTTTGCCTAACGCGTCTTTTATCGGCTTTACGGGCACGCCCATTGAATTAACAGACAAGAATACGCGGGCTGTTTTTGGAGAGTATGTCGATGTTTATAACATTTCCAGAGCAGTTGAGGATCACGCGACAGTACCAATCTATTACGAAGCCCGTTTGGCTAAGATAGAACTCAAAGAGTCAGAAAAGCCAAAGATCGATTCTGAATTTGAAGAACTGACAGAAGGTGAAGAAGTTGCCAAGAAAGAAAAGCTCAAGAGCAAGTGGGCCAGGTTAGAGGCTATGGTCGGGTCTGAGAAGCGAGTTAAACTCATAGCTAAAGATGTTGTTGAGCACTTCGAAAATCGTTTGGCGGCTATTGATGGCAAGGGCATGTTCGTGGCCATGAGTCGCAGGATAGCAGTAGAGTTATACGACGAGATTATTAAATTGCGGCCTGATTGGCAGAACAAGGATCTTAAAAAAGGAAAGATCAAAGTAGTCATGACCGGTTCGGCCAGTGATCCGTCAAATTACCAAAAACATATTTATACCAAGGAGCAGATGAGAGTTTTAGCTGATCGAATGAAGGATCCGAAGGACGAATTGAAGTTTGTGATTGTACGCGACATGTGGCTCACGGGTTTTGATGCACCTTCCATGCATACTATGTATATCGATAAACCCATGAAAGGGCATGGCTTGATGCAGGCTATTGCGCGCGTCAACAGAATTTATAAGAACAAACAGGGCGGTTTAGTCGTTGATTATCTTGGCATTGCACCGGCGTTAAAAGAGGCGTTGTCATATTATGCCGATAGCGACAAAGAGCAGCCGACCATTCCTCAGGCGCAGGCTATTGGGGTGATGATGGAGAAGTTTGAAATTATTAAAACCATGTATCATGGTTTTAACTATGCAAAATATTTTGAACAAAAACAGTCTGAACGCATTCGAGTCATATCAGGAGCGGTAGATTTTGTTTTGGGACTGGAAAAAGGCAAAGATCGTTATTTGAAAGCCGTTACTGAATTATCCGGTGCGTTTTCTTTGTCGGTCCCAAGCGATGAATCGCTGGCAATCCGGGACGAGGTCGCATTTTTTCAAGCCGTTAAGGCCGTTATCGTAAAATTCGATAAAGCTGGCGGTTCAGGCGGTCCGACCGAAGAGGATTATGACCAAGCTATCAAGCAAATCGTGTCCAATGCCGTAGTTTCGGATAAAGTTGTTAATATTTTTGACGCCGCGGGTCTTAAGACGCCGAATATTTCGGTTTTGTCTGATGAGTTTTTGGAAGAAGTTAAAAACATGAAACATAAGAACATCGCCCTTGAACTGCTAAGGAAACTGTTGAACGATGAAGTTCGGTCAATGCAAAAAAAGTTTTTGGTTAAATCCCGTTCGTTTGTCAAGATGCTGGAAGAGACAATCAAAAAATATCAGAATCAGACCATTGAAGCCGCTCAGGTTATTGCTGAGTTGGTTGATTTAGCAAAAAAGATAAGAGAGGAGAAAGAACGGGGTAATGAATTGAATTTGACGGAAAACGAAGTCGCATTTTATGACGCACTTTGTGAAAATGAATCAGCGGTGCGTGATTTGGGTGATCAGACCTTGAAACAAATTGCGCAAGAGTTGGTTGTGCTCTTGAGGAAAAATACCTCTATCGATTGGACGCTCAAAGACAGTGTGCAAGCGAAGCTGCGTGTTTTGGTTAAAAAACTACTCAATAAATATCATTATCCGCCGGATAAGCAAGAACAGGCCACGAAGACTGTTTTGGAGCAGGCTGGAATGATTTGTAAGGATTGGGCAGGTGAATTTGAAGGAAAGACACTCCGCGTGGTAAGTTGATTTAGTTCTATGCGGACTAAAACGATCAATATTATCTTAGAGGATGGCACGCCATTCGGTTTAATGACAGCTAAGCTAAGCAATTGGCAGGGTACGATGGTAGTTTGCCCAAGATCGAGTTTGGGAAAAATTAAGAATTTGGAAATTCATAGTTTACCGGCGGTGTATTTGTTGGTTAGCGCAGATGTGGATAAAGTTTATGTAGGCGAAACAGATGAGCTGTTAAGCAGGATGAAGTCGCATGATTCTACAAAGGATTTTTGGGAGATATTGATTGCTTTTGTCTCCCCCGACTTGTCAAAAACTGAGGTTAAGTTATTAGAGCATCTTTTGATCAGGAAAATTAAAGAGGATGGTCGCGTAAATCTTGCAAATTTAACTGTCCCCAAGGAAATCAACGTTTTACGAAACGTTAGAGATATTGCAGATGAATTTTTAGAAAATGTAGTCTTAATGCTCAATTCTTTGGGTTTCTCAATCCTCGGGACGACCGATGAATTGATTAACAAAGATGCAAAAACAATTGAGGTTTTTTGTAAGGGACCAGATGCAAATGCGATTGGCCAATTTAGCGAAGATGGGCTGGTCGTTTTGAAGGGTTCGTTATGTAGAAAAAAGTTTACTGGCTCCGCTCCGGCGCATTCGCAAAAGTTACAACACATTTTAATTGAAAGCGGCATTCTTATTGAAGAAGGCGAGTCACAATATAGGTTCACGAAAGATTACGCTTTTAAATCACCGAGTGGAGCAGCGGATTTGGTTTTGGCAAGATCAAGTGACGGTTGGACTGATTGGAAAGATAAGACTGGTAAATCTTTATATCAAATAGTCGAGAAACAGAAATAGTTTATGCCCCGTCTCAAAAACCTCATCACCTTCATCATATTTCTCCTCATCCCTCAACTCTTCGGCTTGATTGGTGCGTATTTTACTGCACCTGCCATTTCAGGTTGGTACTCAACCCTCATTAAATCTCCACTCAACCCACCAGGCTGGGTCTTTGCCCCGGTTTGGACAATATTGTTTTTATTGATGGGCGTGGCCGCATTTTTGGTGTGGAGGCGCGGGTGGAAAAATAAGCGAGTCAAAATTGCGCTGGCGATTTTCGGAGCCCAACTGGTATTAAACACGCTTTGGTCAATTTTATTTTTTGGATTGCGCAGCCCAGGCGCGGCCTTGGTCGAAATATTTTTCTTGTGGCTCGCCATACTCGCCACAGTCATCACTTTTTACAGAGTATCCAAACCAGCTTCGTATCTGCTCTTGCCTTATATTGTTTGGGTGAGCTTTGCTGTTGTTCTTAATTATTCAATTTGGAATCTCAACCAAGCCACTCAAAACAATCCCGGCGGAGGAGTGGCTTGTACCATGGAAGCCAAGCTATGCCCGGACGGCTCGGCTGTCGGGCGTGTTGGGCCGAATTGTGAGTTTGCACCTTGCCCGTAAGCTTGTTTGTGACTTTTCATAACTGAAAAGTATTAGTTTTCTTTTCTTTGTTACTTTTTGTAAGCAAAAAGTAACCAAAAACTTTCGGGGCCTCACGATACGCTCTCTTTTACGTGGCTACTCATTTCAAAATCCTGGCTTACATTGTTCGGCCCCGAACCCCTTCGGAGGCTATTAACTATTTTTTTCTTGCTTTAGATTTCGAAAAGGGCCCCATATCGAGCACTGCAAGGCGACAGCGGAGTGAGCCGATGAGTGCGGCAACTGTTTGAGCCGAAGGCGAGTTTTGCCGCACCGGCGAACGAGCGCTCTTTGTCGCACGAGGAGCGCAGATCATGGGGCGCCTTGGGGTTTAAGGGGAATTGGGCGAGCAATTCCCCTTAAAGAAAGAAGTAACTAATACTTTTCAGTTATGAAAAGTAACATAGAAGGTGTATACTATTCTCATCTAATAACTTTTTTATATATGACAAAGAAACTTCTGTTCCTTTCCGCAGCTTTGCTGCTTGGTTTTTGCGTAATTGGCAAACCAGCCCTGGCTGCTGAATTTAAGTCAGGCCAGATGGTCAACATCTCGGCCGCTGATAAGATTGGCGGCGATCTTTATGCCGCTGGCAACGACGTATCAATTGATACTAATTTGCCGGGTGATGCCTTCTTGGCAGGCTCAATCGTCAGGGTCTCGGGCAGCGTAGGCCAAAGTTTGATGGTGGCCGGTTCCATGGTCAATGTCATGGGCCCTATTGGCCATGCTTTGCGCGTAGGAGGCAGCCAAGTCACGATCGGCAGCGTTGTTGAGGGAGATGTCATGGCAGCCGGTGGCATGGTTTATATCCTGCCAACAGCAGTCATCAAAGGAGATCTTTATTTGGCTTCCGGCAGCGCCATCATCGAAGGCAAGGTCATGGGCAACATCAAGGCAACCGGCGGTGAGGTGGCTTTACGCGGCGAAGTCGGTAAAGATGTTTATGTTGAGTCAGAGGGCTTGGCACTTGGCCCGCAAGCCAAGTTGGATGGCAAGCTGACATACAAGGCGCCTAAAGAGGCGACTATGGCTGATGGTTCCAAAGTAGTTGGTGGTGTTGATTTCAAGAAAGTCGAAAAAATGGAACGCGGGCAAATCAGGGCTGAGAAAAAAGAGATAAATTGGAAATGGATATCAGTCTGGTTCTTGGGCATGTTGGCCATTTCTTTGGTCGCAGCTTATTTGGGTAATTACTTCTTTAAGCAGCGCGTGTCTGACATCACTAACAACGTATTGAATAACTTTGCCAAGCAAATGGGTTGGGGTTTTGTCTGGTTGGTTGTCATCCCCGTGGCCTGTCTGATCTTGTTGGTGACAATCGTCGGCATACCATTCAGCTTCTTTGCTTGCTTGGTTTATGCCTTGGCTATTGCTTTGGCCAAAGTTTTGGCCGGTATTATCCTTGGTTCATGGCTTTGGAAGCTAATCACCAAGAAAGGCGCTAACGGCAATGGCAAGGGTTGGCCGGTTGATTGGAAGTCCATCCTGTTGGGCGTGGTCCTTATCAGCTTGCTTTCCTTGATACCTGTCATTGGTTGGGTCATTGTCTTTATCTTCTTCTTGGCAGCTTTGGGTGGCATCATGACTGCAGCCAAGGCGATAGCTAAATAAGTTTGTTAAAAAAGACGCCCCGTAGCATTGCGGAGCGTCTTTTTTTGTATAAGTTTATTTTTCTTCAAAGGGGTACTTGCTCGTACAAGTACCCCTTTACCCCCAATACGCCCCATTATCTCCGCTCCTCGTACGATTAATGGTCGTTCGCCGGTGCGGCAAAACTCGCCTTCGGCTCAAACAGTTGCCGCACTTATCGGCTCACTCCATAAGTCGTCTTGCGGTGCTCAATATGGGGCCCTTTCGGAAAGGAAACCACGATTTGAAGTAACAGGGGGTTTGGGGGGATGCGTAACCATAGGAGGTAATAGAGAATAAGCCTCTAAATAAGCCGAGAGGGCATCGCAGACCCCCAAAACCTTTTGGTTACTTTTCAGTTATGAAAAGTGACAAGAAAAGAAGTATAGAAAAATAATTTGAATTAATGTATACTGACAAAATCTAAATAACTAAAAAGGAAAACTTATGAAGACATTTACCTGCATGGATCTGGGTGCGCCTACTTGCACCCACGAATACCACGTCGAAACTTACGACGAGTTGATGCAACAGATGCAAGAGCACGTGGCAGCCGACCCGATCCACGAGCCGGAGCGCCAAGCCATGGCAGCCGCTACGCCAGAGCAGAAAGCCGAAATGGATGCCAAGTGGCGTGCCACGTTCGACGCCAAACCCGACGAAGTCTAGATAACCCAAAAATAAAAATCGTAGAGGCGTTGCAATGCAACGCCTCTACGATTTTTTAAATGTCTACGTTAGCTTTCTTGGCGTGAGTCTGGATGAACCGTTTGCGCGGGGCGACTTCTGTGCCCATCAGGATATCAAATGTCTCATCAGCTTCGGCTGCATCCGTGATGTTAACTTTTTTCATGATGCGCGTTTCCGGATTCATGGTCGTTTCCCAAAGCTGGTCAGCATTCATTTCGCCCAAACCTTTGTAGCGCTGGATGCTGATGCCTGGAATCTTGCTGACTTCGCCTTCAGCCGGCTCGCCTTCATTAACCGTCTCTTCTTCAGCCACTTCTTCTTCCTCTTCTTTTTTAGCTTTGCCTTTGATCTTTTTCCTTTCTTCTTTCAGCTTGATGAACTCGGCCACAAGCTTGTCGCGTTCTTCCTCAGAAAAAGCATAGTGGAATTCTTTGCCAGAGGCCACGCGGAAAAGGGGAGGCTGGGCAATGAAAACATGGCCGTCCGTAATCAGCGCGGTGAAATAGCGGTAAAACAGCGTCAGCAAAAGCGTCCGGATATGCGCGCCGTCCACGTCAGCATCAGTCATGATTACGATGCGTTCATAGCGCAAGCGGCCCATGTCCATGTTCTCGCCAATGCCAGTGCCCAAGGCAATGACCAAGTTCTTGATTTGTTCGCTGGCGATCATCTTATCCAAGCGGGCGCGTTCCACGTTCAAGATCTTGCCGCGCAAGGGGAGTATGGCTTGGTGCTCGCGGTCGCGGCCTTGTTTGGCAGAGCCGCCGGCAGAGTCTCCCTCCACAATGAAGAGTTCTGATGATTTCGGGTCTTTGCTTGAGCAGTCAGCCAACTTGCCGGGCAGGGTCATGCCTTCCAAGGCGCCTTTGCGGATAACTGTATCGCGGGCAGCGCGGGCAGCAGCCCTGGCTCTTTGCGCCAAGATACATTTGCCCAAAATCGCTTCGCCATCGCGCGGATGCTCTTCCAAATAAGCTGCCAAAGCTTCATTGGTCAGCGACTCAACGGCCGTGCGCACTTCGGGGTTACCTAACTTGGCTTTGGTCTGCCCTTCAAATTGCGGATCCTTGATCTTAACCGAGATGACGGCCGTCAAACCTTCGCGCACATCCTCACCGCTCAAGTTATCATCCTTTTCCTTGATGTAACCCTTGGCGCGGGCGTAGTTATTCAAGACGCGCGTCAAAGCCGAACGGAAACCCATGACATGCGAGCCGCCCTCGGGGTTGTATATGTTGTTAGCAAAAGCAAAAACCGTTTCCTTGTAGTCATCAGTATATTGGACGCCCAGTTCAATGCCTACGTCATCCACCTGGCGTTCCACGTAGAAAATATTTTCGTGTTTGACCTGTTTGCTGTGGTTCAAATGCCTGACATAAGAAGCCACGCCGCCCTCAAAGAAAAAGGCATAGACAGCAGGCTGGTTCTTTTCCCGCGCATCCACCACCGTCACTTTGATACCTTTGGTCAAATAACATTGTTGGCGCAAGTGGTCCAAAATGTACTTGAGGTCAAACTCGGTTGTCGTAAAGATGGTCGGGTCGGGCCTGAAGGTAATAGTCGTACCGTGTTTTTGGCTTTTGCCAACTTGTTTAACTTTGAATTTGGGGATACCGCGCTCATACTCCTGGACCCAGATGGCACCGTCGCGTTCCACGCGGGCTTCGACCCATTCAGAAAGCGCATTGACAACCGAAACGCCCACGCCGTGCAAACCGCCAGAGATTTTGTAGCCGCTGGCTTCACCGCCGAATTTACCACCGGCATGCAGCTTGGTCAGCACGAGTTCCAGGGCTGATACTTTATATTGTTTATGGATGTCTACCGGGATGCCGCGGCCGTTATCAAAGACTGAAACAGTCTTATTGTCGTTGAGAGTAATTATGATGTCATTGGCATGGCCGGCCATGGCCTCGTCAAAAGAGTTGTCCACGACTTCCCAAATCAGGTGGTGTAAGCCTTCAGGCCCGGTTGACCCGATGTACATGCCCGGGCGCTTGCGCACCGGCTCCAAGCCTTCCAGGACCGATATCTGTTCTGCGCCGTAAGCGCCTGCTTTGCTGGTTGTTTTTGCCATAGATTGCGGGGAAATTATACCAAGCTGGACGGGTAGCGTCAATCGTAAAAAGCAAGCCCCAGAGCTCTTTCTAGTTTCCAGTTTCTAGTCTATCCTTGACCTCATGCAAACCACTATTTACTTTTTACGCCACGGCGAAGTGTCTGATCCTAAAAAGATAGAATACGGGCGTTTGCCCGGTTTTCACATGACACAAAATGGAATCCAGCAAGTCCAAGCCACTGCCCAAAAATTTCTGGGCCTAGGCATCGAGCCTTGCTTAATTGTTACCTCGCCTTTGGAAAGGGCAAGGGAAACAGCCCAGATCGTGTCTCAAATCTTAGGCAACGCCTTGATCAAAGTCGATGAACGCCTGACAGAGTGGGACCAAGGTCCATGGGAAGGGAAGTTGACGGAAGATTTTTATAAAAATTCAGGCTATTACTCAGTGCCCATGAAAATGGAAGGCTTAGAGCCGCATGACCAGGCAGCTGACCGCGTCATTAATGTCATCCATGATTTGGTGGCCGGATGCCATGGTCAACCAATTTTCATAATTTCGCATCGCGAGAGCATGGCCTCGGCCATCCTCAAACTCCAAGGCAAGGATTTTTCGACTATCCATGATTTGCCGATGCATGTGGCCAGTGTCTGGGAACTCCAATTTGAAGACAACCAGTTCGTGTCAGCTGAACTGAAGTGGGATACGCCGGTCTAAAGTGCTATAATACTCGCTGTATGGAAACCTATTCGGGTTTCACAAACGGCGACCTGCAAGCAGCCAACTGGTGGGTCAGGAATAAGAGGCGCATCACATTTTGGTCGCGCCTAATTTTGATTGCCTCAAATGTCCTGGTCTGGGGCTATACTTTTTGGGGTTTGCTGGATGCTTATGCCATATCTTACCCGCGTGAGTCACGTTTGACCCAGGAAATTGCAACCAACCAACAGATATTGGATCGCATCGAGCAAGACCGGCCGCGCAATGTCGGCACTTCGCAGGTCTTGGTTTTTGCGGCTACTGAGAACAGGCTCGACATCATGGTTGATTTGGAAAACCCCAATGACCAGTGGTGGATGGAATTCGCTTACCGTTTCAATGTATCAGGCGAACAGACGCCGACCCACCAGGGTTTTATCCTGCCTGCCTCGCAAACGACTTTGACCGAGCTGGGATTTACCCCCAAAGCCAAGGGAGGCAGGGCTGCCCAATTAATCGTCGAAAATATCCGTTGGCACCGTGTCAGGCCGGACCAGGTCGAAAACAACTACGACCAATTCATACGCAAGCGCTTTGGCGGGGTGACTGTGGAGCATGTTAATTTTGATTATGCTTCACCGGTTGAAGGGGAGATTTTAAGCCGAACCACTTTTGACGTGGTTAACAGGGGAGCCTTTGGTTATTGGTCAATTGATTATGTTATCAAGCTTTTGCGCGGGACAACGGTTGTGGGAGTTAATCGCATCAATGTCCAAAACCTTAAGCCGGGCGAGACCAGGCCGATTGAGTTTTATTGGTTTGATAAAATCCCGAGCGTCAGCAAAACCCAAGTCATCCCAATCATCAATTTATTGGATCCCGGCGTCTACCTCCCATCCGCCCGCCTGACGACTCCATAAACAAGATTGACATCCGTGTCCTAAAGACAGAAGATTGTTGCCATGCGCAGGCTTTGGTTTGACATGCTGTGGAAGACTGACTGGATCCTTTTCGGATCCATATTGGCGTTGACTGTCATTGGTTTGCTCATGGTCTACAGCATTGGCGCCTCCAATGAGGTTGGAAACTTATTGCAGTTCAAAAAACAGGTCATTGCCGTCATGATCGGCCTGATTGTTTTTATATTGTTAGCCATTGTTGACTATCGCCAGATAAAAAGTTTAGGCACCGTCATCTATGCAGTTGGCTTGTCCCTGTTGGTCAGTGTCCTGATATTCGGTTCAACCGTACGCGGCACACAAGGCTGGTTCAAGTTTGGGTCAATTGCCATCCAACCGGTGGAACTGGCTAAAGTCACCTTCGCGATTTTTTTGGCTTCGTATTTTGCCAAGCATGTTTACCATCGCCTGAACTGGGTCACGTTTTTTGGCAGCTTGTTTGCCATGCTGGGTTACGTGGCGCCCATTCTATTGCAACCGGATTTTGGTTCGGCCATGGTTATAGTCGCCATGTGGCTGGTAGGCGTGGCCTTTGCCGGGTTGCGTCCCAAAGCTTGGCTGCTTTTGCTCTTGGTGGGAGTCGTCAGCTCTTTGCTGGTTTGGCAATACGCCTTTAAGCCATACCAAAAGGATAGGTTAATGGCTTTCATCAATCCGCAAATGGATCCGTTGGGTGCCGGCTACAATGTCATTCAGGCACAGACTGCTATCGGGTCAGGCGGCATCTTGGGTAAAGGTATTGGCCAAGGCAGCCAGTCACGTTTGCGTTTTTTGCCAGAAGCCTCGACAGACTTTATGTTCGCAGTCATGGGCGAGGAGCTGGGGCTCTTGGGCATTTGCCTGATTTTGGGATTGTTTGGCGTCATCTTATTGCGTTTGTTGATTTTAGGCAGCCGCATAGCTGATCCTTTTGTGGGTATCTACTGCGGGATGATAACCGGTATGTTAGGCCTGCACGTACTTATCAACGCCGGCATGAACATGGGTGTCATGCCAGTCACTGGCATACCCCTGCCTTTTGCTTCGGCCGCAGCCACAGCCTTGGTCGGTGGATACTTGGCTTTGGGCGTGGCCGAAAGTGCAGCCATCCATGGTAAGAGCCAGGCCTCAGAGCGTTGACCCGACAGGCCATGCACGATATCTTAACTTTATGCCTAACCTCAATTCCTATCCTTTGCTTAACCATTGCCCGATTTGCCATGCATTGTATGCCAAGGAAGACGTCAGGCTGGTTGAGGAAAAAGACCGGGCCAAGCTATACCATTCATATTGCCAAGCCTGCTGCCATGGCCTGTTAGCCTATGTGCTTGAGGTGGCCGGAGGGGTCAGTTCTTTGGGCTTAATCACCGATGCTTCAGGGGTAGATATGGCCCGTTTGGCCAATGACCCATTGGTTACGGCTGAGGAATGCGTGGCTGCCCATCGCTGTATCCTGGAAAACAGCCGCGACCTCTGCCAGCGATTGCTTGACATGTCAGGCAAGCTGGCCTAATATTCAGGCACCCAAAATTGGACTTTTGCTTTTGGCGCATATCTTCGTCAGAACCTGCGTTTTCCGCTCAACGTACCAACAGTACGTCTCGCGGAAAGCCTCGTTTCTTCCTCGATCTGCATCCAAAACGCAAAAGTCCTTAAAATATTTATGACTACCACATTGCAGGCGCAGTTGCGTCAAAAAAAGGAAGCCGGAACCCAGGAAAACCCGGGCGTTACGCTCAAGGCCGTAGTCTATGGCCATGGCTTGCCCAGCCGTTCCATCCAAGTCGCAACGAGCGATTTTCTTAAGCTTTTCCGCGAAGTTAAGCACTCCAGCCTTTTTGATTTGGCCGTGGGCAGCGAAAGCCCAGTCAAAGTCCTGGTAGGTGAAGTCCAGGTAAACCCAATCAACATGCAGCCTGTGCACGTTGATTTCCGCCAAATCCGCATGGATGAGACGATTACGGTTTCCGTGCCTTTGGTATTTATTGGCGAAGCGCCAGCTGTCAAAGCTTTGGGCGGTACTTTGGTCAAATCATTGGATGAATTGGAAGTTGAGTGTTTGCCAGGCAACCTGCCTAAGGAGATCGTGGTTGATTTGAGCAAGCTCGTGACTTTTGAAGACATGGTCACTGTGGGTTCACTGGTTTTGCCCCAGGGTGTAAAATCAACCCATGCCTTGGAAGATGCTGTGGCCACGGTTGAAGCCCCGCTCACAGAAGATGAAATCAAGAAGATGGAAGCTGCTGAAGTCGGGGATGTGACGGCTGTTAAGACAGAGGCTGAAGAAAAGAAGGAAAAGGAAGCAACAGCTGAAGCCGAAGAGGCGGCCGCTGAAAAACCTAAAGAATGATCTATAGGAACAAGGAGGTAACTCCTACCAAACCAAAAGTGGTAAACCCGACCGAAGCGAAGTTTGACCCGACACTGTTATTGAAGCGCTACTGGCCTTACCTGGCAGGCGGGGCGGTCTTGGTTTTATTGGTTAGTTTTGGTTTGTTTAAGTTTGCTGTCAGCGGCCGGAACAACGTGCAGGCGGAAAATAATCCAGCTGCCAACACAGATCTCACAGCTACCTCGACCACAGAACTCGTGTCGCGGAAACTAGACGGAGTTTTGGTTAAACCAGAAGATGCTGAGCTTTTGCCTTGGGCCGTGATGGTTGAAATGCACCCGGACGCCAGGCCTCTTTCCGGCATTGCCAAAGCTAACTTGGTTTTTGAAGCGCCGGTCGAAGGCGGCATCACGCGTTTGATGGTTGTTTATGATGCAACTACTACAGTGGCCAGCGTTGGCCCTGTCCGCAGCGCCCGCCCTTATTTTGTTGAATGGGCCGATGCCTTGCACGCGGCTTATGCCCATGTGGGCGGCAGCCCGGAAGCTTTGAACCGCATTGGCGGCTTGTTGAAGTTCCGCAACTTGGACGAGTTTACCAGCGGCAAATATTTTTGGCGCGACAGTAACCGCGCAGCCCCGCATAATACTTATACCAGCCAAAAGCTCGTAACCTCCGCAGTCCAGGTAAAATCCTGGAGGCCGGAAGATTTTAGCAGCTGGACATATGATGACAGCACAAGCACGGCCAGCGGCGATTATCCTATGGTTGAAATACCTTACGGCGGTTCATATAATGTGCGTTGGCAATATGACAAGGATAAGGATGCTTATGTGAGATACCAATCCGGCAAGATATTTAAAGACGCCGACGGTTCGGTGGTTGAAGCCAAGAACATCTTGGTCATGGTGACTGAACAAAGGGTCTTGGATGATGTCGGACGGCTTTATATCCGCACAGCCGGTTCAGGCAAGGCGGAGTTGTATAGGAGCGGGTTTAAATCAGAAGTGCGTTGGAGCCGCTCACCAGGGGAAAATTTACGTATTGAAACAACAGATGGCAGGGCCGTGGCCATAAACCGGGGCACGACCTGGATTGAGGTAGTGACATTGGCCGAGCAAATGCCCAAGGCTTTGCCCGCGTCATCCACCACGAGTACTAACCGTTAGGTGGTGTGACTATGCCAGACAAAATAAACGCTTATTTGGTGCAAGGCGGCAATTCGCTTAAAGGTGAAGTGCTTGTCAGCGGCGCCAAGAATGCTGCCACCAAGCAATTAGTGGCAGCCCTGCTTTCCGATGAGCCGGTAATTTTGCATAATGTACCGCAAATTGGCGATGTTTCGGCTACCATTGAGATGTTAGAGGGATTGGGGGTCAAGGTCACTGTTGACGGCTCGACTGTCACTGTTGACCCGCGGACTTTAAATACCAGCCAGGTTTCGGAAGCTTTGAGCCGTAAAAACCGCATCCCGGTTTTGCTCATGGGGCCCTTGATCCACCGTTTTGGCGAGGCCAGCATCCCGGCTTTGGGCGGTTGCAAGATTGGCCCCAGGCCGATTGATATCCATTTGGCAGGTTTGGAAAAGATGGGGGCTGAGGTCAGTGAGGGTGATGGTTATTACAAGGCCAAGTGCAAGAAACTAAAGGCAGCCATGATCGAGCTCAGGTTCCCGTCTGTCATGGCGACCGAGACTTTGATTTTGGCGGCCGCCAAGGCCAAAGGCACGACAGTCATCACCAACGCAGCTGTCGAGCCGGAGATTTTGGACACGGCCAAGCTTTTGCAATCAATGGGTGCCATCATCAATTTGGAAACTAACCGCACTTGGGTTATCCAAGGCGTGGAAAGGTTAGGCGGCGCCGAACATTCGGTCATCCCTGACAGGATCGAGGCTGCATCTTTTGGCATTGCGGCCGCTTTGACCAAAGGCTCGATTTTCGTGCGCGATGCGCGCCAAGATGACTTGCTTTCATTCTTGAACGCCATTCGCCGCGTGGGCGTGCCGTTCAAAGTCGAAAAAGATGGCATCTTGTTTGGCCATGCTGATGAATACCATCCGGTTGTGCTCGAAACTGACACGCACCCCGGCTTCATGACTGATTGGCAACAGCCGTTTGTCATGTTGCTCACGCAAGCCAAAGGCGTCTCCATCGTCCACGAAACTATTTTCGAAGATCGTTTTGGCTACACCGAAGCACTCGTCAAAATGGGTGCTAACATCCAACTGCATTCTGATTGTCTCGGTAGCAAAGAATGTCGTTTTAAGCACCAAAACTTTTTGCATTCCTGCATCATCTCCGGCCCAACGCCCCTCAAGTCCGCTGATATCTGCATCCCAGACTTGCGCGCCGGCTTTTCCTATCTCCTGGCCGCCCTCATGGCCGACGGCGAATCTCGCGTCACGGGCGTTGAACTCATCGAACGCGGTTATGCCGACATTATCGGCAAGCTGCAGACCTTGGGCGCTAAAATTAACGTTGAATAATAGATCATACAAACATAAAACCGGATTTCAGTCCGGTTTTTTGTACTTTACTTGATGACGATGCCCTCAAGAATTTTTTTCGCGCTCGCTTCATCTAGTTGATATCCATACCATCCAGGATTAAGTTCAAGGTTATGTTTGGTACCTAAAACAAAGTAAGTTGTGAAATATCCGATATCATAGGCCTCATAATATTGTGAAACTTTTAACACGTCATGTTTTCCAATGCGCATCTTTTCGAATAAAGGAGGTTTTTCAGGAATTGTTGAATTTTTTGTGACCCTATCCATTATCTGTTCAGAACTCAGTAGTTCGGTCTCTGATATCGAATACTGGTTCGTCCAACCGCATCCTTCGGCACAAGTAAAATAACCCAGTGATCCAAATAATATTTCTTTTTCATTGCCTGTGACGAAATCTTCGGCTGGCGCGAGAGCGATTTTGTCATTACCCCATTTGTTATTGTAAGGAACCCGCATGGTTAAACCCAGAGCCTTGCTCTCATATTCCACCCATTGATTCGGTTGGTCTTTATTCCAGGTAGTTGATGTGGGGAAGCTGTCTCGCGGCATCGTGAAACCATCGTATAACGAATCTATTTCCGCGCGAGTCAGTTCTAGTTTTCCATCCTTGGTTTTTTTAGCATCCACAAGTTTATTGATCCAAGACTGGAGTGTCGACACATTCGAGTCAGGCTCTTCTTTGGTTTTTGGCTCAGACTTTGTTGTTATCCGGGTCTGAAAAATTAGAGAACTTGTTGGTTTGAAGAAAAATACCAGAACTACGTTCATGGCGAGAGAAACGAGGAGGAGCAGGCTTAGCGCGATGACTGCATTCCGCGAAAGCTTGGCGGTTTTTTGTTTCATGTGGGTTAATTATAACATGATTATGTGATTATCAAAAACCTCTCCCGTCCGCATAGGTCTTGTTTAATTGAAACTTTATGGTTAGGAAAAAGTTGGTGCGCTAAGGCTGCCAACTTTTCTGTTTGCCGCGGGTCAACCTCAAAGAACATTGAACATTGGACATTCAACATCCGAATCTGCTGCAGCAGCTTGATTACAAGCGTCGATCCATCGCGGCCGGCAAAGAGCGCTTTGGATGGCTCGTATTTGGCCACGTCAGGCATCATGGTCTTTTTATCCGACGATGGAAGGTAGGGGAGATTAGCAACAAAAACAACGTCGAGTTTAGAGTTGAGCTCTGATTTGAGTTTTTTACCCAACAAATTATCTTTTACAAACTCAACATCAGCTCCTAATTGTTTGGCGTTTTGTTTTGCGACTTTTAGCGCGGCACTTGAAACATCTGATGCAACTACTCTCGCATTTGGACATTCAAGAGCTAACGTCACAGCTATACAGCCTGAACCAGTGCCCACGTCGACGATGACTGAGCGCCCTTTGGCCGACTGTTTAACGAGCCCGATCAGCATCTCAGTCTCAGGCCGTGGGATGAGTGTATGGCGATTAACCAGAAAATCTCTTCCAAAAAAAGGTTGCTCGCCTGTCAGATAAGCAATTGGCTCATGTTTTTTGCGTCGTTGTACCAAACTCAAAAAAGTCTTGGCGACTTTAGAGCCAACCTTGTCCTTGGCGTGGGCTATGACATAAGGCCGATCTTTTTTTAATACAAACGCCAAAAGCAATTCTGCTTCACGCGGATCAATAGTTGTTTTGTGTAACAAATCAGTTAGGGTCAGCATGGGGCTAAGGATAAACCATAAACTAGAAACTATAAAGAGTGATATGAGTCGTCGTTTTATGTTATAATCATGTTATGAACGTGGGTGGTCTTTGGGAGGGTGTAAAAGGCCAAGGGCAAGATACGGATTGGATTGTGATCCAAGAGCCGTCGGTTTTGGCGTCGCATGCAAATTTGCCGCTGGAATTAAAATACGTTTTGTCTTTGCGTCCTTCGCGCCAGGCTCTAGTCAACGAGATGTTGGAGCGTGGTTGCGGTTTGGGCATATCCAAAAAAATACGAGTACCGGAAAGGACTGCCCAGGCCATCGAACGGATAGCTAATCTGACACATGAAGGCCTGACGCATTGTTGGTTGGAAAATTTAGTCAGTCTTAATCAAGAGCCTGTCTGGAACCAGGCAGAACAGGATGCAGCTTCTGCCCAAGGCATTAACCTCAAGGAGGAAATTGATTTGCTGAAAGATCTGCGTGACACGCATTGCCGTTTTGCCTTGTTAAAGTATCCCGGCATCCAAACCACCCAACAAGATGAAGTTTGCATTAAAGAAATGAATCAAGACTTGTCAGCTGTTTCCGCTGCCCGGCTTTTGAATTTATTGCGAGGCAAAGTTGCTTCTTGGAAGCTGCCATGGTTTTTTCCTTTGCTGTTAGCCGCCTTGATTATCGGACCTCTGGCCCAGTGGGCTGAGTCTGTTTTGTTTGGGAGTGGTCTACTGATAGCCATCTTGATGCCAAGCGTTTATTTGGTTGCCTTGGATTGGTACAAGGCTTATGCCAAAGCTAAAGCGCCTTGGTTGATACGACGTTTGGTCATCTGGGACTTGGTTGCTTTGGCCTGCGCGGTTCTGTTATTTTTTATCGGATATTTATTCATCCAAGGCAGCCACTGGTATTTGGCTGGCTTAGCGCTCGGTGCCAGCGCCGTGCTTATACCGATGTATTATGTGTTGCGCCACATCAAACGTTCTTGGGTTGGCCTACAGAGGTTGATAGCTATAGGAAAAATTAGCCCAAGCCTCAAGCAAACCATTTGGCCGCAATCGCTGCTGGAGCAGGAAAGGGGATCTGTAGCCCGGGTGACTGGCTTGTTAGTCTCAGTCATTATTCTGGCTTGGCTATTGGGTACTTATCCGACAATTGTCGGACAGATTTGGTTGCTCGCGATCTTGGCTGGCCTGCCGCTTGCTTTGGCCGAGCTGAACGCCCTTTTTGAACTATGGCTTGACAAAATGTTTTATGCCCGCAAGCTTAAAAAACTGTGGCAACAGGCCATTGTTTTGACCTCAGATGCCTGGTAAATAGGCTAGAATTAGGAGTAGACAGGAGAAGTTTTTTCGGTTAACATAGCTAAACCTCAATAAGATTTTTACTGCAAATATGGATTTTTCCCCAAAGCCTAAAACCAATGAACCCGACGTGCCAGCCACCTCCTCGCGGATGGCTTTAAAGTTCTTTTTGGAGTTGGTGCAAGTCGTGGCCATTTCATTGGCCATTATTATCCCGGTTAGGTATTTTTTGGTCCAACCGTTTTACGTCAAAGGCGCTTCCATGGAGCCTAATTTTTTTGACCATGAATATTTAGTGATCGATGAACTTTCATATCGCTTCCACCAACCTCAGCGCGGCGACATTGTAGTCTTCCATTACCCGAATGACCCCAAAAATTATTTCATCAAGCGGGTGATTGGCCTGCCTGGGGAAACGATCGAAATCGCAGAAGGGCAAGTCAAGATTTATAATGACAAGTATCCCAATGGTATTGTTATGAAACAGCATG
>JAJZQU010000012.1 GCA_021806685.1 bacterium | reverse complement strand
CGATCTGATAGGGGAGGGGAAGGAAGAACTTCAAAAAGTCATAGGAGAACGACAGCAACAGATGGCGGAAATCCAAAAAGCGGTTGATTCGTTTAAAGGGAGCAGCGTCCAAACGATTTTGGGTCGCCTGCTGACGAAACTGGAAGAGGCGGGGGCTAAATTGGTCGTTTATGAGAAAAAAGAAACTTTGACCAGGGATCAGGCAAGGGAATATGCCATAGCGCGAATGAAGTTTTCTGAACAACTAAGGAGTGCCCTTTCGGCCAGCGAGCAATATAAAGAAGAGGCAGTCAGACAAAAGAGGAAGAAAGACAAAAACCAAGGATTATAAGCCGTTCATATCAGAGGATGGCCAGCTTTGCCTACCAGACTAGTCGGGCATTGTTTTTTAGTGCGTAAAAGTGTAAATTGGCACAGTATGAGTATCAAGAATTTCAAGCAACTATCCAAATCCGACGTCAATGTAGCGGGCGGTAAAGGCGCCTCGCTGGGCGAGATGACCCAAGCCAACATCCCAGTCCCACCGGGCTTTGTTATCTTGGCTCCGGCTTTTGACGAGTTTTTGGCGGCTACTGACCTGACGCAAGAGGTCGAGGCCCAACTCGATAAGGTTAATTATGAGGATGTTTCGTCGGTCGAGCGCACATCGCGTGTATTGCACGACCTGATCCAAGGGGCCAAATTCCCCGAACAATTAGCAAAAGATATTCAGGCTCAGTTTAAAGAGCTTGGCGCGGAGTTCGTGGCTGTCCGTTCTTCTGCCACAGCCGAGGACTCATCAGTCGCCAGTTGGGCCGGAGAACTCGAAAGCTATCTAAATACGACAGAGGCGACACTTTTTGATAATGTCAAAAAATGTTGGGCATCATTGTTTACGCCGCGGGCCATTGTTTATCGCAATGAAAAGGGTATGCGCAACACACATGTCTCAGTCGCCGTGGTTGTCCAAAAAATGGTGCAGTCAGAAGTGGCCGGCATTTGCTTCACGGTCCATCCCGTGACCAAAGATACCAACCAGATGATTATCGAAGCTTGTTGGGGTTTGGGAGAATATATCGTGGGTGGCATTGTTACTCCCGACTCATATGTCATCGACAAGCGCGATGGCACATTTATCGACGTTAACATTGCTGAACAGGAAATAATGCTCGTGCGCGGCAAAGAGGGGAATGACAAGGTTGATGTCCCGGCCGACAAGAAGGAAAAGCAAAAAATTGACGGCTCGCAAATCACCAAGTTGGCCGAGATTTGCACCAATATCGAAAAACATTACGGTTTCCCCTGTGATATCGAGTGGGGCATGGAAAAAGATACGTTCTATATCGTACAAAGCCGGCCGATAACGACGCTATAATTTATGTTGCCAGCAGATATCACGAACGATTCATGGATAAAGAACTGGTCTTCAAAATGGCGCACGAGTTTTGCGTCTCTTTATTGGATGTATACAACGAGTTTGGAGTCTTACGGCCAAAACCTAAGGATTAATTTAGTGGTTTGCGACAAAGATTCGAGCTCTAACTATATTGCTAAAAAAGAATTGGATAAATACGCAGGTGATCTGGCAACGAGGATAATCTCTGATTACGACTTTGGCCAGAAGTTGGCCTTGGAGACCGATCGAACAGCGAGATCTTTACATGAGTTTTTTGCGGTTTTTGATGATGAGAAAAATTTGACGCTCGAAAATTTGCTTGAGCTCAAAAAGAGATTCTATGTTCACATTGCGCCGCATGTGGCCATGAAAAAAGTTATCGATTATTTGCCAGAAGGCCTTAGAAATGAACTATCCGCCCAATTCACCGAAGCCAGGATTACGACGGAAAAACTGGATTTATTCAATGTAACTGACGAAATCTTGAAAAAATTCATAAATAAAATCTCTAAAAAATCTGGCTACGGACAAAATATCGTCGAGTTTTTAACAATCGAAGAAATTGCCGCTTATCTTGAGAGGGGCGTCTTACCGAACGAACAAGAATTGGTTGAACGCTCCAAAGGCCTGGGAATCTACTTTGAAGGCAATAGCTTCAAGTTGTTGGTTGGTGAAGACTATCAAGCGCTTATGCGACATTTAGTCGGTGAATCAAAAACTGAACTAAAGGGCAATGCCGCCTACCTCGGGGTGGCTAAGGGTGTAGTGCGTATCGTTATTGATCCGACAAACGTCAAGGAATTTAACGAAGGAGATATCCTTGTTACTGGCATGACCAGGCCTGAGTTCCTGCCGCTCATGAAAAAAGCCGCGGCTTTTGTAACTGATGCCGGTGGTTTGCTTTCGCACGCGGCTATTGTGGCGCGTGAATTGCAAAAACCTTGTTTGCTCGCGACCGAGATAGGGACCAAAGTCCTTCACGACGGCGATGAAGTGGAGGTGGATGCCACAAAGGGAGTTGTGAAGATCATCAAGCGCGCCAGCTAGTATGGAAGATGCGAGACATGTCTTCGTAAAAAATCAGTCGCGCGATTGTTGCTTGCCTTTGGTTGAGGCCTGGTATTACGGGAATGCCAAGGGCATCGCCAAGGTGACTAAATTGCCCTTTTTTGAGAATCAATTGTTTTATATCTTCGCAAACACTAATGGCCTCGTTACCTCTTATATTGATATACCTGTCTTAGGAGAGGGTACGAAAGTACTACATAATTTCTTAATACAAGATAGCGGTTTTGTTAAAAAGTTATTTGCCGAGTACGATAGTCATCTTATTTATTTGAGGAACGCATGGGAGAAAGAGCATTTGGGAACAGAACAAGAACTATTTGAGTTTTTAGATGTCATAAAACAATCATGGGTTTACATGGCCTTGGCTTATTACATTCCTATTATTCCGGGCATGGCCTCCGAAGATGTTGAATTGGCTAATAAATATCGAACTGAAAATGACATGTACCTTGATGCTAGCGACAATGTCTTACGTGCGACTATCAAGCGTCTTTTCCCTATGGCAGCTGGTTTAGAGAAGTATCTTTTGATCAATGAGATAGTAGAAAATAAACTGCCCGCGCAGGATGAACTCGAAAAACGCAGGCAGCACTATATTTATACGGATTTTAAACTCTTCACAGATAAGACGCTGGATGATCTTGCCGTGCAATACTCATTCGAGATTGAAAAAGAGGAAATTTTGCCAGTCGGAATTTCTAATTTTAAGGGTGAAACAGCCAGTCCTGGAATGGCTAAAGGGGAAGTCAGGATTTTATTGCTCAAAGATCAACTCAGTGATTTAAAAGAAGGTGAGATTTTAGTGACGACCATGACTACGCCGGATTTTGTGCCAGCCATGAAAAAAGCCGCGGCTATTATCACTGACGAAGGTGGTATTACCTGTCATGCGGCCATCATCTCGCGTGAAATGAACAAGCCTTGTATTATTGGCACCAAAATTGCCACTAAGGTCTTATATGACGGGGATGAGGTGGAGGTAGATGCGACAAAGGGAGTTGTGAGAATAATAAAGCGAGCATAAAAATATGGGAGTTAAATTTGGGAGAGAATTTTCACGTAACTATTCGCTGTTTCAGGTCGTGGCCTATACTGAATTCAGTCTTAAACATCAAGTTAACACCGGACATCCGCTCTTCATATATAAAGGCGAGGGCTTGTCTGAAATATTTTATCAAGAAGGCGGGGTCAGTAGCATTTTTGAAGAGTTCGGTAAAGTTGCCAGCAAACCGGGTTATTTTGATATAGCAGCGGATAATTTTTTAAGAGTGGCGGAAGAGATCAAGCCCTATTTCCTTGGTAAAAGCTTAGTTAAAGATATTGAAGGGCTCAAACGCCTTTATGAATTATATCTGGATTATTGGTATGGAGAATCAGTCGTATGGGTGGCACCTCTGATTGAGAGCTTGTCCCCGGAGATTAAGGCAAGGGGCTTAGCCATCAGGGAACAAACCCAAGACCTGACTTCTTTGCGCGATGAGATGTTTGATCGGAACTTAAAAGTTTTATTCCCGGAACTGGGTGAGTTGGTACATTTTTTGTTGCCCAAAAGCGTTTTCGGACATAAAACCGTCAGTGAGTTATCAGAAGAGGCCTTAGGCTTTAGCAAAGGATTTATTTATTTTGACGGAAACATTTATATTGGCTCTCAAGATGAGATCCTTAAAAATTTTAACATTGAATTAAAAGAGATTGATTCTAAGGAAAAAATAGATTCTGTCCATGGCCAGTCAGCCTCGAGCGGAGTAGCAAGAGGGCATGTCAAAATAGTCTTAACCGGCAAGGATCTGAACAAAGTCATTGAAGGTGACATTTTGGTCAGCCCCATGACAAGGCCGGATTTCTTGCCAGCCATGAAGATTGCATCAGCTTTTGTGACCGATGAAGGCGGTATCACTTGCCACGCTGCTATCGTCTCTCGCGAGATGAATAAACCCTGCATCATCGGCACTAAGATTGCCAGCAAAGTCCTGCAGGACGGAGATGAGGTGGAGGTGGATGCTGATAAGGGGATTGTGAAAATAATCAGACGCAAGCCATAATTATGAACCCAGCCATAAAGAGCCTGATCGAGGAATACGATTTGAAGCCGCCTTTCGTAAACAAGGGCGCGCATGCCTGCCTCTATGCCATGAACGTAGTGGGTCTGCTTTGGAGGGTCTGGGCCGAATATGCCCGATCTTCCTTCAAGGTCTACATCCATAGCATTAAGAACAATTATGCCACGGTCTATTACCCGGCCGACGAGCTCCGTAAGCTGATCGATGATTTTTTAGCCAAACTCGCAGCTGAACCCGATTTCTTGGACAGGAACCAAAAGGATTGGCAAACGGCTTGTTCGGATCTGGAAGAAAAAATCAAAGCTTTCCAGGCCAAGCTTGATTCCCATCCAGACTTCGAAAGTCTCAAGTCTTCCTACGAGGCGCTGTTCAGCTCCTATCTTTACGAATACGGACTTTCTTGTGCCGTCCAGGAAGCCTGTGGTCTTATGCCCGAGGCCTGGATCGTACCTGAAATCAAAAACTACTGCGCTCAATATAATCTGGATTATAATGCCACCCTGGCCACTTTGACCTCACCCGTCGACATTTCTTTCGTCACGCAGGAAGAATCGGAACTGATGAAAATCGCTCTGTATCCAGAGCAGAAACAACAGGAAGCCGTGGAGGCTCACGCTAGTCGTTGGTATTGGATCAAGAATAATTATTCGGATATCAAGGTCTTGCCGGTTGAATACTTCCTTGATCGTCTGAAAGAATTCGGACAAGATAAGGGAGCCATCGAAGCCAGGATTGGGGAGACCCAAAAAGCGCCAATGCAGGCCGAGCAGAGCAAGTCGGCATTACTGGTTGAACATCCGGTCTCCGAGAAGTTAGCTTTGTATATACGGATAAACGAAGTTTTTGCTTTGATGCAGGACATCCGTAAGTCTTATGTCTTGCGTCTTAACCATTACCACAAGATTTTTCTTGAACAAGCCGCTTTGGCAAGAGGATGGAACCCGGTCGATTTGAGGTTTTATACCTATCACGAGCTGATGGGTGCTTTGACGGCAGGGCGCCCACTGCCGTCCGACGAATTGGCCCGCCGCCAGCAGTGCCTTGTTTCCTTCACCTCCCAGGACAGCGAAGAAGTTTTGTCCGGTGAGGAAGCTGAAGAGATGATCGGGCAATTGGAGAAGGCGAGCAACAAGTCGGATACCATCCAGGGCATGACGGCCAACCAAGGCAAGGCTCGGGGGACGGTCAAGATTGTGCTCACGACCCATCATCTGACCAAGTTCAACCCAGGCGACATACTAGTTTCGTCCATGACCCGACCCGAGATGGTGAGCGTGATGCGCAAGGCGGCCGCTTTCGTGACAGATGAGGGTGGCATCACCTCGCATGCAGCTATCGTATCCCGTGAAATGGGCATTCCCTGCATCATTGGTACCAAAATTGCGACCAAGGTCTTACAGGACGGGGATGAGGTGGAGGTGGATGCTGACAAGGGGATTGTGAAAATACTGAGCAGAGCTTAGAATGGGCGGGTCTTATGAAACCCGTTATCAGCTCGTTCCAGCCGTCGCTTACAGAGTGGTTTGCAGCCATTGGGGAGGAAGAGGAATCAAAGGCTTTTCGCGAGGAAGATAGCCACAAAACAGACCGGCTTGAGGTTTTGAACCAGGAAGCGGGGATTCCTTATGAGAAATTTGAGACTTATTCAGCTAGGGATTTGACTGATAAAAGTGAAAAGTGGCAAGTGGTGTTGGAAAAACGTGGAGATGAACTTTGTGCTATCCGTCTTGTGCCCATCAAGCCCGATCTGCCTAAGCTCCGGCAGAGGGGAGTTTCTATCCGCCAATGTTATGAGAATTGGTATTTAAAACAAGAGATTAATCCGGATGATTATAAGGTTGAACTGTGTTCTCATTGCGAAACTCTTCTCTGGTCATGCATCTTAGTTGTAACTGACAACAAAATTTACGGTGATATTATTCGCGGCATGCATAGCCAACTTACGCACGGCGATACGACTGAGGAGTTGATCCAGTTTGAATTTGATTTCAAAGATTGGAAATGGTCAAAGTATGATGCAGAGGCAGAATCGCAAGTTCGTCGCATGATCGCCTTGCTCTATATTAGTGATCAGACCGTCCAGCAAAGGCTTAAAGAAAAATTAAACAGCGAATTTTCACGCGATTATCTAAAGGGTTACATGGAATTTACGGTTTGGCCCGGCGATAAAATGCATTTGATTGATTATAATCGCATCTTGCCCAAATACTTACCATCCGACTGGTCGGTCACGGATTTTTCTCAAGCATCATCAGGTGAGATTCGAGGAGCTACTGCCCATCCGGGCGTGGCCAAGGGAGTGGTCAGGGTCATTGCCGCGCAAGATATTGATAACGCGGATATTGAGCCTGGTGAGATTTTAGTCTGCGTTAATACGGATGTCAGGTTTTTGCCTTTGATGATAAAAGCCGGCGCCATCGTGACCGATCGCGGTGGAGTTTTGAGTCACGCAGCAATCATTAGTCGGGAGCTTAAGAAGCCTTGCGTCATAGGTACCAAGAATGCGACGCAAGTTTTGAAAGATGGTGATCAAGTTGAGGTCGATGCTACGAAAGGCATTATTGTTGTTAGATAGCTTGACCAGCCTACTAGTCTGCCAGACAAAGAAATTTGATGGTCTAGTCAGCCAAGAGTAAAATAGTGTTATCTATTAAAAATTTTTTATATGTCTAATTTTCGTGATTATCGTGAAAGGGGCCAGGAAGAGGAAAAAGAATATACTTCTCGCATTGTCTTAAGTTTATTCCGTCACGGAGAAAAAGAAAAAAATCCACCCGAAGGCAAGACCGGAGATGAGGAAGTGCGCTTAACTCCAGCCGGACGCAAAGGAGCCATGGCTAAAGGTGAGCTTTTTAGATTATCTGAAGAAGGCATGGACCAAGCTTTGGCTAAAGGCAGTTCTCGCAAGCGTGCACAGGAAACAGCGGCTTTTGTCATGGCCGGTGCAGAGGATACGATCACTGGCGATGAAAGCTTAGAAGAAATGAAAGAAAAACTTGATAAGGATCGAGCTTATGGCAGCAAGGTTGGGACTGATCGCAGATTGGATTTTTCGACGGGAGAGGGTGAGTTTAAAGCCGGCCTGATGGCGGCTGCCAAGGCAGGCAATCTGTTGGAATGGATGGTTAACGAAAGCGATGATTTGGCTATAAAGACCCATGAAGCCAAGGGCACGACTTACTCGCGGGCGGCCAGGGATGTGGCCGAGATTATTGCCAAGTATTATAAGGCTTCTAGACGATTTGACGAGTTGGTCAGCGACAAGGGCTATGCAGATACCATGCAGCGCTTCTTGGGTTCGCACCAAACAGTCACGGAATGTTTTTTGGCTAAAATGATTGAGCGATCCCGCAACAGGGCCAAGCGCGATAAATTCGTGGAAGCCATGAAAAACGGTTTTGACTTTGTAGATGGCTATCAGGTCGAAATCCAGAATGATGATGGTAAGCGCAAAATGTACATCCGTTTTCAAAAACAGGATAAAAACGGAAAAATCCTTTTAAGCTTTGACGATGAGATCTTACCAGAGGACTTAGCTTGGATTATCCAAGAAGGAGAAGAGTTGGATTTGGATGCCATACCGGAAAGTAAATAAATACAATCAAGATAAACCCGCCCTTTCAAGGGCGGGTTTTAATGTGCATAGATTGACGGTATTGTCGGAAGTGCCTAATATAAAGCATTTATATGCCATCAAAACCTTGGATTAAAACTTTTGCCAGGCCACATACTATCCAGCGTATATCGTTTTTATGGGTATTTTTTACAACCGGAGCAAAACAAGACAAAAGAATCCATATAAACGAAATGTTGATTCTGCCGGGAGAAGGGAAATATGATTATTACATGCACGAAGACGAATGGTTGGGTTGCCTGAGCAAGCTGGGAGATTATCTTATGGAGAGAAGCGATAAAGTGCTTGAAAAAGATTTTAATAAGATCACGTCACGTTACGAAAAAGTCGCCCTCGAAGTTTTCAACAAGGATCTAAGTAGTTGGAGCAATATAAAACTCATAAACTGGTTTAAAAAATACAGCAAGGCGTACGCGGAATTCGCTTTTTATTCTTTTGCACCTTGGTCTATTGATTTAGTGCTTGCACCTCGTTTATTCGAAGAGCTGGGGAAGGTCGATGCTAAACAAGCTAATCACTGGTATGAGACTATTTGTACGGCCACGATAATCAATCGTATGGGCCAGCAACAGTTTGATCTTTTAAAGCTGGCTATCCATCCGGATGAAAGAAAATTTAAGGATCATATAAAAAAATATTTCTGGATTCCAATCTATAACTTGGGTGACAAGCCGTGGGAGGTGGAAGATTTTAAGAAGATGCTGGATGATATCGAAAATCCGCAAGAAGAATTAGATGAAAAACAGGCAGAGTTTATAAAACGGCTTCAAGAATATAAAAAGACCATTGAAGAGATCAAGCCCTTAAAATATCTGAAACATTTAATAGAAGTCGTTCATCTATTCACGCATTTACGGGACGAGCGCGTGGATCGGTGGCGATTAGTTCTTTATTATATAGAACCTTTTTATCGTGAATTGTCTAAACGATCCAACCTGTCGCTAAATCAAGTAACAAATCTGCTGGATGATGAAATCATCTCGTTATTAGAAGGTAAAAAGTCACCAGAAGATCTGCAGGCAAGGACTAAAATGCACGCCATCACTTGTCGAAAAGGAGAAATAAAAATTTATACTGAGCCCAATGAGATAGAAAATCTGCGATTAAAAGAATTAGGAGGTTCTAAACTTGAAGTAAGTGAGTTAAAAGGGACAGGAGCCTTTAGAGGAGTGGTTCAGGGTAGGGCACGGGTAATTAAAGCTCCGGCGGAACTGAACGATCTATTGCAAGGTGAAATTTTAGTGGCCCATCACACAAGCCCGAGTTATGTTGTGGCCATGAAACGTGCTGCTGCCATAGTTACCGATGAGGGTGGCATAACGTCGCACGCCGCCATCGTCTCCCGTGAACTTAAAATACCTTGCGTCACAGCTACTCGCGACGGCAGCGGTATGATTAAAACCGGTGATTTGATCGAAGTAAATGCAGATAGAGGAATTGTTAGAATTTTGAAGAAAACATAAGACAGAACCTATGGCTCTCTCAATCTTATTTTTCCTGTTATACATTGCAGTCGTAGTTGTTATTGGCATAGTTTCTTCCCGCAAAGAGACCGAGGAAGATTTTATGATTGCTGATAGAAAAGTTTCCGGCGTGCAAGTGGCCGCCACGATGAGTGCTGGTTTCTTTGACGGAGCGACCCTTTCGGTTTATTTGGCATACATTTATCTGTACGGCATGTCAGCTTCGTGGATGTTTGTTGGCTCGGCTATTGGTTTTATCCTTTTGAGACGGCGCTATGCGATGATCATTAAACATAAGGCCGATGAAGTGCAAGCATATACGATGCCAGAATATTTTTTCAAAATTTTTGGGAAGCGAAACGGCCTCATGTTCTCCTTTTTGTTAGTGGTTCAGTATTTCTTATTAATGATTGTAAATTTTATTATTGCGGGGAAGGTGCTGTCGTTAATCTTCCCAATACCATATTATCTTTCCGTCATGATCGGCGGCGTGGTGATTCTCTCCTATCTGTTATTGGCGGGTTTTAAAGCCGTGATAAAAACGGATTTTTTTCAGTTAATGATAATGTTTGTGATGAGCTTGACTGTTGCCATTTTTCTCTTCGGTAAAACAACAATTTCGGTAGCGGAATTTAACCCGATCGCGCTTGGAGCAGGTAACCTTGTAGGGTTCCTGTTACTCGGTAGCATTGGAATTTTGGTAGCACCTGATTTATGGCAAAGAATTTTTGCCACTAAAGATGAGATTAACCTAAAAAGGGGCCTTGGATACTCGGCGATAATTTTACCTCTTTTGGCTGTAATAATAAGTATTGTCGGTTTAACCACGAAACAATTTTTTCCTGGAATTGTTCCGGAAGATGCATTGATTGTCGGTTTTTCTAAGCTACTGCCTCTGGGGCTGAAGGATTTCGGTATGGTATTGCTGTATGCAGTCGCCTTGTCTTCTTCGGACACGATCGCTTTCATGATTTCATCGATATTTACTCGTGACTTGAAAAATTATACGCGAAAGTTCAATGAAGAATCCATGAAAAAAATGACAAGATTGTTGATGATATTGTTCGTCTTTTTGGCGGTTATCATGGCCATTTTTTCTCAAAATATCATTGCCCTCGGTTTATCCATGGCAAGTCTGTCGCTGGCCTTGTTTCCTGCAATCCTCGGCTCATTCTATTGGAAACTTAATGAACGGGCGGTATTTTGGAGCCTTTTATTATCATTTATCAGTGTTATCTTGATATTTATCGCCGATAAAGTTAATCCAGAGAATGCATCCATCTCTCTACCGGTTGCTTTAGTCACTTTGGTTGTTTTGCAGAAAGTTTTAAAGAAAAAATCAAATATCACTTTAGAAGAAGCAAAGTTGCCTTAGCCGCATTTATCATCCATAATAAGAGGACTATGAAATACCTCTCTTTATTGGTAGTCAGCCTGGCTCTTTTTGGCGCTGGTTGCTGGGCTAAGCCTCAAGCTCCCGTCGTTCCTACTAACCAGGCAGCTTCGACAACTCAAACCCAACAACAATTAGCAAATGCCTTGCTGGCTTACCAGAACACTCAAGAAGGTTTCTCGTTTAACTACCCGGCTAATGCCAAAAATGTCACTGCTGCGACTAACGAAACCTACAATGACAAGGTGATTGTCAGTTTTGACTTGGGCCAGACGGTTAATGACCCGGAAGCCAAGTCTGTTCCCGAGACTCGGCTAGATGTCCTTAAGGTTAAAGGTGATATTAAGACCCAAGAAGGCAAATCGGTTATCAATGATGGATTTTATTATGAGTTTGGCTGGGATCCGCAGATAGACGTCAAAGTCGAGCGTAAGACAATCGGGAGATACGAGTTGAGCCGGAGCACTTATTCTGATGCCGGCGCCGGGAACCTCTACACTACTTATGCCTATACTTACCCGTTGGGAAACAATGAGTTCATCCTATTCAGGTTTGTGATCCATTCTGTTAACTGCGGCAATTACGAGGGAACTGGCTTTAAGTGCCTGGCTTTTGACGAAGCAAGAGATATAAAGGTTCCGGAGAAGATCATGGCCACGCTCCAATTAGATTATGCCCCGTAACTCATTCACTCCCAACTGGTTTGGGCTAATCCGCTTTATGCGGGATCCCAAGGCAGACTGGAAGCCTAAAGCCGCAATCGGTTTAGCGGTCTTGTATCTTATTTGGCCGATTGATTTAGTCCCGGATTTAGCTCCGATCATCGGCTGGTTGGATGATATTGGTATTACGGCCTTAGCGATTGCCTATCTTGTCCATGCCTCGGGGCTCTACCTCAAGGGGAAGGCCGATCAGGTTAAGCAAATAGATGAACCAAAAGTATGATTCCTTATCTCACATCTCTTATCCTTGGTTTGGTCGAAGGCGTGACAGAGTTTTTGCCCATCTCATCTACCGGGCATTTGATTTTAGTCAATCAGTGGTTTTCTTTTGGCGAACCGTTTACAAAACTTTTTGATATTATAATCCAATCGGGCGCTATTTTGGCAGTCATTGTTTTATTCTGGAAAGATATTTGGCCGACGAGCTGGAAGTTCAGTGAACTAAAAAACAAATGGGGCACTATTCTAACCGCTTTTATACCAACGGCCATCATTGGTTTTTTATTTGGTAAGTTTACCCAACAATATTTATTCACGCCGCTTGTCGTAGCGGCTGCCCTAATATTTTACGGGATTATTTTTTTATTTTTGGAATCCCGTAAGACGCAAGGCCAGAAAGATAAAGTTAGTTATCGCGATGCGGCTATCATTGGTTTGGTGCAGGCTTTAGCTTTGGTGCCAGGTACTTCTCGCTCTGGAGCAACCATCATTGGTCTGTTGCTTTTAGGTTATGCCTGCCCTGCAGCTGCCCGCTTTTCTTTCTTATTAGCCATCCCGACCCTGCTGGCTGCCGGTGGTTATTCCCTGCTTAAATATAGCGCCCCGATTTCAGGGTCAGAAGTCATTTTTTTGGCTTTAGGCTTTCTAATGTCATTTATTTCAGCTTACCTCGTCAGCCGATGGTTTATGGCTTACATAAGCCATAAGAATTTCACGCCTTTTGCCTGGTACCGCATAGTTTTAGGCTTGATTGTGGCTTTTTTTGTCATTTGGGCTTGACAATTCCGTAAAAACAATACAACATAAAAAATCCCCAGAATGGGTTTGGGGAATATTTGAGAGGTGAACAATGAGACGTCTAATCGTCGGTCTGATCACGTTGTTGGTGATCGTCTTGCTCTCTGGGCGATCGATGGCCCAATCCAACGTGCTGTCGCCGGATCAGCGAAGCGTCTTCGCGCAGATGGATCCGTCTCTCCTGGGTTTCTGGGAGGGGCATGGAGACGGGGATGGCATGAAGTTCGACCCGCAGGCAATCGCCTGCATGGTCAACAAGTGCTCGATCCTGCACTCCGCGCACAGCACATTCAACCAACTCCGCGACGCGCAAAACTTCCGGACCTGCTACGACGCCCACATGGCTCGCGTTCGATCCGGCTACACGCGCCTCACCAATCCTCCTCCGATCTATGTCTTGGGCTGTAATGTGATTGCCGCCCAGGCCAACTCGAAGGACGACAGGGTCTTTGCCGCGGTCAACGGACATCCTCGTGTCCAGCCCGCCGCAACAACAAAGCCAAGGGTCAAGTCCCGCAGAGTAAGGATTAGCCCCGAAGAGGAGGCTTTCCTGCTCGCTCAGATGACCCGGCCCCTGGCCGACCAGAGCGCATCAGCCAGCGCCAGTGCTCCTGCCAACTCCGCGCCTCCGGCTCCCAAGGCTCAGCCTCCACGCGTCAGCTCCATGCCGGATGACAATCCGTACAAGGATGATGCGCCTAAGGCAGCGCCCAAGCCGATCGCGCAACCCAAGCTTGCAACCAAGCCGACGGTTGTGCCGACTGCGCCCAAGGCAGAGGCAACTCCAGTGACGACCCAGCGCTACGGTGACCTCGGTGAGAACCTGGTTCTCGTGAGCGCCGATGATGCGCAAGCCGTGATTTACGTCCGTCCCGGTGGGCAGTTCTACACTGTCCGCTCATCGTACCTCGCCGAGAAGTACGAAGTGGATTGGAAAGCGGTCTACACCTTTGCCGGCAACCAGTATGCAGACTTCATTGGCTCATGCTGGCACGGCAACAAGGTGGCGCTCGATGCTGACCGCATGCGGGCCAGGTCGTACGACAGGGACAAGCTCATGGGGCCGGTTGATCCCGACTTCATGAACGCCTGTGACGGCGAGTTCAACTTCGCTCTCCAGGCTGGTCGCACGATCGTGTTGCCCATCAAGGGTAACGTGGTTGCCCAGGCTCCACCCAAGGAACCTGACCAGCCTCCGGCCGAGCAGCCCAAGCAGGCCAAGGCCGACGAAAGCCCTCCTCCTGCACCATCGGGCAGTGTGCCCATGGACAGCATCGAGGTACCGCTCGAGCCGCCGGCTCCTGCCGACACGGTCGCTTCTTCCACAACTCCGCCCGCAACGTCTTCGGCGACGACGGAGAACGTAACACCCCCTCTTGCCAGCGCGCAGCCGCCTCCGTCTGACAGTGCAGCGATCAACGTGACTGTCAACGGGAAGAAGCGGCCAACGCCCATGGACACGAGGGCGTTCCAACTCTGGTTCAGAGGTCGGCCGAGCACAATTGCTCTGGGCTTACTCGTTGCGTTGCTGTTCATCTGTATCGTCTTGTACGAGCGCCGCAGATCGAAGAGACGCAGAGTAGGTCGATGGGGCGCCGGCCCGACCGAGCCGACAGTAGTCGGCAAGCCAAGGAATTAATCATCCGCTCCGGCGGATGACCAAGAGTAAAGACGGTCTGCTGGCCCCGTCGTAAAATAAAAGCCACAATCCACCTACCACAGTGACAAAACCCACCTACCACAGTGACAACTCCTCCGACCACTCTGACAGTGGTCTTTTTTTATGGCATCAGATATCACAACGACCCGAGCATTCGCGTTATGATGGGTTGTGAGTTATGCTAATAAAGCCATACCCTATTGTTAACGCTTTTATATGATAATTACAGACTTCCTACTAAAAGCCATGACCTCGCTCATGACTTCATCACTGGTCGCTTCTTTGGGATTTACTCCGTTACCGACCGTCAAAATCCAAGTGCCGGATTGGCCTTGGCCTTCTGAGCAGGGCATTAATACTTTTACCTCTTGTTCTGCCCTGGAATCCCAGATAGCTAAAGCCCAGACCAACCGCGGGATGTATATGATGGAAGATTTGGCCATGCCGACGGCCAGTGTTTCACAAAAGGCCATGGCGCCGGGGAGTGCTGGTGTTGATGAGGTGGCAAATGATTATTCCCAAACCAACATTCAAGTCCAAGGCGTGGACGAGGCAGACATTGTTAAGCAGGACGGGACATATGTTTACCACCTTTCCAAGAATAGGCTGGAAGTATCCAAAATACGTCCGACGAACCGCATTGCCCTCATGTCTTCGACTGATATGGATAAGGACATGCAAGCCCAGGATTTATATATACAAGGCAACCGCCTGATGGTCATTGGCAACAAATGGGAGAACCAAGTTTATCCCATGCGGGGAGTAGCCGCGAGAACAAATATGCCAAATATGATGCCATGGCGCGGGCAATCAGTGACTGTCGCGCAAATTTGGGATTTAGATGATAAGGCGCATCCCAAAAAAATCAGGACAGTTGAATTTGATGGCTCGCTTTCCAGTACCAGGATGGTCAACGGCAAGGTTTATTTCGTGATGAACGCCTCAACTCCTTGGGACGAGCCAACGCTTGTGCCCAGTGAAAAAGATTTAGTCCCGGCTTATCGCGATAGCAAAGCGGGCACTGACTTTAAGCCCATGGCTCGTTGCGGCGACGTGGCATATTTTGACCAACAACCAACAAGAGAATATTTGGCCGTAGCTTCTTTGCCCATGTCAGGTACCGGCGAAATAAAAAGGAGCGTAATTTTGGGCTCAAGCCAGACGGTTTATGCTTCGACGGACAACCTTTACGCTGCTCGCCAGGATTACAATTACCAGCCAATACGCGATAGCTTGGATTTAAGCACGCAAGCCAATGAAAGGACTGTTATTTATAAGTTTGCCTTAAAAGACGGAACCATTAAGTACCAATCAAGGGGCACTGTCCCGGGCCGCTTGCTCAACCAATTTTCCTTGGATGAGACTGACGGCAACTTGCGGGCTGCTACGACCATTGGTTGGGCATGGGACCACGATAAGCCCTCAACCAATAATTTGTATGTCTTGGGTTCTGATATGAAAGCGCGCGGCAAGATCGAGGGTATAGCGCCGGGTGAAACGATTTACTCCGTACGTTTTGTGGGTAAGCGCGGTTATATCGTGACTTTCAAGAAAGTTGATCCTTTCTTTGTGCTTGATTTGTCCAATCCTGACGCGCCGTCGATTCTCGGCAAACTTAAGATCCCCGGATTTTCTGACTACCTGCATCCTATGGATGAAAACCACATCATCGGAGTGGGCAAAAACGCCGTTGATGCGGCAGAGCAGTCTTTTGCCTGGTATCAGGGTATAAAGTTGGCTGTCTTTGATGTGACAGACGTCAGTCATCCCAAAGAAATGTGGAAAACAGAGATCGGCGACCGTGGGACTGGCTCTCCCTCACTCCAGGACCACAAGGCTTTCTTGTATTCACCAACCAAACAGCTGCTGGCTTTGCCGATCAGACTGGCTGAGTTATCATCCGAAGTCAAAAACAATCCCGAGAGGCAGGGGAGTGAGTATGGGGATTTCACTTTCCAGGGTGCTTACGTTTACCGTCTGACTTTAGATAAAGGGTTCCAGCTCTTGGGTAGGATTACGCATCACGAGAATGATGATGCATTCCTTAAGTCCGGATATTATTATGGCAGCTATGATAATGACATCCAGCGCGTGTTGTATGCTGATGATTCATTGATTACCTTGTCCAATGATCGTATCCAACTCCATCACTTAAATGATTTGACTAAACAAGGTGAAGTTAAATATCCAATTGTTGAAACCGAAGATCCAATACCGTATTACGGCGAAGGGGTCAGTGGTGGCGGAGTAAAGACCATGCCGGCTCCAGCGCCAACCCGTTGACATAATCACTAAAGTCCGGATAGCGCCGTCCGTGCTATCATGGATTTATGCCAGGTGAAAAACGGACAATCATTGCGCATGCGGTCAGCATGGTTAGCAGCTGGTGGGGCATTATTTGCTCGGTTGTTTTAGTCCATTTAATCCACCCCATACCTTTGGACAAGGAATACAAATTAATTCTTTGGGTGCTTATACCGACTTTGGCATCAGAAGGTTTAAAGTTGATTATCCGTCGTCCCAGGCCTGTTATGCGGGGAGAAGCAGTCAAAGTCAAAACCTATGGTTTTAGTTTTCCCAGCTCGCATACTGTGGCCGCCGTCATGATTGCTTCTTGGGTCTTGTTGGTTCCGCAATTACGCTGGTGGTCTTGGCTGTTTTTGCTTTGGCCGATCATTGTTGGTTGGTCTAGGGTTTGGTTGCGCGCTCACGATTCGATAGATGTTATTGGGGGACTTATCTTTGGAACCATTTGCTCATACCTGTTCTTTGTCTTTGCTTTGGTATAAAGTTTATTTATGCTTTCAAGCAAACCACGGGCCATATTAATAGACGTCATCCCACCGTGGATGGATAACAAAGTCGCCGAACGGCGTATTTATGAATTGGATAATCTGACCAAGACTTATGGCGGGATTGTGGTTGTCAAAATCGTGCAAAGGCGCGCTTTACCTGATTACAAAACTTATGTCGGCTCTGGTAAATTGGATGAAGTGATCGCTCTGGCCAAAGCTGAAAAAGTCGAGCTGATTGTCGTCAACAATATTTTAAAGCCGCACCAGATTTTTAACATTGAAAAGAAAGTGGAGCGGGATCATATCGCTGTTTGGGACAGGATTGACATGATCTTAAAGATTTTCCAAAAACACGCCACGACCATCGAGGCGAAGCTACAAATCAGGCTGGCAGGCATCCGCCACATGGGCCCGCGCATCTTCCGCATGGGTTTGGAGCTTTCGCAACAAGCCGGCGGCATTGGCACGCGCGGTTTGGGCGAGACCAATATCGAAATCATGAAACGCCACTTGGCCGAGCAGGAAAGATCAATCAAAAATCAACTCGAAAAGATTTCCAACACGCGCCACACGCACCGCACGCGGCGTGATAGGCTTGGGCTAAAGACAGCTTCCATTGTCGGGTACACCAATGCCGGCAAGTCATCGCTCTTGAATGCTTTGACGCGCAAGGGCGCCTACGTGGCTGATGAGTTGTTTGCGACTTTGGATACCAGGGTCGCCAAGCTTTGGTTGCCAGAATTACAAAAACAAATTCTGCTCTCCGATACCATAGGTTTTATCCAAGACTTGCCACCCCAACTCATCGACGCCTTCCGTTCGACACTTGAAGAAACAATCGATGCTGAACTTATCCTACATGTTATTGATGTGAGCGACCCGTTCATGCACGAAAAGATCGAAGAAGTCGAAAAGATTCTCACACAGCTCGGAGTGGGGGAAACGCCCAAGGTATATGTCTTCAATAAAACTGACTTAAAAAAGAAAATCCCCAAAGCTGCTTTGAAGAAACGATACAAAGCCATGACCCCGGTTTTTGTATCATCGATTAAAAGTTTGGGACTCGAAGAATTGAAAAAAGTAATCGCATCACGCATTTAAGGTGCACAAGTCTGCAGTGTTGACCCGGTTGAAGATATTTGCTAGGGTCTTTTCAGGTTGTTATTGCTCGCACCCTAAAACATGGAGTTAGCCATGGAAGAAGCTAAAAAGCGTCCGGTTCTGGAGTATCTGCGTTCGGCCAAGTTTGCGGGAGATGACAAGATTTCCTTCATCGCCCAATTGGTGGAGGAAGTCCGTTTCAACAGCTGGGAAGGAAAAGCCGAAGAGATCGTGGCCGCGATCCGGGGTATTCCTCATGGGCGACCAATGAGCGAGGATATTGCGGTCAAGCAGTTCGGATTGAACGGTCCGGGTGCTTTGAATAAGCTTGCTGACAGCTTCTACACGGAGTTGGGCAGGGCTATGGTTCATAGCATTACTCCCAAGCCGCGCGAGTGGTGGCAGGATCCGGTCATTAAGCTTCATGAAGCTCCGCGGGACGATAAGGGACAAGAGCAGGTCGGCATCACGTTGGTCTATCCCAACGGGACTATGGCCGAATTGGAACCGATGCCCGCTTTGACGCCGCTCAACCTGATCCAGGCGACTGCCGCTAAAGAGCTTCGACGCACCTGGGACGAGAGTCGCAACTGTATCTGCGCACCTAAGGAAATCGAAGAGCCTGATCCACCACCCCCGCCGCCCGATCCAGATCCCGATCTCTCGGAAAAGTATCCTCTGAATACTTTTCTCTTTCTCACAGTCAAGGGCATGGAGACGAGCGTACGCGTAGCCAATTGTCTTGGTGAGTATACCAACATCACGCTCGTCGGCGAGCTGGTCCAGCGCACTGACCAGGATATGCTCAAGATAAAGAACTTCGGCCGCAAATCGCTGAAGGAGGTCAAGGAGATTCTTGCGAGCATGGGCCTTTCGCTGAACATGAAGATCGACGACTGGCAGGGGATGCTCGGCGAGATCAGGGAGATCCTCGCGAGCCATGGCCTGTCGCTTGATAGCAGGAACATCGACTGGGCACCCATCGTCAAGGCTTGGCAAGAGCTTCAAGCGAAGAAAGCTCAAGCCGCTGCCGAAGAGGCGGATGACGAAGAGGAAGATGAGGAATATGAAGAAGAAGAGGAGGAAGAGGAGGAAGAGGAGACATAATCTCATCGAGTGCCGATCCTAATCTCATGCCGGGCGAGCCCTAGACTCAGTCCGGTTTTTTTATTGACGCCTTAGCCCCATTTTGCTAACCTTCGCTAGTAATTTGTTAATTTTTAACTGTTAATTATTGATTTTAAGTATGACATCCTATTTTGTTTTCGCGCTGGTTGCAGCGCTTATTGCCCTGGGTTGGGGCGCTTACCTTGTCAGCTGGATCCTTAAACAGAGCCCTGGCGAAGGCAAGATGGTGGAAATTTCCAAGGCCATCCAAGAAGGCGCCAAGGCTTATTTGGCACGCCAATATAAGGTGATTGCCTACATCGGCGTTGTTGTCCTGGTGCTTCTTTGGTTAACGCTTGGCTGGAAGATGGCTCTTGGTTTCTTGATTGGGGCCGTGCTTTCTGGCTTGGCCGGTTATATTGGCATGAGCGTTTCTGTCCGGGCCAATGTGCGCACTACCGAGGCCGCTAAGTCAGGCCTTAAGCAAGCTTTGAATGTGGCTGTTAAAGGCGGAACTGTTACAGGCCTTTTCGTCGTGGGCTTGGCTTTGATTGGCGTCACGGGATTTTATTGGATTTTTGGCGATCTCAGGGCTTTAATCGGTTTGGGTTTTGGCGGTTCGTTGATCTCGCTTTTTGCACGTTTGGGCGGCGGCATCTTTACCAAGGCGGCTGACGTTGGTGCGGACCTCGTAGGTAAAGTCGAAGCCGGCATACCGGAAGACGATCCGCGCAACCCGGCAGTCATCGCTGATAATGTTGGTGATAACGTGGGTGATTGCGCTGGCATGGCTGCAGACTTGTTCGAAACTTATGTCGTGACAGCCGTGGCCGCCATGTTACTTGGCTCGCTGGCCTTCAAGGGCAACTCGAATGTGATTCTTTATCCGTTGGTGATTGGCGGTATCTCCATTATCACATCCATTGTTGGTACGTTCTTTATCCGCTTGGGTGAAAAGAAAAATATCATGGGCGCTTTGTACAAGGGCTTGATTGCGGCCGGAGTTTTGGCAGCCATTGCTTTCTGGTTTGTGGCTTACAAATTTTTCCCGGTTGGTTCGGCTGTTGGTGCTTATGAAATCTTCAAGTGTTCGTTCATTGGTTTGCTCGTTACGGCCGGTATGGTCTGGATTACCGAGTATTACACGTCAACTAAATATAAGCCTGTTCAAAAGATCGCTGAAGCTTCTCAAACCGGCCATGGCACCAACGTAATTGCTGGCTTGGCCATGAGTATGAAGTCCACGGCCCTTCCGGTTATCCTTATCAGCGTGGGCATCCTTTGGGCGTTCTCATTGGCCGGGCTATATGGCATTGCCATTGCGGCTATGGCCATGCTTTCCTTAGCTGGAATCATTGTCACGATTGATGCTTACGGCCCGATCACAGACAATGCCGGTGGTATTGCTGAGATGGCTGAGCTGCCGGAAGAAGTGCGCAATGTAACTGATCCTTTGGATGCTGTCGGTAACACGACCAAGGCTGTGACCAAGGGTTATGCCATTGCTTCTGCCGGCTTAGCTGCCCTCGTCTTGTTCGCTTCATACACCCAGGAATTTGCAGACGCAGGCAAGCCGCTTTCGTTCATGCTGCAAGATCCCAAGGTCATTGTTGGCCTGTTTATCGGCGGCATGTTGCCTTACCTCTTTGGCGCTTTTGCCATGGAAGCTGTCGGCAAGACAGCCGGTGCAGTCGTGGAAGAAGTTCGCCGCCAATTCAGGACCATTGCCGGTATTATGGAAGGTACGGCCAAACCGGAATATGGCAAGGCAGTTGATATCGTGACGCGCGGCGCCTTAAAGAACATGATTGTGCCTGCCTTGTTGCCTGTTTTGGTTCCGATCTTGGTCGGCTGGCTGCTTGGCCCGGTTGCTTTGGGCGGTTTGCTTGTCGGTTCAATCGTCACGGGCTTATTCGTTGCCATCTCAATGACATCAGGCGGCGGAGCTTGGGACAACGCCAAGAAATATATTGAGTCCGGCCACTTTGGCGGCAAGAAATCTTTTGCCCACCAAGCTGCCGTGACTGGCGATACTGTCGGTGATCCGTACAAGGACACGGCCGGCCCAGCCATCAACCCCATGATTAAGATTTTGAACATTGTGGCACTGTTGATTGCAGCCATGATGATGTAAAAAAAGAATATAAAAAAAGAGACGCCTCACAGCGTCTCTTTTTTATTCTGCCCAGCCCTTGGCGCGCTCTAGCGCCCTTTCGTATTGTTTTAAAAATGCTTGGCCGCGCTTGAGGCGTTTTGGCTTAAAAGTTTTTTCACACTGGGAAAAGCTGGCTGCCTCTTTCCAATTTTTCCAAAGGCCTGCCCCCAAACCGGCC
>JAJZQU010000011.1 GCA_021806685.1 bacterium | reverse complement strand
ATTTAATTGAAAAGGGCTTCATGGAAATCGAAACGCCAACCATGGTCAAAGGTACGCCCGAAGGATCGCGTGAATACCTCGTGCCATCGCGTTTGCATCCCGGTAAGTTTTACGTCTTGCCCCAGTCACCGCAACAATTCAAGCAATTGCTCATGGTCGGGGGAGCGGAGAAATATTTCCAGGTTGCGCGTTGCTACCGCGATGAAGATGCGCGCGGCGACCGGCAAATGGAGTTTACTCAGCTTGACCTCGAGATGTCGTTTGTTGAGCAGGAAGACATCTTGCAGGTTGTTGAGGACATGATGGTCCAGATGGTCAAGGAGGTCGTGCCTGAAAAGAAACTGACTTTCAAGAAATTTGCCCGCATTACCTACGAGGATGCCAAGAACCAATACGGTTCAGACAAGCCTGACATGCGTAATGACAAAAATGATCCAGACGAGCTGGCTTTTTGCTGGGTGGTTGATTTTCCGATGTTTGAAGTCGGGTCAGATGGGCACATGGCAGCAGCCCACCACCCATTCTGCATGATTAATCCCGAAGATGAGAAGTTTTTGGACAAGGAGCCTCTCAAAGTCCGTGCTTGGAGTTATGATTTGGTCTTGAATGGCTACGAAATATCGTCCGGTTCGATCCGTATCCACAAGCCCGAGATGCAAAAAAAGATTTTTGATATCCTTGGCTTGAGTGACGAGCAGATCCAGCAAAAATTCGGCCACATGCTCGAAGCTTTCCAGTACGGCGCGCCCCCGCACGGAGGTGCGGCGCCGGGCTTGGACCGCATTGCCATGATCCTGTGCAACGAACCGAGCATCCGCGAGGTTATTGCTTTCCCCAAGACCGGCGATGCGCGGGACCCGCTCATGGGCGCGCCGTCCGAGCTTCCGCCTGAGCAGGTTGCTGAAGCGCACATCAAGATTACTAAATGATTTACGACCACATCTTAAAACCCATCTTCTTTGCCTTTGATGCTGAAGATACGCACCACTTTTTTGTTTGGGTAGGGGAGAACTTGGGCCGTTTTGGCCTGACCAGATGGGCTACCCGCTTAGCCTGCCGTCCGGTCGTCGATCCAATACTGCAAACAGAGCTGGCCGGCCTCAAACTGCAACATCCGCTTGGCGTGGCAGCTGGTTTTGATAAGGAGGGCCGAATGGTCCCGATCCTTAAAGATGTCGGTTTTTCTTTTGTAGAAGTTGGTTCAATAACCGGCCAGCCTAGCCCGGGCAACCAGCGCCCGCGGTTGTGGCGCTTACCCGAAGACCGCGCACTGGTCATCAATTATGGTTTGCTCTCAACTGGCATGGAAGCTGTGGCTGCCCGTTTTAAGCTCAACCGCGAACGAGGGCGCTGGCAAATGCCGGTCGGCATTTCAGTGGCCAAAGCCAACGTGCCCGGGCTGGGCGGTGCCGAGGGCCTGCAGGATTTGCTCAATGCTTTTGAGAAACTCCAACCTTATGCGGATTACATGACAGTCAATGTCTCGTGTCCTAATACGGGCGACGGAGTCCAGTATTGCAAAGACCCAATCATGTTCCGCGAGTGTCTTGCGCGCTTAGACGCGTTACACCCAATAAAGCCGGTCTTCTTCAAGATTTCACCAGACCTTTCCGAAGCTCGGCTGTTGGAAGTAATGAACGATTGCGAAAAGTTTTCTTGGGTCAAAGGTTTTGTCCTATCTAATTTAACGCATGATCGGACTGGTTTGACTTCAAAGAACCTGGCAGTGGCTAAGAGCGGAGGAGTATCGGGCCAGCACTTGCGTGAGTTGGCTGACCAAAACCTTAAATTCGCTTATCGTCATGGCCACCAGCGTTATCAATTCATCGGTTGCGGAGGCATTGATTCAGTCGAAGATGCGTATCGTAAAATCCGACTGGGAGCATCCTCCCTCCAGATTGTAACTTCCCTCATCTACAACGGCCCTCTTTGGCCATCGCAGCTCATGCGCGGTTTGGCGGCCAAACTCCGCGCTGACGGGTTTAAGAACGTCACGGAAGCCATCGGCATTGATAACAGATAATCGTTATGCTCCCATATCTCGATGAGCTGAAGCAGCTCAACCTGCCGTCCAAACAATACGCCATCTTTGGCAGCGGGCCTTTGGCTATCCGCGGCATAAGGGAAGCGCGCGATGTTGATGTTTTGATTAAGAAAGATTTGTGGGACAGCCTATCCAAAATCTATCCACCCAATGAAAAAGGTAATGGCTTATTGATTGGTCATGTGGAACTTTTCAGCAAATGGGAACCGTTTGACGTCAACGTTGATGAGCTGATTGATTCGGCGGAAATGATCGAAGGCCTGCCGTTTGTCAGGATGGAATACGTCATTGAATGGAAGAAACACGTTGGCCGAGACAAGGATAAGAAAGACCTTGAGTTGATTGAAGAGTTTTTTAAGGCAAAAAAGGCTTGAGCCTAGCCATTTTTTTACCTTTGGGTTATTATATTTGCCGTGGCTTATAAGGTAAATGTTGAGCATTTTGAAGGGCCTTTGGACCTGCTTTTGCAGTTAGTTGAGCAGAATGAACTGGAAGTTTCCAAGATATCTTTAGCCACAGTGGCCGACCAGTTTGTCCAATACATGCAAGCTTCACCCGTACCGCCCGAGGAATTGGCGGATTTTTTAGTTATTGCCTCAAAGCTTGTTTATTTAAAGTCGCAGTTATTATTACCTGATTTTAGGGACCAAGAGATGGAAGAAGGCCCTGACCTTGAGGCCCAGCTCCGCCAATACCAAATGTTTGTGGCCGCAGCCCGCGAAATAGATGCCATCTGGAAATCCGGTAATCGGTCATTTACGCGCGGCTTATCAGTTGCCAGGCGCAGGGAAGTTAAATTCCTACCGCCTACCAATGTGGATGCCCAGGTTTTGTTGGATGCCATGAAACGGGTGATTGCCCGCCTTGAACCAATTGTTCGTTTGCCAAAAGTGGCAGTCAGGCGCGCCATTTCATTGCACGACCGCATTCGGGACCTGTTTTCCAAGATCAAAGACCATGCCGCACTGACATTTAGGTCATTTCTTAAGGATGCCAGCCATAAAGAAGACGCCATTGTTTCTTTTTTGGCGCTCTTGGAACTGATCAAACAGAGGTTTGTCATGGTTGATCAAAAGGATTTATTCAATGATATTGATATCAGCCTGCATCCCGAGGCCCCGGAGCGTGATCCGTTGGCTGAATCATTCGTCTAGCAATCAAATATGAAACTTGACCAGACAATCGAAGCGATATTGTTCGCTGCCAACAAGCCACTCACAGCACGCAAATTGGCTGAGCTTATGGATGTTAAGGTAGATGAGGTAGAAGATGCCTTAGATGCGCTTAAGGAGCGCCTGCAGGAGAACGGCGGTCTTATGTTGCAGGAATATGGCAAGGAGCTTGAGCTGGTTACCAAACCTGAGGCAGCCGAGGTAGTCAAAAAAGTCATTAAGGATGAGGAGCAGGCTGAGTTGACGCGCGCCTCACTTGAGGCTTTGACGATCCTGGCATATCGCGGACCCATGACCAGGCCTGAGCTTGAGCAGATCCGAGGTATCCAGTCATCCCTTATCTTGCGCAACCTAATGATCCGCGGGTTAGTCGAGCAGAAAGATGATGAGCGTTTGGGCCAGCCGACTTATGCCGTGACTTTTGATTTCATGAACCACCTTGGCCTTTCATCAGTCAAAGATTTACCGGATTATGAGACCTTGCGGGGCAATGCCGCTATTTCGGATGTGCTGGACCACTTAAACCAAGTAGAAGACAAATCAGATAAAGAACCAAAAGAACAAATCAACGTTTAATATGTTTCAAAACCTCCTCGGTATCATGGCGGTTATGGCCTTGGCGCCTGCGCCCTCGCCCCATCTCGACCCAATAACCATGTATGGCCAGTCTGTGCCGATCCAGCCGGTTTTGGCTGTCCAGGTTCAGGTGGGGCCGGTTAAGACCGTCCCAAAGCCGCCTAAAAAGAAAAACCAGAATAATTTGGGTATTGTGACCTCTGGCAAAAGCGTTTTTGTGGCTGACGTGGCGACCGGTGGCATCCTGTACGCCAAAGCGCCGCATGATATCCATCCCATAGCCAGCATCACCAAGCTCATGACAGCCTTGGTTGTCATGGAGAGTGATAAAAAGTTGGATGGGGACCTGACTTTTATTGAGGATGATTTTGACCATGAAAGCAAGCCGATTTTTGCTGCCGGCGATACCATCTCACGCAAAGACGCGATGCGGGCCTTGCTGGTTGGCTCTGTCAATGCAGCAGGCAATGCCTTGGCGCGTACCAGTGGGCTGAACAGGCAAGAATTTATCGACAGGATGAACGGCAAAGCCAAGGAAATGGATCTTGACTCAATGGTTTTTGTAGAACCAACCGGCTTGAAATCAGGCAACCAATCTAATGCGGCTGATGTGGCGGCTTTGATAACCATTGCTTTACGCGAACCCGATATTCGTGCGGTTTTGGATGAGCCGGAAGTGGCTGTTAAGACAAGGGCTGGTAAGGAAATTAAAGTAGAATCAACTAATTTATTGTTGACCTCTTTCCTGAATAAAGCGCCATATAAAATTGTAGGCGCCAAGACAGGCTCATTGCCTGAAGCGGGTTTTTGCATGGCCCAAGTCACGCGTGATGCCAAGGGGCATGAGGTAGTTGCGGTTTTGTTAGGAAGTGACAATCATTTTTCACGTTATCGCGATATTAAAGCTTTGACTGGTTGGGCTTTCAGTTCTTTTGATTGGCCGAACTAGCCAAATATGAAAGTCGGTTTAGACCTACGATGTCTGCCGAGCGACGGGTCGGAAGGGGCTGGCGTGGCGCATGCAGCCAGGGCTTTATGTACTCAATTGATTAAAGACAAGTCCATTGATTGGAAAGTTTTTGTTGTTAAAGGAACGGCTTTCCCTTCTGTCATCCCGAGCGTAGTCGAGGGATCTGGCTCGTTCTTGAAACCAGATTCTTCGACTCCGTCAGACTTCGCTCAGAATGACAATTTGAGAGTTATTGAGCTGGCCGATGGTTCGAGCAAAAGTTTAAAACTCGCTATCAAAAAAGATCAATGTGATATTTTATTTGTCTTGTCAGGCGCGGTCAGTTATGGCCTGGATATCCCAGCCATTCCTTGGGTACATGATTTGATAATTTTTGATCATCCGGAATGGTTCCCGGAATCTTGGCTCCATCGTCAATTAACGACCCGTCTATTTTTGCGAGGCATTAAACGTGCACCGATTATCTTTGCTGTTTCCGAATATACCAAACAAGCCATTATCCGCCATGCAAAAGTCTCCCAAGAAAAAGTGATAGTCACGCATGAAGGGGGAGATGAACAATTAACAATTAAAAAGTCAGCTAAAGAATATTGTCGTAGTAAGTGGGGAGTAGGGGGTCAATTCGTCTTAGCTTTGGGTACAGTTGAACCTCGCAAGAATTTAGCGATGCTGATAAGGGCTTGGAAAAAGGCTGATGGAGGATTGGACCTGGTTATTGCAGGTCGAAACGGCTGGAAGTTTGAGGATGTATCTAAAGAGATTGATAATCTGACTCCCGATGAAGCATCAAGGTTCCACCGTATTAAAGATTTTAATGATGAGGAAAAACGTCAACTCTTGTTGGCCGCCAGGATTGTTGCAGTTCCATCGCTGGATGAGGGTTTTGGCCTCGTAGCACTTGAGGCTTTGCAAGCCAATACTCAGGTTATCGCTTCCAATCGAGGCGCATTGCCGGAAGTTGTTGGTGAGGCGGGGACGTTGTTTGATCCGGAGGATGAGGAGGCTTGGGTTAACGCCCTCACCCTCAGCCCCTCTCCCACAAATGCAGGAGAGGGGAGTAGACAAGCTCAAAAGTTTAGTTGGGAAAAGACGGCAGCAACTGTTTTAGAGGGATTAAAGAAATTATAAAAAAAAGAAGCGGCTAAGAGTGCTTAAACCGCCAGGTTGTCCTTAGGCAGCGGACATGGTTGCTCCTGCTTGGGAGCGCTTCTTGGTTGCGCGGCGTGCGTTGCGTATTCCGCGGAAGTGCGCAGCCAAGTGCATCAGGATCAGCCCCTCCTGTTTGACGTCGGCCAGGGTAGCCGTTTCGAGAGGCACGTCTTCGTGCAGGTGATGGACGGCGAACCATTGGTCCTGCTTGCAAAGCTCTGTCAGCGGGCGCCTCTTGCGGAGCTGTTGCCGTCGCCGGTGCCGAAGGCCAGCCGACGGAATGCACTTGTTGAGTTGCATGGCCGAGTAAAGCTCGTAGGCCAGCAGCTCAACTGTCTCGGACGTGGCATTGAAGCAGTACTTGATCTCGCCCGATTCGCGTTGCCACCCGGTAGAGGCTCGGTAGAGTTCGTCCCAGGCTCGACGGTAATGTGCCTGATTGACCAACCCGCGAACACGCCGTAGCCAGTAGGCATCTGTGTTCAGGTGGGCAGCCACCAGGGCATACTCGTCATCCGCGATCATTGCCTGCATAGCAGGGCCTTCGATGATAAGGGCCAGGTCATCTGCGTCCAAGATCAGCTCGCGCACGATGATGGGAGTGATGGTGTAGAGCGGTCGTCCACGTCTCTTGGGCGCAAAATTGACGGAAAAGAGCGACATGAGCTCCATCACGAACTTGGGTCGACATTCCGCGCCTTTGGTCAGGGCGTTCAGCTGCCTGGCCAAGTTGTGCCTGTGCCGATTGAACGGCAGGCAGTGAAGTGCGACCTTCGGCCCACGCGATTGCAGGATCTGTTCGATGGCCAGCTTGGCCATCTCCAAGTCAACAATCGGCGAGAGGTCGAGCGAGTCGATTGCGTACGCCAACAATCCTTTGTTTTCCTCTGCTTTTTCTTCTTCTGACAGCATCACGGCCTCCTATCCCAAAAGGGGACAATATGGAGTTGTACTGCGCCTATAAGCCAAGTCAAAGGACGGGTTTGGAAAATACCTTAAAATCCGTCCAATGTCAAGGTTGCCAAAAGGCGGGGAATGGGTTATATTGCTCCCGCAAAAAACATGGGGCGAGGTAGCTCAGTTGGTTAGAGCGTGGGACTCATAAGCCCAAGGTCGTGGGTTCGATCCCCACCCTCGCTACCATAAAAACACGGTTAAAAACCGTGTTTTTTGTTGTATTTAGTCAAATAAATCAGGCCAGCCAAGGCGGGGGGCTTTGGCTTGACATTTAGGCCGAAAACTGGTAAAGAACAAGTCATCGGTGCACCTTCCACCTCGACGCAAAGTCGGGAGGAGGTATTGAAATGGGAATCGTTGATAGCTTGAAGAATCACAGACAGCCTTGGAGAAGACCGCTTGAAGGCAGGCGGTATAAGAAGTCTCACCCTCCAACCTGCATGAGCTCAGCTTGGTTCAAAAAGCACGGGCCTCTGAAGGCCCGGATCACCAAGAACGGCGATTTGTTCCTTGAACACGACAATTTTCGCTCCATGCCCCCGATGGTCATCGGTGACATCTTGGAGCGGGGAGTAGTCGTGTACTTTGCTGGCGATAATCGACTCGGGCTGGAGCATGGGCTCCACTGCCTGACAGGCGATGGACAAGTAGTCAAACAATTCGTAGCCAGTCCGGGCATCAAAGCGCCCAGGAAGGTTACGAGGCTGGCCATCGTCATGCAGTTCGGCAAAAAAGAAGAAGCCAGGGACATTTTGATTGATAATGATGATGACGAAGATGATGAAGGCACGTATCAGGAAGTGCTCATCTGCGAAGTGAGCACCATCCTCGACTTGCGCACCATCTAGTCTCTAGTCCCTCTTTGGAACGGCCTACTCGGCGGTTAAAGCACCCAGCTTGACCGCTTGTTTTTTTTAGGATGAAAAAACAAAAAAGGTCCTTCGACTCCGTTCGTCAAACTCACTCCGCTCAGGACAAAATAAAATCGCCCTTTCAATAAGGCGATTTTATTTTGGTTGCGGGGGTCGGACTTGAACCGACGACCTCCAGGTTATGGGCCTGGCGAGCTGCCAACTGCTCTACCCCGCGTTACACGAAACATCAAACAAAGTTCAGATACCGAGCAATAAACTACCATGCGTTGGTTTTAGTGTCAATGACGCAGATTTATCGCCCAGAAGCATCCCCTTGTCTTTAACCGTTGGGACATCTAATATATAGGCGGTTATGGCACGCATAATTGGTATTGTGAACCAGAAAGGGGGAGTGGGCAAAACCACCACTGCCGTGAATTTAGGCGCGTATTTGGCTGACTTGGGAAAGTTCGTCTTAATCATTGATCTTGATCCTCAGACCAACGCTACATCTGGCATTGGCATTGACCAACGTAATATTGAGCGCAGCGTATACGAGGCTATCTTGGGCAAAGTGCGCATGAGTGAGATTGTACAGCCTACCATGCACGAGACATTGCGCATTGCTCCCGCTACCTCGTCTTTGGCTGGCTTGAACGCTGAGCTGCCTAACATGGAGAGGCGTGAATACAAGCTGCACGAAGCATTACGCGAGGTTAGGAATGATTATGATTACATCTTAATTGATTGTCCGCCTACTTTGGGTTATATCACGTTAAACGGCATTGTGGCCGCTGATGAAATTTTGATACCGGTCCAGGCTGAGTATTACGCGCTTGAAGGTTTGGCTGATTTGTTGGAAACGTTGAAGCTAGTCAAGGAACGTTTACGCCCTGATATCCAGATATTGGGCGCTGTGCTCACCATGTACGACAAACGCACCAAACTCTCAAACGACGTCCTACAGGAACTTTATAAGTATTTCCCCAATAACATTTTCCGCTCGGTCATCCCGCGCAGCGTGCGCTTGGCAGAAGCTCCTTCCTTTGGCCGGTCAATCGCTGCTTTTGACCCGGATAACATGGGAGCCAAGGCTTACGAGCGTTTGGCCAGGGAAGTTTTAGGGACAGAAATTTTTGTACAAACACAAATATGATGCTTAAAAGACCATCAGGGCTCGGTAGGGGATTGGGTGCGCTAATTCCCCCTAAAATTTCCCAGCCTTTTGCAGACGAGCAGGAACAAGAAATGCCAGGCTCAAGTATTCAAGCTCAAACGTCCGGCGAAGAGAGTCCACGAAGTGAAGCTCAGCCATCTGACGTCATAGAATCAGTTCATCGCATACCTGTAGGTTTGATCTCGCCTAACCCGCACCAGCCGCGGGAGCATTTTGATTACGCAGCGCTCGAGGACTTGGTCTCATCTATCAAAGAACATGGCATCTTGCAGCCCTTGGTCGTTTCGCCCTTGCCTGATGGTCGTTATGAGTTGATTGCCGGCGAACGTCGCTTGCGAGCTGCCAAGATTGCAGAAATGCCAGAAGTGCCGGCCATAGTCCGCACGGTCAATGAGCAACAGAAGTTGGAAATGGCCATTATCGAGAATGTCCAACGCAGGGATTTGAATCCCATCGAAGAAGCACGCGCTTATTTGCGGTTGCATGAGGAGTTTGACTTGACGCAAGACCAGATAGGGGAGCGCGTGGGCAAGAGCCGCCCGCAAGTCGGCAATACCATGCGCCTTCTGCAGCTTGAACCGGAAATCCAAAGCGCTTTAGCCCAAGAAAAAATTTCCGCTTCCAATGCCAGGACATTGCTCTCAATCCCGACCAAGGAAGAGCGCTTGGAATTGTTCCAGCGCATGTTGGACGGCAACTTTACCGTCCGCCAGGCCGAGGAGCATATCCCGCAAGAGCGCCGGCGCATTAAGATTGTTGACCCGAACATAATGGATATGGAATCGCGCATGCGCGGATTTTTCGGGCTTAAAGTCAACATTAAGCGCCAGCCAGATGGCCGCGGTGAAGTTAAAATCGCTTTTGAAAACGACGAAGACCTCAATAACATTGTCAATCGAGTCTCGGCCACCGGGCAGGTAGAACTTTAAACTTATTTGTTCTTGGTCTTCTTCCTCATGGCATGAGGAATGACGCCCTTGATCCAATTCGCCAAGCCCGCGCGGGCATACTGGCGAATTTTGCTTTTAGCATGTCTTGTTTTGGCAAACCGGAGCCAATCAGGGTTTGGCCCTTTTCGGCTTTTGTCCAAAATGATTTCAACAATGTCGCCGCTCTTGAGGGCCTGGTCCAAAGGATGGATCATGCCATTAACTTTGGCAGCCGAACAGGTGTTACCGATGTCAGTGTGGATGTGGTAGGCAAAATCAATGGGCGTCGAATCTTCCGGCAAGTCAATCACATCGCCCTTAGGCGTATAGACAAAAATACGGTCGCGGAAAACGTCCAGCTTAAGCTCTTCGAGCGAATCCAAGAACTCTTTTTTATCCTTGATGGTGTTTTGCAGCACAGCCAGCTGGCTGATCCACTCGATTTCCTTTTCAGCATCCAGCATATGCTTGAAACGGTCGGCCACGAATTGTTTGCCTTTAACTTCGTCATAGCTCCAATGCGCAGCAATACCAAACTCAGCTGACTCGTGCATTTCTGGCGTGCGCAATTGGAACTCAACGATCGAACCGCGGTCGTAGAAGACGGTCGTATGCAAAGATTGGTAGCCGTTGGGTTTGGGTTGGGAAATATAATCCTTGATGCGGCCTTTGAGTGGCGTCCAGCGGCTATGGATAATGCCCAAGGCAGCATAACAATCAGCCGTGGTGGGCAAGATGCAACGGATGGCAGTGAAGTCGTAAATCTTGGTCACGTCGCGACCGTATTTCAACAACTTTCGGTAAAGTGAGTAGAGGTGCTTGTAGCGGCCATGGATGTCGATGTATTGGATGCCGTCCTTGAAAAGCTCTTCCCTGATCTGTTCGACTATTTTTTGGATATAGGGTTGCTTATTGGTTGTGGCCCTGGTCGAAAGATCCAATGTCCACTCATACTCTTTGGGCAGGACGTACTTAAAAGCCGCGTCCTCCAAACGCCCTTTAATTTCATTCATGCCCAAGCGGCCGGCAATGGGTGCGTAAATTTCCAAACTTTCTAAAGCAATGCGATAAGCCTTTTTTTGCGGCAAAGAATCCAGCGTCTGCAGGTTGTGCAAGCGGTCGGCAAACTTGATGATGATGACGCGGATGTCGTTGGCCATGGCCACGAACATCTTGCGTAGGTTCTCGATATAACGTTCAACTCCGCGGTATTTGATTTTACCCACCTTGCTGATGCCGTTAATCATGCTGGCAATGTCTTTGCCAAACTTTTCCTCAATCTCATCCAAAGTCACGTTGGTATCTTCTGGCACGTCATGCAAGAGTGCAGCCGCGACGACTGAGTCCGGGGCATGCATTTCAACCAAAATCATGGCTGTATTCAGGGGATGTTGGATGTAAGGCTCGCCTGACATGCGTTTTTGCCCCTTGTGGGCAGCATCAGCAACAGCAAAAGCCCGTTCAATCAGCTTGATGTCAGCGTTGGATCTTATGGCCTTGATTTGGCCAATTAGGTCATTTAGCGTGAAAACCCCGGTTCCCATAAGGCAGCCACATTATCGACGAAAAACCCGTTAACGTCAAAAAAACCAAAGACGCCCTGTTGGGGCGTCTTTAGATTATGATAATTCTTGTTCTTTTAGTCTTTTGAGCGAGCCGATTGTGCCCAGGGGCACAGCTTCTTTGACCAAGGCAATAACTTCGTCCCGGTTTAACTTGGTGGCAAGCACGCCTTCTGGATTTACGCCGCCATTTTGAATGGAATTGGCCGCATCGTCATAATACCACTCCTCAACGCCTTCCATGCGTCCGGCAGACATCAGGGCGGCTTCGTCTAATTTTAATTTCAAACCTTTTTTCTCAGCCTCGGCCATGCGCAAAACTGCAACCAGCGGGCGCAAATCTATGCTCCTGGCCTGCTGGGTTACGATATTGGTGTGGCCGCTTGTCCGGCGTTGGATGATCAAGTCAATTTTTTTGGCAGCCCGCAAAAAGCCGGCCATGGCCACATTGTCAGTCTCAACAAACATGGCTTCAAGCTCTGCTGATCCCTGTTGCAGCGAGAAAACATCCACTTTGCCGGCTTGCTCGAGTTTTTCCAGTTCTTCAGGCAACTCAACTTGCCGGCGGTGTTCTTCGCGCACATGCAAATCAATAATTAATACGATTAAGTTCAGGATTTTTTGCGGTTCTTTGGAATATTCGCGGTTGGCATTCATGATAATGCCCGATAAGCCAAAAGCCCGGTCCAAAGGATCAGGGCTAATCGTGCCTTTGCCTTGCAAGTCGTCCCGCTTGGCCCAGGCCAAAAGTTTTTTGAGCCGCAAATCGTCCTCAACACCCAAATAACGGGCAATCAGGCCAGAGACGCATTCCACGCGTTTGCCCAATTTCTCATTAGCCAAATGGTGGTCAAACATGCCGCCCAAGTCAATCGTCAAGAAACCCTCTGACTCAAGCTGCGCAGCAGTCTTGCCCTCTGGCAAGGCAGTCCAAAAGACAACTTTAGCCTGGCTAATACCTGGAAAAAGCTTTTCGCCAGAAGACTTTAAGATATAGTAAGCAGCCGCAGTGTCAGCCTGGATTTTTGGGAACATGGCCACGGTATGGATTGGCCTGGGCTTATTGTCATTTTGGCTCATATTATTGAAAGCATGGTTATTGTATCGGTTGTTATCCAAATTGTCATTAAGGCTATTAGTAAGCAGATACAGATCAGCCCTCCTCTCGAGTGTCCCGTGTGGCGGGGTGAGAAGGAGGGCTTCATTGGCTGAAAGGGCGGGTCACGTCGTTCGCGAACGACCGTGGCGGGGTCGTCGAGATCAGCCGGGGAGCTTGGCAAGGGAGACGGCCATGGGTGGCTTGAGCGTGTCATAGCCGTAGCTACGCTCTCCGACGGGATTCGTGCTGATCACGACTTCGTTTGTCGGCTTGGCCTGGGTCGGAAACAGCTTGAGAAACAAGTACCAGTTCACATGGTCTCCGTGCGAAGCAGTCACACGCTTCACGCGGATGTGACACTTTCCCGTCACGAAGTTGTTCTCTTCCTCCGACCCGGTGATCGAGGGCTGCAGGCCGTCCAGTAGCATGACCTCAACGCCCTCATGCTTCATGGTCAAGTAGTCCCCGATCCCACGAGCATTCGCCGGTTGGAAAGCCTCACTCTTGGGGAAGCGGAAGATTGCGCACTCCACCACCTCGAGCTCCCAGATCTCGGTGAACTGCTCGAACTCCGTGCCGTTCTTCCAGTCCTTCTTGCTGTACGGACCCACGGTGGGCTTCTCGCCAGCGGCGCGACGTGCCTCAATGAGGTCGCCGATCCAGATGAACTCACCCTTGTACTCCGGGTGCGGAGATCGTGCGCCGTCATCCGCAGGCTTGTCATTGACTACTACGTTCGTCGTGTCCATCGTTCTACTCCTGATCCCACGTGGCTTGTGCCATGTGGCGCCTGGTGACGTCCAGGGCTTTCTGAGGTTGACTGTCAAAAAAACGAGCGCCAGGCGCTCGACTGATTCTTGCGCCATCCAAGCCATCATTCGCTAGGCGGATGAAGAGTTTGGAATCAGAGAATATAGCATAAATTAGCCAAAATGTCAAGAATCAGATGAGGGGCCGTTTTTATGCTATAATTGGGCTATTAATTGACACGATTTTTTATGCCAAGATCAGCCAAAGCCATGAAGTTATCCGACCTGCAAAGCGGCCATGCGACTTTCGAGCAGATGGGAATAGCGCCGGTTGAAGCAGCCGAAGGCTCAAAGGTCGAGCAAAAATCGACCTTGAGGCTCGTCGAAGAACTAGAAGCTCCTAAGACCGTTGAAGCGGCTGAGGCCTTGGCGTCTCAAGAAGATTTAACGCCCACAGAAGAAAAGCAACTCTCTAATGTCGATGAACTTGCAGTACATGCTCCTGAAGCCGCCCAAAAAGTCGCGCAATCAAAAGAGATGGCAGTTGCGCAGCTGACAAGATCTAAAGAGAAAAAGAAAAAAGGGATTAAGGAAGTGATAGGCGATAAGACAACGGAGGCGGAGACCCAAAGCCGTGAGAAACAAGGTGAATCGGATTCGACGGAGAGCATTAAAAGCCAGCTGGAAGCTTTAAAAGCTAAATTGATAAAAACTTTTGGCAATGAGAGAAAGGGTCTAGAGGATCAGATATCAAAACAAGAAAGGCGGTTAGCAAGGCGTTTGAGGTCCTTAAATACTACTGAAGAAGCAGCTGAGCCGGCACCGGTCGTTGAAGAGTCAGTTTCTAAATCAGAAGTCGAAAAACCAAGGCCCAGCGAAGATTCCGTTGAGACTGAACGGCAGAGGATTATGTCGAAAATCAAAGAATTGGAAGAAGTGAAAGATAGAACAATGGATGACGACACGTATTTGGCGTCTTGGAAGAAGAAATTAAAAGATTATAATGCTTCGCATCCCGAAGAAGCAGGACATGCACAAGGAAAAATTGAGGAACGGTCAGAAGGTAGGATTAGCGAAGTTAGGGAACTTAAATCGGAGGTAACGGAAACCAAGGCCCCGCCTGTCGTAGAAAAAACAAAGAAGGTTCAGTCGCGTAAAGAAGAACCTGCTGTTAATGAAGAAGATCTTGAGCAAAAAGAGCATAGAGACTATCTTTTAAAGATGATTGATCTTGTTAAAGATGAAGACAAGAGGGTGTTGATTCAAGAACACATGGATGAAAAAAGCGTACGCATTCGGCTGACGGCTTTAATGGATTATATAGAAAATTTTGTAAAAGGGAGGCCAAGTAATCCCAAAAGTTGGTCAGAAGAAAATAAGGCATACTTCGATAAAGCAATGGGGCGAATCGTCGAAGAGATTACAATCAATGAATCTCAAAAAAAAGAAAATTTTGGTGGTATCCATGTCGAACCGCGCGTGGCCAGGACTTTGCGGAAGGCTGAGGAACTTGTGGCTACTGAACCAGAAGAAGTACTCGGCGCGGAAGATATAATTTCGGAAATTAAGACATCAGCGAGGGAAGACACTCCAAAAACTCCGGAAAGTTTTAGTAAAAAGGACTGGGATTTACTCGTGACACACATGAATGATCCCGAGATTGGCAAAGAAATATGGGAAGTCTTGCCTGGCATGCGTAGAGTGATAAATGAGATCAAGGATTTGGAGGATGGTTTGGGTAATGTTGAAGCTTATGACAAAGAGGAGTTGAAGGCGGCTAAAGAAAGGAGGATGGCATCCCTAAAAAATAAGATTAAAGAAAAGAGGGACGAGCTCCAGAGTTTTCAGCCCAAATTTCAGGAATTAGTGGCTAAATGCCGCGCCATGGATCAGGTTAAGGAAGAAACAACCCCGGAAATCAAGACTTCTGTCATGGCCGAGACGATTAAACAACCAGAATCCGAGATGGCTGCCGCTGTTATTGAATCAGATGTTAAGACTCTGCGTGGCATGGGTAAGTATTTGGCGGAGGCACCGGTCCCAAGCAAAACCATGCGCGGGGTTGCCCCGGAAGCAGCACCTGCTGTGCCGGAAACTGCGCCTGTTGAAAAAGTAAAAACCGCTAAGGCTGAACCTAAAATAGAACCTGTTGTGAAAGCCAAAGAAAAATCAGCAGAACCGGTTAAATCAAAAGTTGAAGCTCGCCCATCACCAGCCAAAATAGTTTTTGAAGGAAAGACCGAGGATTTGATTAAAGAAGCTGCGAAATCAGAGTCTGAACAGAGAAAAAACGGACTTGAGGCCAGGTTGTCAGAGATTAAGAATCTGCCAGTCAACGAATGGTCGGAAACATATGCCGAGCCCGGCGGGTTTAATCAGGCTCTTTGGGACCAATTGAGCTCTGAAAAAGGCAACGAAGCCAAGAGCGAAAAGGAACGGTTTAAGGAATTGCGCTACAATGCCGTGGACTATGATCTCAAGGAAATGGAAACTAACGACAACCTTGGTAAAAAACGCAGGCGTCTTGCAAATTACGCAAGGGAACTTGCTGATAAGTCTCTAAGTGAGGATAAGAGGGACGAGCTGCAGGACAAGGTGTCGGATCTGAAGCGCAGGGAAGCGACTATTTTATTGGAGCTTAAAGGCATTGAAGATTTGCGCAAAAAAGATGAGGCTGAAGAAATGGAGTTGTTAGGCAGGGCCCAGAAAAGATTACCATCTGTACCCAAAACTCCGGACTCAGCAACTGCCTTGAAGCCCACCGTTGTCGCTCCTCTTGCACCCGAAGAATTTGAGGAAGAAGAGAATCTGGTGGCGAGAATGTATGAAATCGATGATAAGATAAAGGATATTAAGAAAGAGATGCAGTCCAACAGAAGGCACCTGCGTTTGGGGATAAGGGAAGAAAGCTTTGAAAACACTGAAAACATTGAAGACTACATGAAGAGCCAAAAGGTCGTCGGCGAATTGGAGGAACAGCTCGCAAAATTGGAAGAAGAGAAAAAGGCTCTGATGGGGAAGGGTGCTCCGGCTGAAGCAGAAGCGGCTAAAACGAAGAATAAAAGCACCTCAAAAGCAGGCCGGATTGCTAAAAAGATCGCAATCGGGACAGGCATAGGGGCTGGGGGCCTTTTAGTAGGTGCGGGTGCTGCTATTGCAAGATTTCAGTATTGGGCAAGGTGGCAAGCACCACTCGCGATGCTTGAGTGGCTGATGAAATTCACGGGCGATCCGGGTGGTACATTTAAGAAAGGCGTTGATTGGCTCGAAAAGGCAGATCCCATGAAGCTTTTAGGAAAAAATAAAACAGAAAAAACAGGTAAGGAATAATAACAAAATGTAGAGACGTTGCAATGCAACGTCTCTACATTTTGTTATTCAAGTTCAATGGTTGCTTTGTACTTACATTCCTCATTCGGGCAATGGAGTGTCTTACCTTTTTTGAGCAAGGTCGGATAGCCGCACTCCGGGCAAGCCTCGCCGGTTGGCCTATCCCAGAAAGCTTGTTTGCATTCAGGATAGCGCGAGCAGGAATAAAAGAGTTTGCCTTTCTTTGACTTGCGTTCCAATATCTTGCCTTCCTTGCAGGTTGGGCACATGATCGGGTTGCCATTTTGGTCCAAGACAGGGACTTCGATGTTAACGATTGTCTTGCATTCAGGATAGCGCGAGCAGGCTAAGAACGGACCAAAACGTCCGGTCTTCTTGACCATGGGCGCGCCGCACTTGGGGCAAATCTCGTCTGTCGGTTCCGGCTTGGGCGGAGCTGCTTCGCCCGGCAGCGGGCGTGTATTTTTACATTCAGGATAACCCGAACAGGCCAAGAAACGTCCGAAGCGTCCGCGTTTGACCACCATGGGCTTGCCGCAAACATCACAAATCTGCCCTTCGGCATCTTTCTGGGCCTCTTGTTCCATTTCTTTTTCCTGTGTTTCTAATTGCTTGTGGAACGGGCCGTAAAAAGCATGCATCAGCGGTTCCCATTGGGTTGTGCCTTCAGCCACATAGTCGAGTGATGATTCCAAACGGGCCGTAAACTCCAAGTCAACAATGTCCGGGAAACGCTTGATAAGCAGGTCGTTCACGTCCATGGCAATAGGCAAGGGCTTGAGGCGCTTCTTTTCATCGCGCTCAACATAGCCACGCTCAATGACAGTCGAAATGATCGAGGCATAAGTACTCGGCCGGCCAATGCCATCTTCTTCCAAAGCCTTGACCAGCGTGGCGTCGCTGTAGCGGGCCGGAGGCTCTGTAAAGTGCTGAATGCCTTTGATTTCTTGGGCCTTAAGCTTTTCGCCTTCGGAAATTTCCGGCAACAGTTTGTCGTTTTCTTGGTCAGGATAAAGTTTCAAGTAACCAGGCTCAACCACTTGCTGGCCGGTGGCGCGGAAAGTGTACTTGCCGCCGCCAATATCCACGCGCGTGGCGTTTAAGACAGCCTCAGGCATCTGGGTAGCCATGGCCCGCTGCCAAATAAGCGTGTAGAGCCGCAACATGCCAGTATCCAAGAACGCTTTCAAACTATCCGGTGTGCGGGTCGGGTCAGTCGGGCGAATGGCTTCGTGGGCTTCTTGAGCGCCCTTGGATTTAGTCTTGTAAGTCCTGGGTTGGTCCAAAGTATATTCCTTACCTAAAGTCTCTTTAAGGTAATCCTTGGCTTCTTCCAAGAATTTTTGTGACAGGTTAAAGCTGTCCGTACGCATGTAGGTAATCAAGCCGAGTTGGCCTTCCAAACCAATCTCCACACCTTCGTACAGTTTTTGGGCCAAGGTCATAACTTGCTTAGCTGAAAAACCCAAGCGGTTGTTAGCCTCTTGTTGCAAGGTTGAAGTCGTGAAAGGCGGGGGAGGTGATTTTGTCTTACGTTTCTGCTCGATTGAGGCAACTTTCCATTCCTGTTTTTGGCACTCGGCCAAAAGCTTGTCAGCCTCTTCCTTACTCTTGATGTCCATCTTGTCCAAAGACTTTTCATCCACTGCCTGGAGCTTGGCTTCGAGTGTTTGATTTTTTGTATTTTCAAAAGCTCCTTCAATGCTCCAATATTCTTCAGGATTGAAAGCCAAGATGGTACGCTCGCGTTCCACAATCAAACGCATGGCAACTGATTGCACACGACCGGCTGACAGCCCGCGTTTAACATGGCGCCACAAGAAAGGGGAGAGCTCATAGCCCACTAACCTATCGAGCACGCGCCTGGCCTGTTGGGCTTCGACCAACTTCATGTCAATCGGGCGCGGATTTTCCAAAGCATCCAAAATGGCCGACTTGGTAATTTCGTGGAAAGTGATGCGCTTGACCTTGGTCGGATCCTGCTCCAAAACTTGGGCCAAGTGCCAGCTAATAGCCTCTCCTTCGCGGTCTTCGTCAGTCGCAAAATAGATGTCTTTGGCTTTTTTGGCAGCGTCTTTGATTTCCTTGACCTTAGCCTTGTGGTCAGGGGGGATGACGTACAGTGGTTCAAAATTGTGTTCAACGTCAACGCCTAGCTTGGATTTGGGCAAGTCGCGAATATGGCCAACACTAGCCATTATTTTGTAGTCCTTACCTAAAAAACGGCCAATTGTCTTGGCTTTGGTGGGTGATTCGACAATAACCAGCTTCATATAATGTAGCGAAGATACCAGAAGTCGGCTTGTCAGTCAAAATGTGGGAGTAACATTTGCCTGCCTTTGGGCGTTAATTGGTAAGTTTGGGCCTCACTTTCGATGATAGCGTCCATCATTTCCAAGGTTGTGCAAGTTGCCCCTATGACTGCGGGTGAAGATTGCAAAAGACGCACTAACTCATCTATGTGGGCAGGCGTCCGGCACATGTCTAAAATACGGCGCTCGTCATTGGTCAGTGGCCTTTCTGGGATCGAGAGTTTAACCCCGACCCGGCTATTGGCCAGCACGTCATTACCAGACGTGCAGATCTGCGCACCTTGGCGCAACAAGTCATGCACCCCAAAACTGCCCGGGTTCATGATTGGCCCTGGTACGGCAAACACATCCCGGTTTTCATCCAAAGCCAGTTTGGCAGTCAAGACAGACCCTGATTCCAACCCAGCTTCAACTACAACCACGGCTTGGGCCAGCGTGGCAATCAAACGGTTGCGTTGCGGGAAATGGGGACGAAGATTTTTTGTCCCGGGCGGGAACTCGCTGAGCAGCGCGCCTTTATTCAGCAAGATGCGTTCGGCCAGCGGTTGGTTGGAGACAGGATAAAGAGAAGCCTTATCCAAACCTCCCGCTAGGACGGCCGCCGTCTGCCCATTAGCATCTAAAGCTGCTTGGTGGGCGCAGGCATCAATTCCCAAAGCCATGCCAGAAACTATGTCAGCTCCTGCCTGCACCAGTTCACTCACGATTTGCATGCAAGCCCGTCTGCCATAAGTGCTCATCTTGCGCGTGCCAACAACAGCTACCCAAGGTTTTTTAGAAAGTTGGGCACCGCGCCAGAAGAGGGCAGCCGGCGGGCAAGAACTGTTTTTAAAAGCAGCCGGATAAAACGTGTCCCAAGGCAAGACAAAATCAATGCCGTCTTGAGCCAAACGATTTTTAAAATTTTCAAGGTCAATATCCTGTCTCCATTTCAAAAAAGCTTGGGCCGTCTGTTCGCTGATCCCGGCATTCACCAAGCCGGCTAAAGAACTCTGCCAGGCTTCTTGCCCCTTATTTTCTCCAAATACTTTGTAGAGTTTGGCTAAGCTTTTTGGGCCGAATTTTTCATACCAAGCGCAGCCCAACCAGCCCAGGCGCGAGGCATCCCAGTTATCCTTGACAGATTTTGCGTTGTTTTGATAAGACATGGTTATCAAGATAAGACCTTCGGATTCTGCTTGCGGAAGGCTGTCGCGGGAGCGCCCCTCCAATCCCGTGCCTATAGACCATTCGTAAGCAGAGTCAGGAGGTTTTTATTTTCGGTTGTTCCATTTATTCATCGCGGCCTGGATGCCCAGGATAGACCAATCAACTGCAGCTTCGGCTGCTAATTCTATTGCACTTTCCATCAGTTCCAACTCTTTAGATTTTGGTTTGGTCAAAACCCAATCCCTGCCAGCTTTATGGGATGAAGGTTTACCGACACCTAATCGCAGACGAAGTAATTCAAATTTAGGCAAGAACTCCTGAATTGATTCTAATCCGTGATGCCCACCCGCCCGTCCGCCTTCTGAAAAACGGAAAGCACCAGGCAAGAGATCCAGCTCGTCCTGTATGATCAGGATGTCTGTTGGTTTGACCTTAAAGTATTTTGCCAAAGCTGAAACAGCCTGGCCGCTCAGGTTCATGAAGGTGGTTGGTTTGGCGAGAACGATCTGATTGTCATCGACCACGATTTTTGTAATGACTGCATGATGCTTGGTGTCAGCCTTCCATTTCGCTCCATTAGCTTCAGCTATCAAGTCAACAACCGAAAAGCCCACGTTGTGGCGTGAGCCGTCGTATTCTTTGCCCGGGTTGCCCAGGCCGACAATCAGCTTCATAGATACTATTTTAGTACCGTCCAGCGCGTCTGCCAATCGGGCGCTTCTTTTTGTGCTTGCCCGGGGTTTGCGGGACCGGCTTAGTGTCGTTATCGATATTAAAGACTATGGGTGTGCCAGTGAACCCGAATTTTTCACGCAAGCGACGTTCAAAAAATTTGAGCCAGGCTTGGTGGAGAGCGGTTTTGGAACCGCGGATTGTGATTCTAAAGCGCGGTGGTTCGGTACCTGTCTGGATGACAGTTGAAATGTAGGGCGTCTCTGACCCCCTGGCCGCACGAGGGCGTTGGCGGGACATGGTCTGCTTGAGGAACTTGTCCATGGCATTGTCCGCGATAACTCTTTTGCGTTCATCTTTGATGCGGAGTGCCAGGTCAAGGATGTCGTGCACCCGCTGGCCTTGTTTGGCAGAAATAAATACAAAAGGCGCCCAATCAAGGAAGGGTAGGCATTGCCTGACAGTATCCTCGTAAAGCTTGGTCGTCTTGGTATCTTTATTTTTTACCAAATCCCATTTATTGACGGCCACAATCAATCCGCGGTGTGTCTGCTCCAGTAACTCAGCCAGATGCTTGTCTTGCTTACCCGGATCTTCGGTCGCATCTACGACCAACACGGCCACGTCAGCGCGCGACAGGGCTTGGCGGTTGCGCTCTACACCCTCTTCTTCCAAGCGTCCGCTGATGTTGGCGCGTTTGCGCATGCCGGCCGTATCCACCAATGTTATCGGATGGTCACGCCAGACAAAGTTGGTGTCCAAAGGTTCACGTGTGGTGTGGGCAATAGAGGAAACAATCGAACGTTCCTCGCCCATAATGGCGTTCATGAGTGATGATTTGCCAACGTTGGGCCGGCCCATGAGTACAATGCTAAGCCTGGCCGAATCGTCTTGGTCAATTGGAGCTTTACGCATTTTTTCCAGTTCAGTAATTGTCCGATCAAGCAGGTCGCCCAAGCCTCGTCCTGAAGCCGCACTGATAGGTATTGGCTCTCCCAGACCGAGTTTCCATAATTCACCGGAGAGTGCCGGACCAAGTAGGGCATTACGGTCTGTCTTATTGGCAACCAATAGAATGTGACGATTAAGTTTTCTGGCGAGTTTGGCAAATTCCAAATCTTGGACCATGATCCCGGTTTGGGCGTCAACCAGGAAAAGGACAATGTTAGCTTCTTTAATGGCCTGTTCAGATTGTTTCTTGATACCTTTGCCGATTTCGGTTTTTTCTACGTCCAAACCGCCGGTGTCAACCACATCAAAAATTTTGCCTCGCCAAAGGCATGGGGCATAATTGCGGTCACGTGTGGTGTGGGCGACATTAGAGACAATGGCTCGCGAGGTTTCGGTCAAACGATTCCAAAGCGTTGATTTGCCCACATTGACCCGGCCTACAATGGCCACCACTGGGAGTTTACGGGGATTGGGGAGGCTCATAATAGGGATTGATTAATCCTAAACTTGATTCACCCAAGACAACTAAAATATCGGTCGTGCTTGAATCAATTGTTTCAGCTGTCATGTTAGGACCATAGACCACGCGGTGGCCATTGGTATTGGTTGGTTCGGCTGAGGTGACGTCCGCATCAAGTATTTTTTTGAGTCCGACCAGTTCGGATGTTTTCTTGCCGTTGGTCAAGTCAAAAAGCATGTTGCGTTCATATCCTTTATGGGCTGCATTGCTGATGCCTGAAACCTGGTAGCCCTGCTTTTTGAGTTTTTGCGAGACCTGGAAAGCGTAACCCTCATATGTCGTACCGTTCTTAATCTCCAATACAATCGGACTTTGGGGAGCTAATTGCTTACGCTCGTCCTCTTTAGTCACAAAAGGATTGTTGGCAATATAACGTATTTCTGACCAATCAGGTTTGCGGGGGAAAAGCATGTAAGCCCCGCCCACGTTGGCCGGCACGAGTTCACCGTCAGCCGCATCTGTCAGCACGCGCATGGTCAGGTTGTTGCGGTCGATGCTGGCTGCCAAAGGCGCATAGCTTATCATGTCCCAGCTCGAGAGGTCGGTTTGGATG
>JAJZQU010000057.1 GCA_021806685.1 bacterium | reverse complement strand
CCCGTTCATGAAGTCCATCAACCACGCACTTGGCGGCGTCTTGGGCTTTTTGGAAGGCATGATAATCATCGGCGGATTGATCTGGGTGATAAAAACGTTCAACCTGATTCCATCAGCCATGGTCTATATCAATGGGTCATCAATAGCATCTTGGATATATACTGGTTTTATAAAAATACTTGGATTTTTAGTCTGATGTGTTGATCGATACCCATTCCCATCTTCATTTCAAAAAATACGATGAAGACAGAGAAGCTGTGCACGCACGCATGGCCGAATTTGGCGTAAAGACAATAACTGTCGGCACGGCCATGAACACGAGCCGCGAGGGAGTGGCTTACGCCGATAAACATCAAGATACTTGGGCGGCAGTTGGTTACCATCCTGACCATGTGACAAGTGATTTTGAAGACGATGATGAAATCGGAGCCTTGAAAGAGCCGTATGACATCAAAGGATTGGAAAAGATCGCTCAGTCATCAAAACGCGTGATAGCCATTGGCGAAATAGGACTTGATTATCATTACTTTACTCAAGAAGGAACAATGAAACCCGGTTTGACGGTTGAACAGGCAAAAAAAGACCAGCAGAAAATTTTTCTTGAACAAGCTGCTCTGGCGGCCAAGCTCGACAAAACCCTGATTGTCCACGTTCGAGACGCTGCAGATGATATGCTTCTACTTTTGTCCGAACTTCGAGCTTTAGGTACCGAGCTTAGAATTGTCATCCATGGGTTTACTGAAACCTGGCAAACTGCCAAAGCTTATCTGGATTTAGGTTGCTATCTTGGTATTGGCGGCATTGTGACGTTTAAACCTCGCAAGACAACAGCCCCTGAAGATACATTGGAGTCAATCGTCAAAAAAATGCCGCTTGAGCGCCTGCTACTTGAAACTGACGCACCTTGGCTGGCGCCTGTGCCTGTGCGAGGGACGAGAAATGAACCGGCATATGTCAGACACGTTGCTGAACATGTAGCACGAGTCAGGGGAATGGATTACGAGGAAATTTGCAAAGTAACTACCAAAAACAGCCAAGAGGCTTTTGCTTGCGGGTTCTAAAATTGACCAAATAGCCACGACCTGAGTAAATAAGACAATCACAAGGAGGAGGCGACCATGTACCGTGCCCTTTGGCTCATTGTTCTAGTGGCGCTCGCCACATCCTGTAACTCGCAGCAAACCATCAAGGCTCCTGATCCGCCCATCCAGACTTCGGTCAGGGTGACTTCCATGTTGCTCAGCCCGTTTACGATCATTGCAGTCGCGCAACCGCAACATGCGCGCGTCCATTGTGATGACAAGGAAGCGCAAAAAACCTTCCGCGACCTGCGTGACCTGTTTGGGATCATCTACGAGTGGCGAATCATGCAGCCATGGGAATATTACGGTATTTCCTATGTCGAATGCGCCTGCGAAGGCATTACAACCTACCGGGTAGAGCACAGCTCGCCCGGCGAAATCACTGTCTACTGCGACAAGCCCTCCTGACCGCTCCAAGCGGCTCTTTTTTTATTTTTTGGCACCATTGACATATGTATTTCTCATGCCTATAATCTTGGCGTCTTTAAAATCATGATAGTTAAGCCAACGCAGCCAAATGAGGGGCCTAAAAAGCCTGTGGATAACGGACTTTCTTTAGGTCAAGCTTTTAGCCTGGCCTGGGAAATGGGCTATACCATGGCAATTCCCTTGGTTGTGCTGGCTCTGGCCGGACGATTATTGGATAAACACTACCAAACCTCGCCCACATTCCTGCTGATAGGCATAGCGATTTCTATCATTGTCTCATCAATCCTGGTTGGCAAAAAAGCTATCTCGATTATTTCAAAAGTCACGGACAAACCAGACCCTTCAGCTAAGGATGGCAATAACCACTAAATCAAATCATGCTCGCAATCTCCATTGGACCGGAAGTCCTTACAACCATAGCGGGTTTTCCCATCACCAATACGATTTTAGTGACGGTTGTCCTTTTTGTATTGATTTTGATTATTGCCATTTCAGTCAAAAGGAACGTGCACCTTAATAAACCGGCCAAAGGGCTGGCAGGGGTAGTGGAAGCGGGAATGGAACTTTTTATCGACTTTATTGATTCGATTACCAACGACCATGCCAAGACAATAAGAATCTTCCCAATCGTAGCTACAATCTTTTTTGTCGTGCTGTTTTCCAACTTGGTAGAACTGGTGCCGGGCTTGGGTTCTATCGGCATCTGGGAACACGAAGCAGAAGGCATGGTGCTGATACCGTTCATCCGTTCCATGTCAGCTGACTTAAACTTTACTTTTGTGGTAGCCATCTTTGCCATGGTATCGGTGCAAGTCATGGGCATGCGCTTCCTAAAAGTCGGGCCTTACTTGGGTAAGTTTTTCGTAGCACCCTGGAAAAAACCTTACTTCATCGGGACTTTCGTCGGCCTGTTGGAATTCATGTCGGAATTTTCCAAAACACTTTCCTTTGCCTTCCGTCTTTTCGGCAATATTTTTGCTGGAGAAGTCTTGCTGGCTGTCATGGGATACCTTTCTCCGTTTTTGGCACCGTTGCCCTTCCTCTTCCTTGAACTCTTCGTTGGTTTTGTCCAAGCCTTGGTCTTTTCAACTTTGACCATTGTCTTTTTGAGCATGGCCACAACTGGCCACGAACACGAAGAGGAACATGCCAAGCGCGCAGATTATTCCCGTGCGACCTTTGGCGGCAAGCCGGGCGGCGTGACAACTGCCAGCCAGGTTTCGGAATCGTAGGAGCATGCGATAGCTCGTCGTCTTTCTGACTATGAGCCACTCATTCCCTTACGCCTAAGCAGCGACTTTAAATAACACATACCCGTAACCCGCAACTTGTAACCTGTAACGCCAAAATCAGACGTTTCGAGTTACACGTTACAAGTTACAGGATCAAGTCGACTGACAAGCGTTAATCTCCATCCACTTATGGCAGCAGAAGCAGCCAACCTGGTGTCGTCCAACTTGGACTCCATCAAACTGATAGCCATGGCTTTCGCCATCGCCATCGGAGGCATGTTCCCGGCCCTGAGCATCGGCAAAGTCGGTGCTAAGGCCATGGAATCAATCGGGCGCAATCCCGAGGCAGCCTCCAAGGTCATGACAGCCATGCTTATCGCGGCAGCCTTTATCGAGGCTATCGCCATTTACGCTTTGGTCGTCGCTTTGATCATCAAATTCGTCTAACTGGCGTTTCACGCTCAGTTGCCGGAAACCTCACAAGAGGTTTCCGGACACGGACTGTGAAGTTCCGAAAAAAAATATGTCTGAAATGCTCACCAAATTAGGGATCGACGGCAAGCTGTTCATCGCACAGCTGGTCAATTTTTTGATCCTCTTTATCGTGCTCCGCGCTTTTGCCTGGAAGTCGCTCATCATGACACTCGAAGGCCGCCGCGCCAAGATCAAAAAGGGGATTGATGATGCTGACCGCGCCAAGCAAGAGCTTAAGGATATTGAAAAGGAGCGCGACGAAGTCCTGACCAAGGCCCGCGCTGAGGCTTTGCATATAGTTGACGTGGCCGAACAAAAAGCTTCTGGCTTAAAAGACGAGAAACTAAAGCAAGCCAAAGATGAAATTGAGCAGCAAATGGTTGAAGCTAAGGAACAGATCAAGGGCGAACGTACAGCTTCCTATAACTCCCTCAAGCAGGATTTGGCCCAACTTATTGCGGCAGCCACCGGCAGGATCGTCAAAGATTTGGATGCCACGGCCCACGAGAAGCTTATCCAGTCAGCCATTAAAGATCTCGAGGCAGAATAATTATGGCCAAGAAACAGAACCGGCAAATTTCAGACCTGGCCCAAGGCGCTATCCTAGCGGCCAAGAAGGAAAATAGCGTTCCTGCCTTTATGGATGACATGGTTCTGTTTGCCAGCGTTTTGCAAAGTGACCCCAAAGTCAGTGCCATGCTTTCCAACGTTGCCATTTCAATCGAACAGCGTTACGAAGCTTTGAAAAAAATCCTGGGCGACCAAATGGAGCCGTTAAGCATCAACGTCATCAGCCTGCTCATGGAGCGAGGACTGGTCAACTCGTTTAAGGACTTCCACCAATTACTTGAAATCGAGGCC
>JAJZQU010000056.1 GCA_021806685.1 bacterium | reverse complement strand
AACACAGGCGGCGTCTATAAGCCCGAAGAAGGGGAGCAACAACCTAACTAAAAAAGATATGCAAAGTTCCAAGCTGACCAAATCAAAGCCGGGCGTCCCGGCCCAAAGCTACCTGAACATCGCCGAGATCCGGGAAGACGTCGTTGTCTTGAAGGATGGCACCTTGCGCGCCGTGTTGCTCGTTTCGAGCATCAACTTCTCGCTCAAGTCCGAGGACGAGCAGAACGCCATTGTGCAAGCCTACATGCAGTTCTTGAACTCGCTGGATTTTCCCATCCAAGTCGTCATCCAGTCGCGGCGCATGAACATCGACGATTACATGAACAAGCTTAAGGAGGCTGAGATGGTGCAGAAGAACGAGCTTTTGAGGAACCAAATCGTTGACTATAGGTCTTATGTGCGGCAGTTGGTTGATTTGGCGGAAATCATGCAGAAACGTTTTTATTTGGTCGTGCCGCTCGACCCGACCTATGAAGGCAAGAAGGGCATTATGGACCGTTTGAGTTCCATCTTGACGCCGCTCGTGACCATCCGCTTGACAGAGGAGAGGTTCAAGACGCACAAGACCGCCTTGATGCTAAGGGTCAACAACGTGATAGCCGGGCTCCAGGGCATGTCCTTGAACGCCGTCATGCTGGATACCCAGAGCCTGATTGAACTTTATTACACGGTCTACAACCCGGAACTTTTCGAGACGCAGCGCATGAGCGACGTCAATAAGTTACAAATTGAAGGATAAACATATGGCATTCCAAACCTCAGAACAAAAAAAGCTTGATGCTTCCAAGCTGGCTGCCGGGGGAGTTGGCCTGATAAAAGGGCCATCGTCCGAAGAGCAGAAGAAACGCCAGCAAGAAGAGAAGGTCGCGCTCGAGGAAGAGCGCATATACCGCCGGGGCGTAGCCTCGATCAAAGATTTGGTCGCGCCTTCGGCCATGAAGGTCGAGTCCAGCTTCATCTCGCTCGGCTCGGTCTATGCGCGCACCATCTTTATCGTGACTTACCCGCGTTATGTTTCCGTCGGCTGGGCCTCGCCCATCATCAACCTAAACGCCATGATGGACATAGCCATGTTCTTCTATCCCATCAAGTCTGATGTCATCTTGAAGCAGCTCAAGAAAAAAGTGGGTATCTTGGAAGCCAATATCAACATGAAGGCCCAGGAAGGCAAGCCGCGCGACCCGCAGGAAGAAACAGCCTTGCGCGATATCGAACAGTTGCGCGATGACCTGACCCAGGGGACAGAACATTTTTACCAATTTGCTTTTTATACGACGTTTTACTCTGCTTCCAAGGAAGAGCTGGAGCGCTTGTCTTCGTCAGTCGAATCAACTTTCGGCTCAATGCTGATTTACACGCGCCGTGCTTACTTCCAGGCCGAGCAAGGCTTTAACTCCACTATGCCTTTGGGCTTGGACGAGCTCATGATCACCTTTAACATGAGCACCTCGCCCATTGCCTCGTCCTTCCCGTTCACCTCGGCCGAGCTGACCAGCGACGAAGGCATCCTCTACGGGGTTAACCGCCACAATAACTCGCTCATTATTTTTGACCGCTTTTCCTTGCAGAACGCCAACATGGTGATTTTTGCCACATCGGGCGCCGGTAAGTCCTACACAGTCAAACTCGAGGTCCTGCGTTCCATGATGTTGGGTGTGGACGTCATCGTCATTGACCCTGAAAAGGAATATAAATATTTGTCTGATGCCGTTAATGGCACTTACATCAACATTTCTTTGTCATCAGAATCAAAAATCAACCCGTTTGACTTGCCGCGGCCTACTAGCGGGGAGACATCGGTCGAAGACATCATCCGCAGCGCTGTCATCACCATCAAAGGCCTGCTCCGTTTGATGTTAGGCAAGGTGACAGTGGCCGAGGATTCTATCTTGGACCGCGCTTTGCTCGAAACATTTGCCAAGAAAGATATTGTGCCGGGCGCTGACCTTTCGGCCGTGGAAGTGCCCATCCTGCAGGATTTCCAGGACATCTTGGAGGGTATGGAAGGTACGGAAGACCTGGTTGTCCGCCTCAAAAAATACACCGAGGGAACTTTTTCCGGCCTTTTGAACTCGCCGACAACAGTCAGGATGAACAACCAACTGGTTGTCTTCTCTGTTCGTGACTTGGAAGACGAATTGCGTCCTATCGGCATTTACACCATCGTTAACTTTATTTGGAACCAAGTACGCTCGGAACGCAAAAAGCGCATCCTGGTCATCGACGAAGCCTGGTGGCTCATGCAATACGAGGACTCTGCCAAATTCATCCACGCCTTGGTCAAGCGTTGCCGCAAGTATTACCTCGGCGTCACCACTATCACGCAAGATGTCAACGACTTTTTGACTTCGCCTTATGGCCAGGCCATCGTGACCAACTCATCCATGCAATTATTGCTCAAGCAAAGCCCGGCTTCCATTGACTTGATCGCCCGCGTCTTCTTGCTGACCCAATCTGAAAAATATTTGCTGCTGGAGTCAGGCAAGGGCGAGGGCATTTTCTTTGCCGGTGCCAAGCATGCCGCTATCCAAGTCGTGGCGTCTTATGCCGAGGACCAGATTGTGACCACTGACCCGCGCCAGTTGTTGAAGATTGAGGAAGAAAAACAAAAGTTCGCCGAATCAACGCAAGGTGGAGCGTAATTAATATTCAACATGATAACATTCAATATTCAATTATCGACAAACTCCCTAATGAATGTCGAATGTTGATAATTTATAATTGTAAATATGCCTATCCTGAACCGCCGCCGCATGGCCATTGTGCTGATAGTCCTGGGTCTTTTATTGTTGGGCTTTGGAATCTGGACTTTAGTTGGTATCTTCTGGCCAAAGCAGAGCACGACTGAAGAGCAGCAAAGGCAGCTGCAGGCTGTGCAGCGTGAGAATACCAAACCAGCGCCCAAGACCCTCGAGATGCCGACCACTGTCCAGGGCACAAGCACGGCTGAGCAGGTAAATTCCCAAAAAGCCCCGCCTTTGCAGGATGCTATTCGCCGCGCTGAGTCTGTTTTGAGCCGTTCAGGGTCAGGTACCAACCAGGATGGTTTCTTGGGTTTTAATGATGCCATGCAAGATGGCACGAGTCGCTTCCAAAATTTCCTGAAAAGCGAGCAGCAACGTTTGATTGCGCAATATCCGGCGGCCGGCCAGATCTATGGCATGACAACGCGCATTGTTTCTTCCAGCCTTGTCCAAGGCAAGGAAGGGGATGATAAGGTTGTCATCAAGGTCCAGGCGCAAAAAGTGGAAGATGCGGGTGATAGGAGCAAGCCAACCAATATCAGTTATATAGAAGCGGCCATAACGCTTCTCAAGCAATCCGGCGGAGGTTACTTAGTTGATGAGATGTCGATCGGCCCAGCTAGTTTGTGATTAAAGACAAGGTATTAGATTTTTTATTCCCGCCTTTTTGTGTTGCCTGCGGAAGATCAGGGGAGTGGTGGTGCAGCCAGTGCCAACAAGAAGTCCAGCTTTTAAATAGTGAGGCTTGTCCTCGCTGTTTGTCGTTAGGCCAGCATGAGTGCAGTGGTGATTTACCTTTTGCCCATGTTTGGGCCATTGGTTTTTATCATGACCCAAAATTGCGGGCTGCCATTACGGCCTTAAAGTTCCATGGCACTTCAAGCTTGCGCCATAGCATCAAATTATTTTTGGGAGCTCGACAGCCATCCTGTTTTCCTGCGGATGCAGTACTGGTACCCATGCCATTGGCTGACAAGCGCCTTAAAGAACGGGGTTTTAACCAAGCGGAACTTATTGCCAAGGTTTTTTGCGAATGCTTGCCTCAAGCCAAGATTAGTTTGTGCCTAAAGAGAGTCGCGCACCGTGATCCGCAGTCTTCAGTCGGGCATGACTTGGCAACACGCCAACTTAATATTAAAAATTGTTTTGAAGCAGTGGGCCAAGTTCCGAAAAACGTCATACTTGTCGATGACGTTATCACTACCGGCGCCACAGCTGCCGAAGCAGCCGGGGCTCTCCTTGCTGCCGGTGCGGAGAGCGTATCAGTTTTGACGCTCGCGATTGGAGCGTAGTTTTCTTTGTCACTTTTCATAACTGAAAAGTTATAAGTTTATTTTTTCTTTGTCACTTTTTGTAAGCAAAAAGTAACCAAAAACTTTCGGGGCCTCACGATACGCTCTCTTTTACGTGGCTACTCATTTCAAAATCCTGGCTTACATTGTTCG
>JAJZQU010000055.1 GCA_021806685.1 bacterium | reverse complement strand
GTCAGGCCTTCCTATGACATATGAGGCGCGTAAAGGTTTGATGCAACATGCGGCCGAACCAAAGAAGCGGGCGGCCAAGATAGCCGAAGAAATGAAGGGAGCCGTGGCTCAAGAAGATCCTTTAGCCCAGGAAAAGATTTTCCGCAAATGGGCATCATCTGGTGATTTGGCGCGCAGCATGGGCGGCAAACTGGCCTTGTCTTCATTGGCAGGCAGTTCGCTGTATGCCAAGAAGTTGCAAGAGCAAGAGAAAGAAGGCGCGAGATCAGATATAACATCTTCCAAGGCTTATCAAGCTAAGTACGGCAATCGGCCGCTGACAGATGCTGACAAGAAGGAAGTTGATGCCCAAGTTGATGCTTTGGCGCGTCAGAGGGCGGACAAAAAGATTACCAGCATGCAAGATGAGACAAAGGGTTTTGCCGAGGGAACCAACAATACCAAGCTGATGGAGGAGATCAATGACACGCGGGCTAAAGACCCAAGTAAACAGAACAAAGTCAGTGATGTTGAAAGCACGGTTGCCAAGGTTATGTCAGACCACAATGGCCACACCAAGATCAAGGATGATGCTTACATGGATTCGGCGACCTTCTTGGCTACCATGAAAGCGAATAATTGGATGGATAAAGACGGCAACCTGACTGTTTCCGAGACTGATGACAAGTACAAGGAATTCATGCGTGGCAGGCAAGGCCAACATGCCAAGGCCCACTTGGATTATATCCGTAATTCGCAAGAAGGCAGGGACAGCGCCAAGATACTTTTGGACTCCAGCAAGTCAGACGCGGATCGCGAGAAGGCCAGGTATTCGCTTATGTCTGGTAAGGACGGTAAAGGCTATGCAGTCGTCAGTCCAGGTGGTGAGGCTAAATATTTCAGCATGGGAGGCAAAGCTGGGACACGCGCTGAGATTTTGGAAAACGTCAAAGATTACACTGACGCCGCAGGTCACGTTACTCCGGCTGCTGACTTGGTTAGTGCCTATCAAGCTCAGCTCACAAATTTAGGCAATAAGGTTGTGCTTGGCGATGACGGACAAGTGGTCGAGAACCGGGCGAGAAAGATCGAAGACATGGAAATGAGGCTCAATACCGACCATATCAGGGGCGCGACCAGTGCTTTGCAAACTATTAACGCAGAGGGGACAACGATGCCAGCTCGCCGCGCAGCCATTGGCAATGCCATTGTGCAAGGGCATCTAAGTGCTAAGGCAGTTTTGGATATTGATAATCAGGGTCGTTTCACGGGTCCTGATCAAGCTCGTATCACGCGCAATAGAGATGATTATACTGGAGTTTTGGGCCGTTCGTTGCAACAAGCGCAGGCTGCCGGCACTGCTGCCGAAAGGTCACAGCACATAGAGACAATAGCTGCCTTGGCCGAAACAGCTAAGGAGGCTGGAGGCGAAGCTTTGACAGCCTTTACCGATACCATCAAGAACGATCCAACCTTGCTCAAGCATGCTTATGACAATGCCAGCTCTGCCCAACGTTCTTCCATATCCGGGGCCATGAGGCGGCAAGGCACTGAGGCAGAATCGGCTGAAGCCAAATCTAAATCCGTTTCGGCTGGAGGCCAGCTGAGCGGCCAAGAACGCCAGCGCATGAGTTTTAAGGGTGAGATTGCCGGCATCACGCCGGAAGGTACCGCGGAACAGCAGAAACAAATGCGGACCGCCATAGAATTTACACAGCGTTTGATGCGCGGCAGTGAGAAGAGTTGATCTTATGGCTAGAAAAGTCTATCCAACCTTCAGCGACCTGCCCATGGCGCTGCAAAACTTTTTCTCGAGCAATGTAGACGAAGTGTATAGCGGCTTGATGGATGACTACAAGTTGCCCCAGGATAAGTTTTTTGAGGGCGTTGACGGCCCGATTTTGGATACGGCCATGGGTACGGCTACGTTGGATGACGTGCTGACCAAAATCGGTTTGTTCTTGAAATCCAATATCCCGGATGAAAACCAGCAGAAAGAGGCCATGGTCAAATTGTTAAAGGGGATTTTTTGGCCTTTGCGTGAGATTTATGGCAGGGAACTTTTAAGTTTTTTGGAAACAGAAAAAGTGGACTTTTCAAACTGGCCGCAACAACGTGTCTTATACAAGCCCATCTCTTATGCCGGCGCAGTATCCGAAGTCATCAACCGATTGAACCTGCACTCGTCAGGGCAACAGGCCCGGGATAGGTTGCGGGAATTGTTGGTCAGTATGATTAAGGGCGTCCGTGTCCCGAGCCAGGCTAAAGAAGTGATGCTAAAACCGTCGGATTTCGGCGGCTTGGGTTTTGATGAGAAGATGGCCGACCAGGCGTTGACGATTATCGGCGATTTGATCAAAGGCGTCCAAATCATGGATGAGAATGCCTACCAAGATTACATTGCCGCAGAAATCCAGAATCCAAAAGTCGAAGCTCGAAACCCGAAGCTCGAAACTCGATCGGGACGAGATTCGAAATTCAGCGAAGCGGAGATTCGAGATTCGAGTGAGGAAGATGAACAGATTGCGAGAATCAAATCCAAGATGGCCCCGTTGCCTAAGGCTGTCACTGAGTTAGACAAGGCCATCCAGGCCACTTGGGAACGTATCCCTAACAAACCAGAGGATGAATACCTCAAGAACCGTTTGAACAATGTTATATCTTCACGCTTAAGGGACGTGCGTAACTCAACCGAGCTGCTCGGACTTTTACAGCGTGACTCAAAAGTCGGCGGCATGGGATTGGATAAGGCGGGCGCCGAGAGTTTGGCCAAAATCATTGAAGACTCTTATAACGAATTTCGAGGCAAGATTGGAGTTGAAGAGCATGGTAAGTTGGAAGTGCAGTTGACCGAGCAAAGGAAGAAGATAGAAGAGAAAAGAAAAAAAGATGCCGAAGAACATGCCAAATGGTACGAAGAAAAGATTAAAAAGCGCCAGTCAGCCGATGTCGAACGCAAAGAATTGGCCCAGGCCATAAAGAAAGGTTTTGAGAGCCGCGAGCAGCACCCCTTGGATTTGAAGAATGCGGCTATCGAAAAGAAGCAATATGGTGAACTGGTGAGTGCGCCGAGTACTGTCGCTAAGCCGCCGACCGTCAAAGTTTCGGCGGTGACAGCTGCCATGGCCAAGGAAATGAAACCAATCACAGTCGATGGGGTCAGGCCAGTCACTGTTCCCAAATTGCAGGGCTTGGTTGATGAACTGGGCGGCATGACGCTTGCCAGCTTTCGCCGTTTGGGCAAGACGCCGCAAGATGCTGCGGACAAGCTTACGCAGCGCATCGGCACCTTGGGCGAAGAAGGCTTTGACCAAAGAGCTTCCGGTATCCGGGCCTGGCAGACTTCACCCGTCATGAAAACGTATTTGGAGTTAGTCTCCCAAAGCTTTAAGGCCGGCAAGCCCATTGCCCAACTGGCCGAAGATCACCGTAAGGCCGGGGAAGACACTTTGACGCGGGATGAAATAGAAGTTTTGATTAACCTCAACAACAGCCTGCATTATTGATATGCCAAACCAATTCATAGTGCCGCAATTCATAGAGAGCGAGGATAAGATCATCGGCCCGATCACGGTCCGGCAATTTTTGATCTGTTTGGGCGCGGCCGGTGTGCTTTTTGTGGAGTATAAGGTCTTGGCCATGGCTTATTTTATCTTGGCTGCCTTGATTACCAGCGCCATTGCCGGGGCGTTTGGCTTCTTAAAGATCAACGGGCAGCCTTTCCATTTTTTCTTCTTGAATTTTTTGCAAACGCAAATCCGTCCGCCCTTGCGCGTCTGGAACAAAAACGCCTTGATCCAGGTCGGCCAGGAAAAAATCATTGGTTTGCCGGTGGTTGAGGAAGCGGCTAAAAAACCCAGGCCAAGCTCTACCCGGTTGCGCGAACTGGCCTTGACCGTCAACACAGGCGGCGTCTATAAGCCCGAAGAAGGGGAGCAACAACCTAACTAAAAAAGATATGCAAAGTTCCAAGCTGACCAAATCAAAGCCGGGAGTTCCGGCCCAAAGCTACCTGAACATCGCCGAAGTCCGGGAAGATGTCGTAGTCCTGAAGGATGGCACGTTGCGCGCCGTGTTGCTCGTTTCGAGCATCAACTTCTCGCTCAAGTCCGAGGACGAGCAAAACGCCATTGTGCAAGCCTACATGCAGTTCTTGAACTCACTGGATTTTCCCATCCAAGTCGTCATCCAGTCGCGGCGCATGAACATCGACGATTACATGAACAAGCTTAAGGAGGCTGAGATGG
>JAJZQU010000054.1 GCA_021806685.1 bacterium | reverse complement strand
TGGCTGCATTGCACAAGGTGCTGAAGGGCGAAGATAACAAGAAACCTGGTGGGGAGAGTTACTTCGTTCAGATTCGAAAGCTTAAGAACGCCCCTATTCAGGGGGATGATTTTCCGGTGGCAAGGTACAATGTCGCCCTCAGTGTGGCAGAGAGTTATCACATTAGTGGGAATGTTCCGTTCAAGACGCCTATGTGCAAGCTGGCTCGGGTGCTGGCGGCAATCGGTCTATTCCCCGCGGAAGATAATGTTCCGGTCAGGGATTGATTGTTCATTCGACTTCGAGGTCTCACGGCCTCTTTTTTGTTTCGTTCGAGTTTCGAGTGATGGGTTGCGAGCTGCGCGAAAAGGCGTTAATCTATGCGCATTATGAAACAACTGACAACCGACCAGGTAAGGCAAATGTTTCTGGATTTTTTCAAGCAAAAAGGGCACGCCATCATACCTTCGGCTTCTTTGATTCCTGAAAATGACCCGACTGTCCTTTTCACGACAGCTGGCATGCATCCGTTGGTGCCTTATTTTTTGGGTGAAACTCATCCTATGGGTAAGCGTCTGGCCAGCGTCCAAAAATGTTTGCGTACCGTGGATATCGACAATGTGGGCGATAATCGTCATGGCACGTTTTTTGAGATGTTGGGCAACTGGTCGCTGGGTGATTATTTTAAAGAAGAAACTATCCAATGGTCATACGAGCTATTAGTCGGCAAGGCATGGTTTGATATTGATCCTGAGCGTTTATTTGTGACTGTTTTTAAGGGCGATGATGATGCTCCGCGGGACGATGAGTCGATTAACATGTGGCAGGCCCAGTTTGCTGTGCATGGCATAGCGGCCGATGTGGGTGAGGCGGGTAAGGATGAGCCTGCTCAAAAGTCGCAAGGCCCTCGTATTTATCCATATCACAAAGATAATAATTGGTGGGGACCAGCCGGGCAGACCGGCCCGTGCGGACCTGATACTGAGATTTATTTTGACACGCGTAAGCCGCACAATCCCTTTTTTGGCGCCATGTGCCACCCGGCTTGCGATTGCGGACGTTTTGTCGAGATCTGGAACAATGTCTTCATGCAATACAACAAGCGTGATGATGGCAAGTTTGAGCCTTTGGCCCAGCGCAACGTTGATACTGGCATGGGCCTGGAGCGCATGGCGGCTATGTTGCAGGGCGTTCCCACGATTTTCGACACAGACCTTAACCAAAGGCTGATCAAGGTTTTAGCGGACGTTTTTAAGGTCGGCTATGGCCAAGGCGAGGAGCGTGACCGATCAATCAGGATAATCATTGATCACATTCGCGCCGCAACGTTTATCATCGGTGACCCTCGTGGTGTAGCTCCGTCCAATGTCGGTCAGGGTTATATCGTGCGTCGTCTCATCCGCCGGGCGGTCCGTGAGGCCCGTCGTTTAGGTATTGAGACGCTCATGTCACCGACCGTGGCTGAGGCTGTCATCTCAGAATACGAAAAAATTTATCCTGAGCTAGAAACCAACACCGAGAAAGTTTTAATCGAGCTAAAAAAAGAAGAAGAAAAGTTCGGAGCAACTTTGGAGCGCGGTTTAAAAGAGTTTAAGAGGATGTTTGATAAGGAGAAACAGATTACCGGTGAACAGGCTTTTGTTCTGTACTCGACTTATGGTTTTCCGGTTGAGCTAACCGAAGAGCTGGTGCTTGAGCAGGGTGCTAAAGTTGACCGTGAAGCTTTTGCCGAGGAGTTCAAGAAACACCAAGAACTTTCACGCACGGCGTCAGCCGGAGTTTTTAAGGGCGGGCTGGCTGATCAATCCGAAGAAACGGCCAAGCTCCATACGGCGACCCATCTCTTACAACAGGCTTTGAGGATGGTGCTGGGCGATCATGTGGCGCAAAAGGGGAGCAATATCACAGCTGAAAGGCTTCGGTTTGATTTTGTCCATCCGGAAAAGATGACGCCTGAGCAGATACAGCAGGTCGAGAAGATCGTGAATGACGTTATTCAGCGTGACTTGGCAGTCGACTACCAGGAAATGACAGTCAGCGAGGCTAAGGCAGCCGGGGCTATTGGCCTTTTTGAGGATAAATACGGCGCCAAAGTTAAAGTTTATACAGTCCATGACCCTCAAGATCCCAGGGGATTCTTCTCAAAAGAGATTTGCGGGGGTCCTCACGTGACCCATACCGGGGAGTTGGGAGGCTTCAAAATCCAAAAGGAAGAGGCAGTCAGTTCGGGGGTAAGAAGGATAAAAGCAGTGGTTAATGTCTAAAAGTTGCCAAAATACCGTCAATAGACGTATAATTGGCGCATATTTACTGTGGATAAGCCCATGATCAATACTTATGTCAAATAAGCAACAGGCCGCAGGCAAGGATTTTTTGGTTGTTAAGGGGGTAATTGAGGAGAATCTACCAAGTGCGACCTTCAAGGTCAGGCTGGAGAACGGACACACGATTTTGTGTCATTTATCAGGGAAATTGCGTATGAATCGCATCCGGCTGACCCCCGGGGACGAGGTCCAGGTTGAGATTACTCCCTATGATTTGACAAAGGGCCGAATAACCTTTAGATTATAGCCCACTTGTACGGCTCGGCGATCCATGTATGGATAGCGGGACGGCAGGTCGGAGGAACCATTTAATCAGTTAATTAAGCCGCTAAAGCGGGCTCATCGAGACATGAAGGTAAGAGCATCTGTCAAAAAAATCTGTCGCGATTGCAAGTTAATCCGGCGCAAGGGCCGGGTCTTTGTGATTTGCACTAAGAGTCCTAAGCATAAGCAGCGTCAAGGCTAAAAAATTATGGCTCGTATTGCTGGCATAGTCATCCCACAAAATAAGCGATTAGTCATTGCCTTGACCTACATTTATGGTATCGGCGATACAACGGCCGCCAAGATTGTTAAGGCGTCTGGTTTGAGTCCTGATCTCAAGCCCAAAGATTTAACGGAAGACCAAGAAAGAAAGTTGCGTGACGAAGTCGAAAAGAAGTATCGGGTCGAAGGTGAACTCCGCCGTGAAAAATTAGCTAACATCAAACGGTTAAAGGAAATTGGCAGTTACCGTGGTTCAAGGCATGTCAAAGGTTTGCCTGTCCGTGGCCAACGCACTCGCACCAACGGCCGCACCGTGCGCGGCAATGTGCGCCGCACCATGGGATCTGGTAAGCGCAAGCTTGAGAAGACGTAATCTTGGATGAATGACTTATGAGTACTGAAACTACAAAAACCACAGAAGCCGCCGCCCAGGAAGAAAAGGCGACCAAGAAGGTGGCCAAGCCACGCAAGAAGGCCAAGACTGTAAAACAGCTGGCCCATGCCAATGTTTATATCCAGGCTACTTACAACAATACCATTGCCACTATCACTGATTTGAATGGCAATTGCATAGCTTGGTCAACAGCCGGGCATTGCGGGTTTAAGGGGCCCAAGAAGGCTACGCCGTATGCCGCCTCAGTCGTCATCAAGAATGCTTTGGAAAAAGTCGTTGACTACGGAATCAAGGATGTCAGCTTGTATGTGACTGGCGTTGGTCAGGGCCGCGAAGGCGCCATCCGCGCTTTTAATATCAACAACATCAATGTTTTGTCTATCAAAGATGTAACGCCCATGCCGCATAACGGCTGCCGTAAACCACGCCCAAGGCGTTTGTAATCATCCGACCAACTTGCTTATGGCTCGAACGAATCTATCATCCTGCAAATTATGTCGCCGCGAAGGGGCGAAGCTTTTGCTTAAAGGCCCGCGTTGCCTTACTTCGAAGTGCGCTTTTGCACGGAGGCCTTTCCCGCCCGGCGTCCATGGTAATGGTCGTCCTGCCAGGCCGACTGACTACGGCAAGCAGTTGAGGGAAAAGCAAAAGGCTAAGCGCCTTTATGGCCTTTCTGAAACCCAGTTCGCCAACTATTTTGCATCAGCCGTCAAAATGAAGGGAGATTCCGGCGTTACTTTGGTCCGCATGCTTGAGATGAGGTTGGACAATGTCCTTTACCGCGCTGGTTTTGCCAAGAGCCGCGCCGCTGCCCGCCAGATGGCTTCGCACTCGCAGATCCAAATCAACGGTAAGAAAGTTAATATTCCTTCTTACAGGCTTAAGGTCGGCGACGTGTTGACTGTCCAGGACCGCAAGAAGGCCAAGAGCCCGTGGAAGAACTTGGCGGAAGAGTTGAAGAGCTTTGTGGCCCCTTCCTGGCTGAATTTGGATGCTGCCAACCTGACAGTTAAGGTTACGAGTCAGCCGGCAGGTGATGAATTGAAACAAATTTTTGAGCCAAAACTCATCATTGAATATTATTCGCGCTAA
>JAJZQU010000053.1 GCA_021806685.1 bacterium | reverse complement strand
ATTCATCGCAAGATATGATAACCGAGGCGTTAGGCAGGCACAACCGTCCGGGCAGTTGCAGGCTTTTGTGGGCTATGATATGAATATTAGCACTCAAAGACAACGAGTGCTAACCATATGATGCCCCAAAATTTCACTACAAAAAGCCAAGAAGCTATCCAATTAGCCCACCATCTGGCCCAGGAAAACGGCCAGCAAGCCTTGGAACCGATCCACCTTTGCTTGGCCTTATTGGCCCAAGAAGGCAGTGTTGTGCCCTCAATTTTAAAGAAACTCCAAGTCGATGCCGCACGCCTGCATGGCGACCTGGAGATTATGTTGAAGCAACTCCCTAAGATATCTACCAGCATGGGAGGTATTGGCCAGATTTATTTTAGCCAAGACTTGGCCCGTGTCTTGGTCCAGTCAGAAAAAGCCGCTCAACTATTCAAGGATGAGTACATCTCCACCGAACACCTGCTTTTATCCTTGGCTGATTCCCCTACCGAAGTCGGTTCTATTCTCAATCGTCACGGAGTCACGGTTGACTTGGTCATGAATGCCTTAAAAGATTTGCGCGGCAGTGCCATGGCTGATTCTCCGGAACCGGAAAACAAGTACCAAGCCTTATCAAAATATTCCCGTAACCTGACAGAACTGGCTAGGCAAGAAAAGCTTGATCCTGTTATTGGTCGTGACGAGGAAATCCGCCGTGTCATGCAAGTCCTTTCTCGCCGCACAAAGAACAACCCTGTCCTTATCGGCGAAGCTGGCGTAGGCAAGACGGCTATTGTTGAAGGCTTATCACAACGCATCGTCTCAGGTGATGTTCCGGAAACTCTCAAAGACAAAGAGCTGGTGTCTCTGGATTTAGGATCACTTGTTGCGGGCACCAAGTTCCGCGGCGAATTTGAGGAAAGGCTTAAAGCTTTAATCAAAGAAGTCCAAGATAGCCACGGTAAAGTTATCCTCTTCATCGATGAGCTGCACACTTTGGTCGGGGCTGGCGCGACTGGCGAGGGCGGCAGTATGGATGCTTCGAATTTACTTAAACCGGCTTTAGCGCGCGGCGAACTTAAAGCTATTGGCGCCACAACTATCAGAGAATATCGCAAGTACATAGAAAAAGACGCTGCTTTGGAGCGCCGCTTCCAACCAATCATGGTTGAAGAGCCAAGCGAGGAAGATGCCATCTCCATCCTGCGCGGCATTAAAGACAAATACGAGTTGCACCATGGCGTGCGCATTACTGATGCTGCGTTGATTTCGGCTGTTAAACTCTCTTCCCGTTACATCTCTGATAGGTTTTTACCTGACAAGGCCGTTGACCTGATTGATGAGGCTGCTTCTGGGCTTTGCATGCAGATTGGTTCAATGCCCGAAGATTTGGACAAGCTCAAGCGTGAAATGGTCAAACTCGAAATTGAAAAACGGACTTTGGTCAAGGAGGAAGACGCTGATTCCAAAGAAAGGTTAAAGCAGCTCGAAAGGCACTTGGCTGAAGTGCGCGAGAAGTCCGATGAGTTGGAATTGACCTGGAAGGCGGAAAAAGAGATCCTTTCCGCCAGCCGTGTCGCCAAACAAGATATTGAGAAGCTCAAGAGCCAGGCTGAAATCGCCGAGCGCCAAGGTGATTTGGAAAAAGTTTCGGAAATCCGTTACGGCCAAGTCCCTGAAAAAGAAAAAGAGCTAAAGAGTCTTGAAACTAAGTTAAAAAAGATGCAGGGCCAACGCGGCTTGCTTAGGGATGCTGTGACCGAGGAAGACGTGGCCACTGTTGTCAGCCGCTGGACCCACATACCTGTTTCTCGCATGTTGGAAAGCGAAGCTAAGAAGTTGGCTGACTTGGAAAGTGAGTTGGGTAAGCGCGTTGTCGGACAAAAAGAAGCTGTGCATGCCATAGCCAATGCCATCCGCCGTTCGCGGGCCGGCCTTTCCGAGCCCAAAAAACCTATTGGATCATTCCTCTTTTTGGGCCCAACCGGTGTCGGCAAAACAGAACTAGCCAAAGCTTTGGCTGCCAGTGTTTTTGACAACGAAGACGCCATCATCCGTTTGGATATGAGCGAGTACGGCGAACGCCATTCTGTGGCCCGCATGATCGGTTCACCGCCGGGCTATATTGGTTATGACGAGGGCGGACAACTGACCGACAGGATAAGGCGACAGCCGTATTCAGTCGTGCTGTTGGATGAGGTTGAAAAGGCGCACCCAGAAGTCTTCAATACCCTGCTCCAAGTACTGGACGATGGCAGGCTGACTGACGGCAAAGGCAGGACAGTCAGTTTCAAAAATACGATTATCATCATGACCTCTAACATCGGTTCAGACATGATTTTGGATTATGGCACCAAGGGCAGTGAGATAGGCTTCAAGGATGGATCAAAGGCTAAAAGCAATAATAGTGAGGAAATCCGAGAAAAAGTCATGGGCATGCTGCGCGATGTCTTCCGCCCGGAATTCTTGAACCGCGTTGATGAAACCATCGTCTTCCACGCCTTATCCAAAGATGATTTGCGCCAAATCGTTGAGTTGCAGCTTAAAGAAGTAGCCAAACGATTAGTTGAGCGCAAGATAACCACTGAATTTACCGAGGCTGCCAAAGATTTGTTGGCTGAAAAGGGCTATGACCCTGCCTATGGCGCCCGTCCGCTTAAGCGCGCCATCCAGGATTTGGTGCTGGATGAGTTGTCCCTTAAGCTTATTGAAGGCGAGATAAATGAAGGTGATAAAATCGAAGTCAGCGCCAAAGCAGACAAGATAACGTTCAAGAAAAGTAAAAACTAAATGCAAAAAGAGCTGACGATGAGTCAGCTCTTTTGATTTTGATTACAAGCTTAGACCGACTTGTATTCCTTTTCGATCTGTTTCCACTTGCTCATGAGATATTGTTTGACCTCAGGCATTTCAGAAGCAGAAATATCCTTGGTCTTGGCATAATAAGCCATGAGCCTTTCTACTATTTCGGCATAGCGCTCTTTGGTCAACTTTTTGGTTTGGCTCAACTCTGTCATGAGTTTTTGCTGTAAAGCGAGAGCCTTCTTTTCCGCCTTATCGAGCATCTTCTTGCCCTTGGGCGTTTTGAGGTAATAGGCAGTGGCTACGCCCAAAGCCGCACCGGCTAACAAACCGGCGGCAATAATACCGTTGTGTGATTTATGTAAGGGAGCTTTCTTCTTGGCTGGCATATAGTTCTAATAACTATTAAAAATTAACAATTAAAAAATTTAATTTGTCTGCATTATACATCTTTAATCCAAAATATCCCATTACTGCCTTGTCAAGAGTTCGCGGGCACGGCGCTTACTGGCTTCAACGCCTGGTTGGTCATAAGCATTGATTTCATAAAGTTCACCGGCAACAGCCGTAGCTATTTCCAAGAAAACAATCAAAGCTCCGACTGATTCTTCGTTGATTTTTTTGAAGTTTAATATGCCAATCGGCCTCCTGACATCGAGCAGGGCATTGATTGTGCCATGGGCTTCTGCCTGTAAGAGCTGATCAAACGACCTGCCTGCCGCGTGGGACATCGGGCCGAAAGATTTGGCGCTGGCAGGTACTTTTAGTTTTGAACGGGACGTCGTAGAGGTCAGGAAAGTGTAGACCTTGTCGTCAGGCCCATCCTGATAAAGCTGGAGTTGCGAATGTTGGTCTGTTGGTCCAACCGCTACGACCGGTGTTGGCCCGAAATGGTTGGGGTGACCGTTTTTTCTGATAGCTTTACCAAGTGATTCTGCCCAAAGTTGCCGCCACCAGTTCGCTAGTGGGCCCAAACACGCGGCATAGGCAAACAAAACATGGATATTCCTCTTCTTACGAGTCTCATGTGCCACCTGCCAAGCCGCAAAACGGTCTATGGCGTGGGTTGTGCCTTGGTGGTTCATCCAGTCATCGCGAGTGGCTAAGGCACCTTTAAGCAGGCTTTTGACGTTAATGCCGGCCAAGGCCAAGGGGAAAAGACCTACGGCCGTCAGCACTGAGAAGCGTCCCCCGATATTCTGCGGAACAGATAAGAGCGAGTAGCCTTTGCTGATAGCCAAATCTCTTAAATCGCTTTTTTCAGGATCTGTTGTACAGACAATCCTTTCAGCAGCCTTTTTGGCACCGACTTTATTTATCAATCGCTGTTTTGCATCAAAAAAGGCGGCCATTGTTTCCAAAGTCCCGCCTGATTTACTGATAACGTTAATACAGGTTTTGTCCCAAGGTATTGAGTCTAAAACCCGTGAGACTTCTTCCGGGTCGGTCGTATCCCCTGAGAACCAAAGTTTTGTCTTCTTCCCGTTATCCCTCATGGCTGCCAGTATCGCTCTTGAACCGAGGTCTGATCCGCCGATGCCTAAGACCAGGCAGTTCTTAAATTTTGAGAACTTCTTTGCCAAGCTGTCTATTTCCGTTAAGTATTGTTTGTCGTCCAAGATTTCCAACCACCCCTGTTCTTTGTCCTTATACAGTTTTAGG
>JAJZQU010000052.1 GCA_021806685.1 bacterium | reverse complement strand
ATGTACCGGGAAAGCCAGACCGAAGAATAGGAACAAAAAAGACCAAACCATCAAACATCTCGATAATGAGACGTTAAATAGTTTGGCCTCTTGGCCTACTTGTTTGGCTAAGAACCGCATATTTGTTTTTATCTTACATTCTTTTCAACCGTTATGTAAGTATAGCATTTTTTTAATGATTGGTCAAAAACCAGCATGGTTAAGCTAATCTTTTGACTAAATCTGACAATATCAACAGCGACAACTTATGGCTTTTATGGTCATAAGCAGTCCAAACAGGTGAAACTTTGTTCTTGAGAGCTGTTTTCAGCTTAGCCATGTCCAAAACATGGGTCACATAAGCCTCAACCTGTTTTGCCCCGGCCTGGCGTAAGACTTTAGCCGCTGATACCAACGTACCTCCGCTATCTGCCATATCATCAACCAACAAGACCTTGGCTAGGTTTACTTTGGGTAAATCTGTTTTGCTGATTTTGCTCGTCACTCCCTTGTTGCCCCGATGCTTTTCGATGACTACCCATGGCAGTCCCAGCGCCCGTGCAAAACGTTTTGCCCGCTCAGTAGCTCCCCTGTCTGGCGCAGCAACAAGAGTCTGGTTATTAATTAATACATTGGGCATAAGATTGATGAGCTTTTTGCCGAACGCTTTAATGAAAGCCGGGCTATGAGCATCCAAGGTAATGATCCTATCAAATGGCTGACTCAAAACTCGTGCCGCAACAAGACCAGCCGGAGCTTGACCTGGTTTATCGACTCTATCCTGGCGGCCATAAGCAATCCAAGGCGCAACTAACGTCACACGCTTTGCTCCAGCTGACCGCAGAGCAGCGGCTAAAAACAATAAACTGACTAAACTCACCGGGTCTTCTTCCACATCAGAAACGACAATAACTTGCCTGGCCACTTTTTGAGGGGCAACAACTTTGAGCTCCCCTGCTGCGTAACCACCCAACTCTGCCCAACTGATTTTGAGGTTGAGCTTTTTGGCCAAGGCCTTGGCCAAAGTAGGCCGATGTTTAAAAGCTATGAGTTGCATGTTTTTAAAAGCTCAATAACTTCTTGATCCGAAGTCTGAGGAAAGATCTCATAATACTGGCCAACTGAACCGTACATCTCCGGTTCAGCTAACGCCACAACTTCATCCGCTTCACGTCTTAGCTCGGCCAGACTTTCAGCAGCACCATGAGGCACGGCCAATATGATTTTCCCAGCATGTTGGTGCCTCGCAGCCGCTACAGCCGCACGAATCGTCAAACCGGTGGCTACGCCATCATCAATGATGATGACTATCTTACCTTTCATCTCAGGCAGCGGACGGTTATTGCGAAAACTGGCAACGCGGCGAGCTGCTTCTTTTTTTTCTTTGTCAACGATTTTTTGCAAGACTTTTTGGTCATGGGCAAACCTTTCCGCCTCATTCCAAATTATCTCTCCTGTCTCAGCCATGGCACCAATGGCATATTCCTCGTTTTCCGGTGCTCCAATCTTACGCGTTACAATCACATCAAGCGGTAAACCAAGGACTTTGGCAACTTCAGCACCCACTACCACGCCTCCCCTTGGTAAGGCATACAAAAGCACATCCTTATTGCCGGAATGGCTCATCAGACTTTGGGCCAACTGTTGGCCTGCATCAACACGATCTTTGAAGATCATAAATCTCAAGTATTTTCGGCCTGCGGCTTAATATTCCTTAACTCCTTATCGGTCTTCACGCGCTTGGCATAATCAGCCGGAGTCTCGGGAGTATGGACAATCTTATTGGCCGCAAACTTCATACGCGGGACACCGGCTGCTGAACCAGCCGGATCGTCGGCATTTTTATTCGGAGCCTTTTGAGTTTTGGAGGCTTGAACCATTTGTTGGGCCGGTTGCTGTGAGGCGTCAGACATGTGGTCACCGCCCGGTGCTATTTTGGTCATAAAATTCTTTCTGGTTCTCCGCCTCTGCGGAGATGACATTCTGGCTTAACTGTGACAAAATACTCGACATGAGCGAAACCCGCGCCATTGCCTGGAATACAGGCTCCCAGGCCATAGGTAAAGTCATTTCCACCCTTTTGGGTGTGGTTGGCATTGCCTTGATGACACGCTATTTGGGCCAGGTCGGCTTTGGATATTATTCCACGGCCAACGCCTTCTTTCAAATCTTTGCCATCATGTTGGATCTGGGCATCAACGTTATGCTTGTCCAAATGTTAGGTGAGCACAGGGGTGATGAAAAATACGAAAATCGAGCAATTAGCGCCACCATGACCTTTAGGATCTTAACTGGCATTGCCATACTTGGTATCGCGCCTTTTATCGGATTGTTTTTCCCGTATGCCTGGGAAGTGAAGATGGCTATTTTTGCGCTCTGGGCATCTTTCTTCTCTGCTTCGCTTAACCAGGTCGTAATTGGCGTGCAACAAAGGCACATGAAGATGCACATCGTGGCTATCAGCGAAGTCTTGGGCCGGGCAGTACTGTTAGTGGGCCTGGTAATCGCCATTATCTTCAACTTTGGCCTGATACCAATCGTCTTGTTCGTCTCGATTGGAAGCCTAGCTAACTTGCTCCTTAATTGGTGGGTGGCGCGGCGCTATGCATCATTTCGTTGGAACTGGGATCCGACTTTTTGGAAGCAGCTCCTCAAGCGTTCTTGGCCCATCGGAGTTTCAATCCTTTTTAACCTCGCCTACTTCAAGGCTGACACCTTGGTGCTTTCCCTCACCCGTTCAGCAGCTGAAGTCGGTATTTATAGTGCTGCTTATCGCGTACTCGAGATATTGGTGACTTTCCCCTTTATGTTGGCCGGTGTCATGCTGCCGCTCTTGGCCCACGCCTGGACCAAAAAGGATAATAGCCGCTTCACCCATTTACTGCGCCAAAGCTACAACGTCATGCTCTTAATCGCGATTCCAATGGCCGTGGGCATACTGGCCATTGGCACACCGGCCATGATTTTTATTGCCGGTCCGGAATTTGCGGCTTCTGGTGAAATCTTAAAGATCCTAGCCATTGCCACGGCTGTCATATACTTCGGAACTATTTCTTCCCATGTGGTTGTTGCCATCAACAAACAAATGTCCATGCTGCCAGTTTATATCGTGGTTGCTGTGCTGACAGTTGCCGGCTACATTCTGCTCATACCGCCTTATGGCATGGTAGCAGCCGCTTGGCTGACAGTTGCCTCGGAAACGGCAGTGGCTGTAGCCGCAACCTGGATTTCACTCAAATCAGCACCCAATGGCTTTGCCTGGAGCGTCAGCCTAAAGTCCCTTTTTGCATCCTTGGTCATGGTTTTGGCCATCATACCCTTGCGCGGGCTTTGGTTGCCTATCCCCATCATGGCCGGTGTCATTGTTTATTCTGCCTTAGTTATCCTAACCGGGGCTGTTTCCAAAGAAACGCTTAAAGAGATTTTTGCCATGCGTGGTGAAGCTACAATTGATGTTGTATGACGAATCTCGAAGCTCGAATCTCGAAGCTCGAATCTCGAAGCTCGAACGCTTGGTTGTTCTTATTGCCCATCATCCTGCCATTGTATGTCGTAAGGTTTAATATTGGCCCATTGCCAACAACTTTGCTTGAAATTTTTGTACTTTTATCGTTTATCGGTTGGTTGATCTATAAACTCGTGACTCGCGACTCGCGACTTGTAACGCCGGATTCAAAGTTACAAGTTACAAGTTACAAGTCACGATGGTTTTGGCCCATAGTAGCTTGGCTGGTTGTGACGTTGATTGCTGTCTTTATCGCGCCGGATAAATGGGCTGCCTTGGGACATTGGCGCGCTTTCATGTTTGAGCCAATTTTAATTTTTGTGATGCTAAGCGACTTAATTCCTCCGCCTCCCCTTCGGGTCGGCACCTCCCTTAATAAGGGAGGCGACTTAAAACCCCCTTTATTAAAGGGGGAAGCAAAGGGGGAATTATTATACGGCATTGCGATCGTCTGTATCTTGCTTGGCCTTTATTCAATCTTCCAATATTTCACTGGTTGGGGAATTCCTTCACCTTGGGATGTTCTGCCTGGCAGGCGTGCGACCGGCATCTTTGGTTTTCCCAACGGACTTTCGCTTTTCATGGCTCCATTTGGGATTGTCTGCTTTATCGAATGGCTCAGAAAAATTTGGGATGGGGAGACGATGGCATCACGCATTTTCTTTTTGAGCGCAGCGGCCCTGGCTGCCGTTGCCGAGATACTGGCTCAATCCATGGGAGGCCTATTGGCTTTGGGCATAGGTTTTATCTTAGCCCTGCTCATCAATAGACATACGCGACGCGTTGGTCTGGTGATGACTATTTTGGGCGTTATTGCCGCAGGAATAGTTGGCTATAAGATTCTGGGCACGCAATTGCGCTCAACTAACTTGGACGATTCACTCCTGCTTAATAAAAGATGGTCCAGCATGGTGAGGACTGTTATCTGGCAAGAGTCGTGGCAGGTCATTAAAGCCCATCCTTTGACGGGCACCGGGCTCCGCAGCTACCAAACAGCCATTATCCCCTTCCACAAGGCGACCTGGATGGAAATCTTCCCCCA
>JAJZQU010000051.1 GCA_021806685.1 bacterium | reverse complement strand
TCCAAAAAGCTGAAGAAGTTACCGAGCCCATCGTTGAAGTTAAAGTTAAAGAGGTTAAAGACTCGGAGGTTGACCAAGCTATTGATGACTTGCGCAAGATGCGGCACCAAGAGATCTTGACTGAGCAGCAAGCCACCAAGGACCACATGGTGGTCATTGATTTAGAGATGAAGAAAGACAATGTGATCCTTGAGGGTGGGACAGCCAAGGATTACAGAGTTTATTTGGCGGAAGAACATTACATCCCGAATTTTTCAGAGAAGCTTATCGGCCTTAAGAAAGGCGAGCAAAGAACTTTTGTCTTGCAGTTCCCTAAGGATCATTACCAGAAAATGTATGCCGGCAAGGATATTGATTTTGACGTGAAGGTCAAAGATGTCTATGAGATAAAATTGCCAGAGGTTAATGATGAGTTTGCCAAGAGCCTGGGCATTGAAAGCGTCCAAGCTCTGCGCGACATACTGAAGAAAAATATAACTTCGGAAAACGAGCGGCAGGCCATGGAAAAAGCTGAGATTGAGTTGCTAGAGACGGTTGTCGGCAAGTCGTCTTTTACGGAAACGCCTGAAATTTTGATCAAAGAAGAAGCGCGGCGCATGGTCGAGGAATTGAAACGGGACATCGAAAGCCGCGGCGGAAAAATGGAAGATTATTTGGCCAGCCTCAAAAAATCAGTTGACCAAATGAGGTTGGATTTCATCCCTCAGGCCATCAAGCGCGTACAAACTTCGGTTTATATCAAGCAGGTGGCTAAGGAAAATAAGCTGGACGTGACTGACGCTGAATTGGACCTGGAAATCGATAGGCTTTTGGATGTTGCCAAGGACCAGGACAAGGATGTGCGCGACCAAATCGCCTCGCCTGAATACCGCGATTACGTGCATACTGTCATGCGTAATCGCAAAGCCCTGGAGTTTTTGAAGGAAAAAGGCATTAAGGATTACAAGCAGATGCAAGAAAAATTTGCCAAGGAAGAAGCAGAAGCCCACGCAAAGCAAGGTCATGTGCACGGCCCGGATTGCCACCATGAATAAAAATATTGGCGAGGAAGAATCAAAAGTCGGCAAGGATGTGATGGCCGCTGATTTTGAGAACATTAGCCAGCTTTACGAAAAGCAGTTGGAATTGCCATCAGGTAAACCAATGCACCAGATTTTGCTTTGCCCGGTTGGCCTGGTTGGGTCCGGCAAAACGACAGTGGTTAAACCCCTGAGTAAGGCTTTATCGCTACTCAGGATTTCGAGTGATGAGATCAGGAAGATTTTAAAGGAAAATGGGTTTAATTATGTTCGCACTCGTGAAATTGCCAAAAATTTGATTGGCAAATATTTAAAGCAAGGTTTTAGCGTGGCTATTGATGCGGACTGCGCCGGTTCCTCATATGAACTGATTAATGAAATCAGCCGAAACCCGCAGATCAAGGTCATCTGGATCCATATCAACCCGCCTGAATCTTTTATTTTAAACAAATTGCGCAATTATAAGCATACGTGGCTGTTTGAAAATGCGGACGATGCCATCCACTGTTATCAGGAACGCAAACCATTGCACGAACATTTGGACATGCCCTTTTTATATACTTTTGATACGTCGCGTGACAATCTGGACGAGCAGGTTAAAGAGGCGATAGAACTTATCCAGGCAATATAAAAACTCCCGGTGAAATAAACCGGGAGTTTTTAATTGCGCTGACTATTTTGTGCAGCAGCACTTGCACAAGCTGCCAAAAGCTTTTTGCAGGCCGATGAGGATCAGGAGGATCGGCCAAATGATGCTGTTGGCGTAGGCACTTAATACGCCGAGTGCTTGGAGCAAAAAGGCCACGCCGATTAACGTAATTAAAACAGGTACCACTACGTGATGTGGGCACTTGCACCCACAACAAGTCATACCTTCGTGCATAAAATGGGGTTAGGATTTATGGGTATAGTATACCTCAGTAATAAAAATACCGCTCGGTGAGGCCGGGCGGCTAGTTGAGGCGAGCGAGGGCGCCGCTAAACTCGACTTCTTTATGGGTGAACAACTTCCATTTACGCGGCCAATCGATAAGCCGGTCAAAGGCCGCGCTGATTCGCATGCGCGAGAGTACGCTGGTTATCGCGAAGGCGAGCGCAAAGTCATAGATGACGTTGGGGATCCAGGGCAGGTCAAAGCACCACCTGCGATAGTAGGGCACGCAGACCAGCATCCCCAAGCACATGATTGTTGTCTTGACCTTACCATGAACTGTGGCTTGGGACTTGCGGATCAGCCGTATGCCAACTGTGCGCAGAACTGCCTTTCGCCTACCAGGAGCCGTCCTCTTGGAAAGCTTGTAGAACCTGGCGCCGATGCCAAACGGATAGCGCAACAATGTCCCGAAGACCTCGAAGACAAAGATGGCAATCACGGTGTAGATGGAGATGATGCTCGCTATGCCGAAAAAGGCAATAACCGGCAAACACTTGCTCTTGTCGGCCAGTGGGTCACCCACCTTGCCAAGCATCTTGGAAAGTGCGGTGCGAAAAACACCCTCTTCTTTCATGGCAGTGGCCATCTTCCCATCCACGACGTCCAAGACGCCGCCGATCCCGCTCAAGATTATCAGGCCATAGAGGTCGTTCGTGATGTAGTAGTAGGCCAGGCCCACGTACCAGAAGTAGAACCCCCAGAAAGTGATCCAGTTCGGGTCCAGGCCGGGTATCTGGCCGATGCGGGCCAACTGCTTCTTGGGGATGAATAGCAGGGCCATAGCCACGCCCAGGGCAGAGGCCGTTGTCAGGCACATCTCGAGTTGCCAAGGGATGGGTTTGCTAAGAGCGTGGAGCAGGATGCCCGTCGCCAGGGTGAGCACCAAGCTCAGGACAATCTTCAGTTGCCAAGGCAGAAGCGGTTTTTTCGCGACGCTTTCCACGGAACACCTCCCTGAAAACGCGGTTGTTCAAACTGTCTAAACAGCTGCCATGTTGTAGCAGGGAAATGCAATTAAATCAAGAGTCTAAGTTTCTATTATTCCGGACTCTTCAAGCTCAGTTCTAGTCTCGTCAAGAAAGGCGCGTAAAAAATCCGTGCGTCTTTTGGCTATCTTTTTGGCAAAATCAGTGTGCATCATGCCTTCGACAAGCAGCAAGCGGTTGTAAAATAAATCTAATCCGCTGGCAAAGGGGATTGACTCTCCTTTTTCACAGAATGGGTCTTCTGATTTGTAAAATTTTTGGTTCATTTGGCCTCCCGAGGAAAATGTGCGCATGATAGAAATCGCGCCAGTTGCCTCTAACCTGTCAGCATCCTGTAGGATTCTCGCTTCCAACAGATCGGGCTCAATGCCTTTTGAGAATGAGCACTGGCGGATGGCTGTTTTAACTTTCTCAATTTTATCAGTCGGATAATCGTCCAAGGACTCTAGTAGCTCTTCGGTTAATTCCGCACTTTCATCTGCAGCGTTTTTATTTTGAGGGCTGTCCTTCGGATAGATGATGATGTCATGGAAACATGCCGCCGGGATGATTATATCCAGATCCGCGCCCTCCTGTTCCGCAATTCTTTCGGCCAAATTAACAACCCTTAAGACGTGGTTGATGTCATGTGATGGGTCGGTCTTTATCTGTTTTTCACAAGCTTTTTCTATCAATTGTTTTTTCAAATCCTCAGTCATGGCGATAGTTTAGAACAAAGTCAGCAGGCTGGCCAGAATGTCAGTCAGTAATACAAAAATCCCTCGATTGCTCGAGAGATTTTTGTGGGGTGACCAGAGGGAGTTGAACCCTCGCCAGCGGGACCACAACCCGCTGTTCTACCGTTAAACTATGGCCACCATGGCGCCGGTATTTATATCGCAAAAAAACATTCTTGGCAAGCGATAGATCCTTTGTCTCGACGCCCCATCCCCATTAGCCGTATAATATGGCCAGTATGAACCCTTTTGAGGAAGTAGAAGCAAATGACGACCCAAGAAGCGTGCCAGAATCCGAGTTGCAGTTAGAATTTGTGCGGTCTTCGGGCAAGGGCGGGCAGAACGTCAATAAAGTTTCAACCAAAGCACAGTTGCATTGGAATTTGGAGCAATCAGCAGCTTTTACCCCAGAGGAAAAAGATTTAATCCGTCATTATCTTGCCAACCGTATCAATGATGAAGATGAAGTGTTCCTGACATCTCAAGAGACACGTTCCCAAGACCAAAACAGGGCTTTGGTCATAGAGATGCTCAACCGGTTAGTTACAGAAGCCTTAACGCCCAGAGTTGCCCGAATTGCTACCAAGCCCACTTTCGCGTCGCGTGAACGCAGGCTAGAGACCAAGAAACACCAGGCCGAGAAAAAACGCTTAAGGAAAATTGAGTATTGATTTAATATTACAAATTTATGCAGTCATTTGATAAAGTCACAAATCCATTTTTGGAGAATCGACCGACAATCGCCCAGTTGCGGGATGATTATCAGACCATGGTGACCACCACTGACAGGGAATTCAAGAAAGTCGAATCTTTGGTCCACGCCTCAGATTCCAGGGTCGTGCAGGCTTGGCAACAGCGGCGCGAGGAAAAAGCTGTCAAAGCTGCACAACTTATTGTTGAGCAGGTGGGTAAGATGGAGGTTGCTGATTTGCGCGAAGTTGTCGCACCAGAAGATTTGAAAGATGTGCTTCTGCGGGGAAGTGCGGGCGTAGAAGCCCTGATAATGATAGGGGAGGGGAAGGAAGAACTTCAAAAAGTCATAGGAGAACGACAGCAACAGATGGCGGAAATCCAAAAAGCGGTTGATTCGTTTAAAGGGAGCAGCGTCCAAACGATTTTGGGTCGCCTGC
>JAJZQU010000050.1 GCA_021806685.1 bacterium | reverse complement strand
CATGGTCACGATAGAATCATTGGCATTGCTCGGAGCAGTCAAGTTGGTTGTGTTTCCGTTGTTGTCGATTTTTACAAAATGTTCCGCTCCATAAGAGTCTTCCCACATGGCCAGCCAATTTCCTTGCACGGGTTGAACTGCGAAAACGAGAGTGCCACCCACAGGTGAACCTTGGGAGCGCACATAAGGGATATTTGTAAGCTTGTAATTCGCAAGATTGATTGTGCGCAATACATTGCTTGATGGCGTATAGAGGATAACGCGGCCGTATGAAGTCATGATGCCCCATGTGCCATTCTGGCCGGAGACTTGAATCAAGCCTTCGTCAGAAGACAGGTTCTGGCGGATCCGCGACGTCAAATTCGTAAACGTGCCGTTGTAAGCCAAAGCTTCGATTGTGTTGTTGCGTTGAGCAACGTTCTTTAAAAACAAAACAGATGAACCATTGGAAACGATGTCATCCACGCGTGAAATGCCGGCATTGCGGACATCGACAGTGATGTCGCTCATGATAAAGCCGTCTGTTTTCCAGACATGGCCGCCTGACCAAAGTTCTTGGCCGTCGGTCAAGTACCAATAAGAGTCGGCGCGGGCAATGGCCCAAACCGGGCGATTTTCGCGGATCGTTAGCTTGTCCGAAATGTCGGACCACTGCCAAGGACCGGTATCAGCTGACGCAGCTTGAGGCACGGCAGCAGCAAGGCTCAAGATCGCCAAAGCAACGATCAGGGCACGGTTAAGTAAGTTTTTCATATATATGGCTAATTTAAGCACAATATTAAGATCTTTTGCTCCTCTATAGCTAAAGAATGGGTTAGCTTAGCAAAAAATGACGCTTTTGTCAATCGTTAATAGGTTACTCACAGGCTGAACTTTCTGTCTAGGTAGACTTACCCAATATTAGCTCCAAAGCCATTAGCCATTCATGCGGTTTGGCCGGGTGGCAAAAGATGGTTTTGGGAGGGGCTGTCTCGGGCAAAGCGCCGGCAGTTGAGGCGATAATGGGCGTGCCCAGGTGATAAGCCTCGTGCAAAGGCAGACCAAAACCCTCATACCAAGATGGATAGAGGATAGTGGCAGCATTTTGGTAAAGATATTTTAGCTCCGGGTCACTGACATGGTTGGGTGCTCTGACGTGAGATAATGGACATTGGTTGCGTTTGCATTTGACCTGGCCGCCCAAGACGATGGGCACTAAAGGCGACGTCGAGTGCTCAACGTTGTAAAGCGCGATGGCGCGCAAAGCAGTATGGATATTTTTGCGCGGGTCAGCTCCGCCCAAAAGCAAAACAAATCTTTGGATTGAGTTTGGCAGCCAGCTTGGCCGGACAGCCTCGATATCTGGCAAACCAAAATCCATGGGTGGGATGACGCTGGTCTTATTTTCATCCAATTTAAAAATTCTGAGCGCATCTTGTCGCGTCTGTTCTGACACGCAATCAAGCTTGTCCACACCTTCAATCAACTTTTTAATGGGCATGAGCTTGTGCCACCAGCGCCGTCTCAATGTAAACCAATGAGGTTCAATTAAAAAAGACAAATCGTGGATTAAGAGGCGATATGGCCGATGGAGCGAACCGACAAAACCAAGATTGGGTAAAAGAATCAAATCAATTTTGCCCACGCGTTTTTCAGCAGCTCGTGAAAGCGAGATAAGCCGCAAGAGCGAGAGCGCTGTCCAAAGTTTATTGGGTAAACGTAAGTGGAGATATTTAAAATGGTTAGCCTCGCAAAACTCTTGGACGGCAGGCGATGGCTTAAGGCCGGTGGTGACGCAAACAACCTCCAGTAACTTTGAATTGTCATCCTGAGCGGAATGCAATGAAGTCGAAGGATCCGGTTTGACGTCTCGAGCCAGATCTTTCGACTCCGTTCGAGGACTCACTTCGCTCAAGATGACAGGAAGTGATGTTGAATGTTCAATGTTGAATGTTATCCAATATCGGGCCGCTCGTCCCACGCCGCCGCTCTTTTCATCGGCCAAGGCCCGCGCATCAATCAAAATACGTGCCATAAACATTGCCTAACAAGGCTTCTTCAGCTTCTTGAGTCGGTAGAATATTCAAGCGACTGGCAATTTGGTGCAAAAGTTTTTCTTCGAAGGCAGCAAATGAAAAACTTTCGGCATGTTGCCTGATATCTTCCGGGCGATAATCATCTGCTTTGTGCCTGATGACAGCGTCGCCAATATCTTCCCAAGCTTGGCACTCAATAAACTTTCCAGTCTTGCCCGGGATAACCGTCTCTGCCGCGCCGCCTTGTCCAAAAGCGATGACCGGCCGGCCGGCCGCCATGGCCTCGATGGCTGTGATGCCAAAATCCTCAATTTGCGGATGGATAAAACCAATGGCGCGCCTATAAAGCTTGACTTTGTCTTCGTCGCTGACAGCTCCCACGAATTTTGTCCGGCGGCCGGCCAAGCTCTGGAGTTTTTTGAGTTCAGGCCCGACTCCAAAGATGATTAAAGGCACATTGAGCTTGGCAAAAGCTTTGACAATCAAATCAAATCTTTTATAAGCCACGAGACGGCCGCCAGCTAACCAATAATCGCCCAAGTGGCGCGACATTGGTATGCGGTCAATGTCCACCGGCGGGAAAATGACTTCGGCCTCGCGGCGGTAGTGGCGCTGGATGCGCCTACGGCTGGTCTCTGAATTGGTAAACAAATAATCAGGCCGCTCGGCTGCCATCTTGTCCCACAGTCTCAAGCGATGGAGGAGCCAGGGCAAGGCGGCGCGGATAATCCTGGGTTGAGGGAGGTCTGCCAAATAGCCAATGCGTTGTTCCCAAAGAAAACGGGTTGGCGTATGTAAGTAGCAAAAGTGTTTTGAACCGGCCGGTGTGATGACGCCTTTAGCAAAAGAACTGGAAGAGCTGATGATCAGGTCATAACCAGAAAGGTCGAGATGCTCAACAGCCACTGGCAAGGCCGGCAAATACCATTGGTAATAGCTTTTGGCCAAAGGCCAGTCATTCAAGAATGAAGTGACGATTTGTTTACCCTTAAAGTCAGGATGGGATTTTTTTGGGTTGTGGACTATGACATGAGTTTTGGCTTGCGGGAAAATCCTTTGGAAGGCTGCCAAAACACGCTCAGCACCGCCATCTTGCACCAAATAATCGTGCACCAAGGCGATGCGCAGCTTGCCCAATTCATCTTTAATCTTCTGGACATCGGTCGGCATGCCAGTATTTTAAACGCCGCTCCCAGCTTTGTCGGCTAGGAATGTCAAGGCACGTCGGCTCTAAACCTGGGCAAACAAAATCATGTAATTATTGCCGAACTTCTTGGCGCACTTTGGGCAATAAGCATAATGGATGTAATAGTCTTTGGCCTTTTTTCCGTCTTTAGCCAAGTATTCATCCATTTCTTTTATAAATTTTGGAACAGCATTATAGGCGCCGGCAAAAACTTTGCTGATAAAGTCACCTGAGATGGTCACGTTGTTCGCGCCCGGTACCGGACCAGTCACGGAGACGTAGATCTCTGACTTAAAAGCGCTCGGATCACGGAACATCATCAAGATATCCTGCTTATCAGCTTCTGCCTTTTTCGCATCTTCGACCATCTTCCACATTTTGGTCATCTTTTGCCCGATCATGGGAGGGAAGGGGATATGGAAAAATGTGGGTATGGTCTCCTTAATGAAAGGCTTGTTATACCAGTTGTGAGTTTTACCATCCCATTTTTCCGGATGAAATTCGGGACAGCACTCTTGGTTTACGTCGGTCATATGTTTAGGTTACAAATGAAGTATTTTTCCATCTTACCCCCGATTCATTTGCCAAGTAAAGAAACAGCACCCATACGGCTTGAGGATGCTTGGGCAGGCTAAATATTTTTTTGGTTAAGACCCTTGACATGAGTAAAGTTTAGGACTATGTTCTCAATCTGTCAGATGAGGAAAATGGTCATTATGGAGGGATTGTACAATGGCGACGCAAGGCATAGTAAGTTGCATGTCCGAAGGCAAGGTTGTCATGAAACTGGTTGTGGGTTGCAACGGTGTGCAGGCACAAGAAACGGCTGACAAGCTGAAAGCCGCTTGGCCCGTGAATCCAGAACAGGCATATAAGATAGCTCGCGATACCGGTTTTGGCTGTGGAGGCTGTCTCACGGTCATAACGGAATCGGACATCTTTTCCAAAGGCGATGATGATCCGCCGTCGCCTCTCTTTCGCAAAACGTTCAGCGATCCTGAGTTCAATCCCAGATGGGAACAGGGTACTGCTGATCACACAGTTATCATCAATGTGTGAGACGTGTCATTTCTCGAAGGTCGTGGTGTGGTGTCAGGCAATGACTCCGCCATGACCTATTTTTTTATTGAAAATTCATTTGCCAAGTAAAGTTAGCCCGGATAGGTATACCAGATCCTTCGCCTGCGCTCAGGATAACAAAAAGAGCCCGGTTCAGGTCACCGGACTCACGGGATAGGTATATCGAAAAGGGCGGGTTTATTGGCAGGCGGTTCTGTCGGCAGGAACTCGTGACAGAGGGCTGCGAGGCAAGCGTTCTCGAACCCGAGCGGGCCAAAGTAGGCTTTGCCATCAGGCGCAAGGAGGACGGGTTGGCCGGGCAAACGTTCGATGCTCAAACGCGCAGCCAGGTTGTCTTCCTCGGTTTCGCCCGCGAAAGCCACGCCGATCACTGGGATCTTCGTTTTGCCTTCCAGGATGAGCAGAGCTTTGAGCATGCCAGGAAGGGCCGCGGCCATGCCAGCACCCGCCACGACGACTGCGTCGTCCGGCAGATTGTGGCTGACATAGCGCGCCAGGTCCGCGGGATTGCGGTGGCAACTGATGACGTGCCGGTGAACCTCCGCCACGCCTTCCATTTGCGCGCGCTTCAAAACTTCGAGGCCGGCTTCCATCTGGCTGAAGTCTGATTTGCTGCCAACCACTACTTCGATCTTGACCTTGGGCAGCGGCACGTCCAAGTCCATCTTTTCTTGCTGGAAGGCCTCAAGCTTCTCGCCCGTGAGCCGCCAGAAGATGTAGCGATAGATCTGGGTCGTCCTCGCGATGACTTCAGTCGGAACTTCCAGGCCATGGACGTACTCGACGTCTTCCGGCTTGCAGGGATCGCGGCTGTCGATACCTTGGGTCTTGCCCCACTCGCGTACAAATTGCTTGTCGTACGATGGAGGACTCGAGCGCATTGAGCTCTTCTGCATCTTCTCCCAGGCTGCCAAATCCCAGAAG
>JAJZQU010000049.1 GCA_021806685.1 bacterium | reverse complement strand
TACGCACGCTTACGACCCTGACAGCATCAGCTCGCCTGACAGCCCAGCGCATAAACAAATAAAGAAACCTGTTTAGAAAAGATTCTTTTCGGTAATAGTCACCATGGAAATAATAACCATGGTCTTGGATAGCCAAAGCTGCGCCAAACATCCTGGCAGCCATGACTCCCACGATGGCGGTTTCAACCGTATCAGTGGTAACAACGTCAAACTTTTCTCTACGCCAAAACCAAAGGCGTTGCATGGCATCCAAAATATACAAAAGCCTAAACCAAGAAGCTGTTGAGACAACCCGTATGTTAGGTGCGACCATTTGGTCAAATCCCTGTTTCCCAAAAACCAAAATCGTCAGTTGCTCCAAATTTTGGTTTTGCTCAACTATGCGGCGCCTTACCTGGCCATCTTCAAATAAGCCTCTTTCCAGGCTAATCATCAATGCTTTCATACGCCTGTTTTTAAAATTTCTAAAGTCTGATCAACCATGCGCTCAAAACTCAACACGCCCGAAGTTTGGCTCTGGGATTTTGAACCTTGAGTCTTGATTGCCTGAACCCAAGCCTGCTTGTCTTGATAAGGTGCGATTGTCACTAAATCAGGGAAAAACTCCTTGGTCTCCGGATTGCCGCCGCGATCGCTTACAATGCATGGCAAACCAACCGAACAAGCTTCAACAACAACGTGCGGGAAACCTTCATAACCTGTAGCCAAGACAAAAACATCAGCTGCTTGATACCAGTTAGCCACTTCTTGCCGCGAAAGCCTGCCTAACCAAATAACCCTATCCGCGACGCCGATTCTTTCTGCATACTGCTTCCATTGTTCCAAGCTTGGCCCGTCGCCAATAACTGCCAGCACATAATCAATCGGGAGCTCTTTAAGGCAATCGCATAAAAAGTCTCCGCCCTTCCAAGGCACTGCCCGGACAACAGTCAATATAACTTTCTTATCTTCAAGTTCATTTTTGACTCTAAGTTGATCATCAATCACTGACGGCAACGGTGGGATACTGTTGTAAATAACCTTAATCTTATCCGACAGAATCCCCCACTTCTCAACAACCGTCTTTAGATACTTACTTGGCACAATAATCGCTTTAGCTTTTTTCGCGACCCAACGTTCGATGACTTCGAACAATCTGATCTTTCCGCTATGATGGTGAGTCAAAAATTCATCTAACAGCTCCTGATTTTTAATCGACGTCTGTTGATACTGCTCCCAAGCATAATCACCGACAATTTTGAGGATGGCCGGTTTGTTGGCCAGTATTGCGCCTAGCATGCCAGGCAAACCTTCTGAAACCGGGCCTTGGATGTAAACTAAATCAGACCTTCGGGCCAGCCGGCGGACTGCCAGCATATAGCGGCAGTACCGGACCAAAGGTCCGTACGTGCGCGGGACGACTGTGACTTCAAATCCGCGGCCCATCTCAGTTTTATCAGTGCCATAGGCAACAACCGCGACTTGGTGGCCGCGGCTGACAAGCTCAGCTGCCAAGCCGCGCACGTAGCCGGCTGGCCCGCCGATCTCGGGCGGATAAATGCCTGTGGCTAAAACAATCTTCATACCTTCTCGATAACGACCGTGGTTGATAAAAACAACTTATGCAAATCTTTGGGTGGCAACGCATTACTAATTGCTTCTTCAAACCCAAACCAGGCATCGATAGCCGCCTGATTGTTGTTATATTTTTTTAAGAAACCTTTTAAAGCCTGACAATTATGTTTGCGAACTGTTATGACCTTGCCGCCCAGCTGTTGCACAATCTCGCATAAGCGATCGTCATTAACTTCTTTCATGAAAGGCCCCTCAATCCCAACCTTGGCCAGCCATTGGCTGATCGGGACCATAACGCGCTCTTTCAAGTCATGCGAACGGAAATGCCCGGCATCATAATTTAAATAAGCGCGGCCGCCCGGGCGTAGGGCTGTTAAGACAGCTGATACAAAAGCCTTAAGGTCGACGATATGCTCAAGCGCAGAAAAAGCCGTTATCACATCAGCGCTCTCAGGTGGTATTAGTTGCTTCTGGGCATCTGCCAAGGCAACTTGGGCATTAGGTAGGTTAGCAAAAGCTTGTTTAGCTTTCTCGATTTCCGATCGATTAAAGTCAAAACCTTTATACTGATACTGAGGATGGTCAGTCAAAAAATCCGGCCAAACAGACCCATAGCCGCAACCAAAATCAACAATCGTGATGGCGCGTTCGCCAAAATTTCCTTTGATCTGGTCGAGGATCCATTGCTTGGCAGCATTGTTTGGAGAGTAAATTTTTTCCATAGTTTAGTAATAATTAAAGCCTCTTCCTGATGGTTTCTTTAAGGCGTTTGGGCATGGCCAGATTATGTTCATACAACCATTTGCTGACATTTTTGCCAAGGGCAATAGCCAAGCAAGTCAGTCGGCTCATTAAGCTGACCTTAAACCTTTGCCAACCCATTAATTTAGGTCGCGATGACAAACTAATTGCTTTACTCATCATCGAATAATTCCCTGTTTTGAGTTGATCGAGGATTAATTTTTCAGAGAGATCTGCTGCTTCGAGCTTAATATGCGGATTGCCAAGATGTGATACTCTGTGCAGATCCAGACCTGCCGTAGCCAGCAATGATGTTTTTTGAGTGGAATTCTTTTCAAAAATTTCCAATGCTTGAATACGCGGATAACGCTTGCCATCATATTGTTGGTTCCAGACTTCGATACCGTCCAGTGACTCCAACAACTCATTATCGATTTGATATTGGTTACGATGAGGATGTGCCAAGACGACAAATACACCTTGCTGCTTAGCGAGCTTGATTGCTTCGACCGGCGGAAGATCTAACCCGACATCAGTGGCACCCAAAAGTAGAACATGGCAATTCTTGTAGGGCAACTCAAAACCCGGTATGAAAACAAATTTGGAATCCGAAAGTGCGCGGCATTCGCTGACTACTGATTGGATATCATCTGCAGTTAAACCATCAGTGTGCTCTGCCATGGCCGCAAAACTCATGCCCAGAGCCAGACACTTCTCTTTGATCTCTACCAACGATAACTTGCCGTCATAAGAATGGCTGGAATGTAAATGCAAATAACCGTTTATCTGGTTCATATTTTTCTGGCTACAGCATCAATAACTTGCCAAAAAGCTGGCTTTAAGTCCTCCCAAGACTCAACGTCATAAACCAAGTTAGGTTGATTGGGAAAAGCAAATGAGCGCAAAGCTGATAGTCGTGAGACACCGACTTTTGTGCCGAACTTCATTACATTCAACAAATTTGCGAAATCCGCCAAAAAGCTCCTGGCAGCGACTGGCACTTTATATTGATCAGAGACCTCGATCGGCTGGCCGCAAGCTTGCAAATAAGCCAGGTAAGGAAAGTCGACATTCGAGGCGATGGCCAAGGCCAGCGACCCCCAGAAACGACCGTTAATCTCCATTAGCTTAGGCGTGCCGTTGGGCTTATCTAACTTAAACTCAACCATGGCCGGTCCTTGCCATTTGAGTTCTGACATTAACTTTGCAGCGTAATCAGCCATATCTTGCGGCATGGCAATGCTTTGGCGCAGGCAACTGGCTCCGCCCATGGGGTCAAGCGACCGCAATCGTTTATGCGCGAATTTAACTTTCCATTCGCCGTTTTGCCACAAACCAAAGAGCCCGTACTCTTGGCCAGTCAATTTTTCCTGCAGCAAAGGCCAGATATTTGTCTTGTTTTTTATTTGGTCAACGATCTCTTTTGCCTGTTCGCGGTTATCTGCGACTTCAGCTTTACCTCTTATACCTTTGCCAGATACCCAAAGACAACTTTGGTGAGGTTTGATGATGCAGGGATATGCGACTTGTCCGAGAGCTGATTCTAAATCTTCTTGGCTCTCGATAAAAAAGGTCTGTGGTATTGACACGCCCAATCTTTCCGCCATCTTCAATGTTAAAGCTTTATCAAAAGCAACGTTAAAAATATTTTCTTCTGTCAAAACCAAACGGCCGACAGCTTCGACCTGATCGCGATGTTTGGCTAAAGGCAACAGAGTATTGTCGCTCAAACAGTAGATAACTGGGCGATCGCCCATGGTTGATAATTTTTTGATGACGGCTTGGACATATCTATCAGCATCTTCAAGCGGCGAAGGATAAGCCCAAACCTCACTGGCAAACTTCGAATGCAAGGCCATGGCACTCTTGCGCTCAGCTCCGCAGGTAACTTTGATGCTGTGCTTACTTAAAGAGCGAACGCAGGCCAGGGCGCTTGGTAAATGGCCATCTAAAACCAAAGCTTTGGCTTCGTTCATAAGCTCTTATCCGATTTTTCTGCAACTTGCGACATTGTCATTACCTCAATCTTATTTTGGCCGCGAAGACGGGCAACTTCTTGAAATATCGTTTCAAGACCTTGCAAGAGATTTTCTTGGTCAGAGGCTAAATTAAAGGGATGGGTCCAAAGATGAAAGACACGATGTTGTAGCACTGTTTTCTCCAATCCGCTTATGGCCTTATGGGACCTAAAAGAAATCGGCAAAAACCGCGCCCAACCACGCCTATGCGGATAAAAATAGCCACCTGGTATTTCCCAAACGCCGTCACGCTTGATCGGTGAGCCGACTGGTGGTGAAATTAATAAATACTCATCGACTACATGAGCGATTTTTTTCAAAAGCTCAGGCAAGTTGCCATACCAGTTTCTATCCTTGCCGCGATAACAAATAAAACCGTGCTCAGACAAACGATCTGTGTGGGCCACGCGATTCTGCGGATAAACAAATGACTTTAACTCCAGTCCTAGCGCCTTGGCAGCTGCTACGCTCTGCGACAACTCAGAATCCATGTCACCTGGCTTAAAGTTTGGGTCATCCATAATCGGGTGAGTGAAAGAATGGCTGCCAATCTCTTGAGAAGTCGCGCATTGTCTGACAGCTTGTGCCAACTCAGGTGCATGCAACAATTTATCTTCACCCTCAATAAATAATTGGCCGACAAAAGCCCAAGTCGCACTGATTTTATATTTGTCCAACAATTTCAAAAGCTTATCAATCGTTTGTCTTGTTGCCAGATATTCTTTTTCCCATTTTTTATCTCCGTGCGTACCCCAGGCTAATTCCGTGTCCAAGGTGAACATGAAAATTCCATTTTGAGATAACCTATTAAAAAGCCGTTTCATGGCCTGAGTAATATTCTCCCAACCAAATTTTTCTGTAGCCAATTTATTCCCCTGCTCAATTAACTTTTGTTTTAGACCGACTTCGTTTTGGATACGGAGGACTGCCACTGCGACCGAGTCGGGATTATTAGGTTCACAAAAAACACCCGTCTTGCCGTCAAACAAAAAATCAGGGATTCCACCGACCGGCGTGCCGACGATCGGCAGACCTGCAGCCATGGCTTCGATAAAAGAATTGCCCAAACCTTCTGAGAGTGATGGACGCACAAAAATATCAGCGCTCTGAAGTAAACTCGGTAGCTCGCTCTGATCGCGCCTGCCGGCAAAAATAACTCTGCTATTCAAACC
>JAJZQU010000010.1 GCA_021806685.1 bacterium | reverse complement strand
CAACTTGGGCGCCCAATCTCGCCATGGCCACGGCCAAACCACCGGTACCGCTGCCGACTTCCAAAATTCTTTTTCCAGCCAGGCCGTTTACCAGGTTATCAATGGTTTGGGCCTTGCCTTCCATCAGGTGTTCCAAATCATACTGTTCATTAAAACGAGACCATTGTTTGGCTTCGGTGCGACCACAAATATCAACACCCAAAAAAGTGTATTGATGCAGTTTTTCCCTGAATATTGTGTCATCGTAAGCCATATGGTTCCTAATTGTCAGGCAGCCTTATCGCTTAGTTGCATGACATAAAGATTATTTCTGGAAAAAAGTGACGGCCAATAGCGCCAAAGTTTTGGGAAGCCACCGCAACCTCTGGCCGCAATAAGCTTCAAACCCATTTGTTTTGACCAAATTGTAAAATCTTTTTTTGTCCAAAAACGCACATGCATGTTTAGGGCACAATCTTCATCAATCGGAAAGCGGCCAAAAAGGTAACGCAGGCGATACCAGATGTATCCGGCGTTTGGTATGGTCACGATTAAGGCCTTATTGAAATGGCCTTTGACTTTTTCGATGATTTTTTCGCAATCAACAATGTGCTCTATGACTTCGGAAAGCACTATGTAGTCAAAATTATTAAATTGGGACAAATCCAAATCATGCAAATCCATGTAGGTTGCTTGGAGGCCGAGGGCACGGCAGCGTTCAATGCCAACCATAGAGGCGTCTATGCCAAAAGCTTGGACATTGAGTTGGCTTATCAGCCGCTGCATGAGATCGCCGTTGCCGCAGCCTAAATCCAAAACAGTGCTGTTTGGTTCAATAGCAGAGGCCACAGCCACAAAACGCGGATTTTGTTCGTTATTGATGTGACGGCTCCAAGTCTCGTCAAATTGGGTCTCGTGCAAGACGAAATCACGGTTCGAGAAAATGTAGCGGATGTGTTTGGAGAAGTAAGGGAAGAAATTGGCCATATTTACGCCATATTAAGCCATATGGGTTATCATGTCCAACCATTTTGGCGCTTGGATGTCCCAGGTGTATTTGGCTAAGGCCGCCTCATATCCGCGTTGGCGCATAAGGGCAATATTTTCAGGAGATGAGCAAGCGTTGTCGATCAACGCTGCCAGAGTCTCGGGCTTTTCGTCAGCCGTGACAAAACCGCATTTTTCATCCTCAACTACGCGTTTGACGGTCGGGACGGTGTTGGCCAACACCGCCAAACGGTTAAGCATGTACTCGTATAACTTGTTTGGCGCAGCATAAACGTAATTCAGGCAAGTGAGCGGGTAAAAAAGCAGGCCAACATCTCCGGCTGATAAATATTTTGGAAGTTCCAAGTAATCAACCCGGCCAGTGAAAGTAACATTTTGTATGCCCAACTTTTTTAATTCAGACTGGAACTCGTCTTTGTAAGTTCCGTTGCCGACTATCAAGAACCACATTTTATCCATGGACTTTATGAAGGGTATGGCTTGGGCCAGGTTTTCTAATCCGCGAAAGCGGTTAAGGGATCCCTGGAAAACAAATACGATCCGGTTTTCCGGTATGCCAAGACGTTTCCTAAATTCAGTCCGGTCTTGTTCGTAGTTTGGGTTGGTCCCCAAAGTTGAGTCCGGGAAATTTTCAATTACGCCATCCTGGCTGATCATGGGGTAACGTTTTTTTGTGATTAGCCGTCTTTCCTCATTGGCCGAGATGACGAGCTTGGCGCGTTGGATGCCCAGCCATTCACGAACATACCAATATGCTTTTACGAAAGGATGGTGGGGCATACTGGCTATGTCGAGCCACAACTCGCGTGCATCATAAGCCATTGGCTTATGTCGCCAGATCGAACAGAAGGCAGCTTCATCTAAAGTGTCTGCATTTGTGGCAATGATAGCATCCCAATCGTGCGCCAAAGCTGTTTTGATCCAAGCCACCGACAGGAATATTTGCTTGATGATCGGTAATTTAAGGCGGGGCAGCCTTATCACTCGCTTAACCTGGGCGCCGCAAATAACTTCTTCTGTTGGCTGTTTGCCATCATCACGAGCAATAACAGTCACCCGGTGACCGTTTTGAGTGAGGGTTAAACACTGCTTACAAACCCGTCCGTCAACGCGATGTGAATTGTTGAAAAGTATGAGTATGCGCACAGTAAAATTGAGCCTATCTTAGCAGAGTTAAGCAATGATTGTAAATGCTGGATAGGCCTATGGCAAAGTCTGGTTTTATGCTAATCTTGGCCTGTTATGTGTGGCATAGCTGGTTTTGCAGGGCAGGGCACAGAAGACCAATTGCGTCGGATGACGCAAGCCATTGTTCGGCGCGGCCCGGATGATGAGGGTTTTTATGTTGGCGAAGGGGTTGGTTTTGGCTTCCGCCGTCTAAGCATTATCGATGTGGCCGGTGGCCATCAACCGCTTTGCAATGAAGACGGCACTGTTTGGGTTATGTTGAACGGTGAGATTTACGGTTACAAAACAACCATGGAAGAGCTGATGTCAAAAGGCCATCAGTTTAAGACCCGTTCTGACACAGAGGTCATCGTGCATGCTTATGAAGAGTGGGGAGATGGTTTTTTAGAAAAACTTCACGGCATGTTTGCCATCGCGCTTTGGGATAGCCGCACTAAGCGTCTTTTGCTGGCGCGTGACAGGATGGGCAAGAAGCCGCTTTACTGGGCAGTTAAAAATCAAACACTTTGGTTCTCGTCAGAGCTCAAAGCCTTGCTCGCAGCCGGAGTAGTTCCCCGCGAAATCAACCTCACGTCTTTGGGCATGTACTTCCGGACGGATGCCATACCAACACCGCAATCAATTTTTAAGGATGTCCAAAAATTAGAGCCGGCTACTGCCATGGTCTGGTCCAGCGGGCAGATCGATAAGACATGGAAGTTTTGGGAACCGACCCTATCACCATCCCGAGCAGAAGGATCATCGGATATTGTTCGTCAGCTAGGCAGTTTGGTAGATCAATCTGTAGCTGATCGCTTGGTCTCGGACGTTCCACTCGGCCTTTTCTTATCAGGCGGTTTAGACTCAGCCGTCGTCGCAGAAAGCGCAGCGCGCCAAGGTGGTCGCATGAAAGCTTTTACGATTGGCTTTGACGACCCGTCACACGATGAAAGCGGTGCTGCCAAACAAGTTGCGCAAGCTTTTGGGCTTGAACATTATGTTGATGTTTTAAAACCGGAAGCGGCTATGGGCATGATTGATGAGGCTGTCAGGCTTTTGGATGAGCCTTTGGCTGACGCCTCGATCCTTCCTCAGCTTTTATTGTCAAAGTTCACACGCCAACAAGTAACAGTCGCGCTTTCAGGTGATGGGGGAGACGAACTTTTGCTGGGTTACCAACATATCCGCCCTCACCAGTTAATAAATATCTTGGGTGCTGGATCCAGCCTCCTACGTCCTTTGCAAAAAATTTTGAGTTTGGTACCAGCAAAGAGCGGTTACTTCAGTCTTGGTTTTAAGACTCAACGTCTGGCGCGCGGACTAAGCGCTCCCGACCAATGGGCGCGCGACGTGCGTTGGCGCGGTGCCATGGATGGACAGACCTTGAAGTCGCTTCTATTGCCAGAAATCGTCCATGCGGTTGACGTTGACCGCGCTGAGAAGCAGTTGGCAGAAAGAGCTGGCGAGCTAGTCGGCACAAAGGATTTCTGGCAACAATGGACTTGGGCTTATCTCAGAACTTTTTTGATGGACGAAGTACTGGTCAAAGTCGATCGGGCCACGATGTGGTTTGCCCTCGAGGCTCGGGCGCCATTGTTGGACACGCGGGTGGTCGAATTTTTATTGAACATCCCTGCGAAATACAAACTTAATGCCTGGAAGAACAAGCGTTTGTTTAAAGAGTTGCTTAAGGGCAAGGTACCGGACCAGATAATCAACAAACCAAAACATGGTTTTGCTGTTCCGGTTGGCGCTTGGCTCAATGGTCCGTTATCCAGCCGGTTCAAGGCTTTAATTGAGCCGGATCGCCTGCACCAGCAGGGCTTGTTTGACGCCAGGGCAGTCAAGAAAATGGCTGATGAGCATCAAGCTGGCCGGATTGACAGGCGTAAGGAAATGTGGGCCATGTTCATGTTCCAGTTATGGTATGATGCCTGGGCAAAATAAGGCGATATTTCTCTTAACTATGCCAAATATTAACTCAGTCTCAGTAGTTATACCGGTCTACAACGAGGTGGAAAACCTTGGTTTGCTGCATGGCCAGCTTGCCCAGGTCGCAGGCAGCCTACCCAACCTGGGTTTTGAGTTTATTTTTGTGGATGACGGGTCAAAAGACGGCAGCGTTGAAGTTTTGCGCCAGCTCGCCAGCCAGGATTCAAGAGTTAAGGTCGCTATCTTTAGTCGCAACACAGGCCAAACTGCTGCCATGTCATGTGGGATTAAACTGGCTAATGGCGACGTGATCATGCCCATGGATGCTGATTTGCAGAATGACCCGGCTGACATCCCGCATTTCTTGGAAAAAATCAACGAAGGTTATTCTTGCGTTTCCGGTTGGCGCAAAGATCGCAAGGATACTTTGGTCATGCGCAAGCTCCCGTCTTGGATGGCCAACTCCATCATCTCTTGGATGACAGGTGTGCATTTGCATGATTATGGTTGCAGCCTGAAAGCCTATCTGCGGGATATTATCCAAGGTGTTGAACTTTATGGCGAAATGCATCGCTTTATCCCGGCTTATGCTGCTTGGTCAGGCGCCAAAGTTACCGAAATAGTCGTCAACCATAGGCCACGGGTACACGGAGTTTCCAAGTATGGCATCTCGCGTGTCTTCAAGGTTGTCCTGGATTTGATTGTCGTCAAATTTTTGACCAAATATTTTAACAAGCCGATGCACTTTTTCGGCGCAGCTGGTTTCATCTCATTGTCTTTAGGATTTGCAGCCGAAGTGATCGCCGTCATCTACAAGCTCACTGGTTTAAAAGATTTTGTGCAAACACCATTGCCCACCATTGGAGCCATGTTTGTGATAGTTGGATTCCAATTTATTTTGTTTGGCTTGGTAGCAGAAGTCTTAATGCGAACTTATTACGAAGCCCAAAACAGGACCCCTTACCATATTAAAGAAAAAATTAACCTATGAAGCGTTCTTTATTGATTCATCTCGAATGTCCGTCATGCCACCAAGCTTTCAATCTTACGGTTGATAAAGAAGAGGGGGCGGAAGTTATGGAAGGCAAGTTGTCGTGCGCTTGCACCAGCTATCCGATAGTCAGGGGAGTGCCTCGCTTGTTGCCAGGGACTACTGACCAAAAGAATTGGACTACGGCTGAACGCTTTGGCGAAGAGTGGAAACAGTTCTCAATGTTGACCGACAAATACGAGCAGCAATTTTTGAGTTGGATTGAACCGGTCAAGCAGGACCATTTCAGAGGCAAGCTCGTGTTGGATGTCGGGTGCGGCAAAGGCAGGCACGTGCTTTATGCCCAAAAGTTTGGCGCCCAAGAAGTTATTGGCGTCGACTTGTCGCAAGCTGTTGATGCGGCTTTTGATAATGTGGGACGTTTGCCAAACGCGCATATTGTCCAGGCCGACTTGTACAAATTGCCGCTCAAGCCAGAATACGATTACGCCTACTCAATCGGTGTCTTGCACCATACGCCTGACCCGGCTAAGTCTTTCCAATGCATGGTAGACAAAGTTAAGCAGGGCGGTTCTGTTTCAGCTTGGATTTATGGGCGGGAAGGCAATGGTTGGATCATCTATATCTTAAATCCCATCAGGCGCATCACCTCCAAGTTGCCCTTGCCAATAACCAAGAGCCTGGCTTTTGTCTTGGCTGTCATCATGCAGGCGGGTTTGAAAGTTTTTTATTGGCCAGCCGAACATGTGAGTTGGCTCGGGTGGATGAAAAAGATTTTGCCTTACTCGGCCTACCTTTGCTCAATCGCTGATTATTCGTTCAAAGAAAACTATTCGATCGTCTTTGACCATTTATTGCCAGAGATTGCTTTTTACATCCGCCAGGAAGAGTTCCAAAAGTGGTTTGATGATGCCAAGTTGCAAGATGTTGTTATTACGCGCCGCAACAATAACAGTTGGCGCGGTTTTGGATCAAAAATATGACAGAAATCACACTCAGTCCCGAATTAGCCTCGCGTACAGTCCTTAACTTGGGCTGCGGGCAATATCCTTTCCCGGAAGCTTTGAACGTGGATGTGATACCGCAATCCAAGGCGGATGTGCTGCTTGATTTGAACGACCCGGAGGCATTGCTTGGTTTGCCGCACAACCATTATGAGAAGATAACCATGTTCCATGTTTTGGAACATTTGAGCGACCCATTCAAGACGCTTAAGAGTTGTGCTGAGCTTTTAAAACCAGGAGGCATCCTGCGCATACAAGTGCCCCATGCTTCGCGCGGCTTTACGCATGCGGAGCACCAGCATGGCTTTGATGTCAGCTTCCCTTATTACCTCAATCCCAAACTGCCGGCTTTTTATTATGGCCCGACTCTGGAGTTGGTTAGCATGCGTTTGGATTGGGCTGTCAGGTTTGATGTTTACCGGATGGTTGTCCCATCCTGGCAAGTTTCTATTATCCAAGTCATTAATGCCTTGATCACGCCGCTCGCCAACCTGTCGCCCGGTTTTTGTTCGCGCATTTGGTGCTACTGGGTCGGTGGCTTTGAGCAAATCGAGTATATTCTTAGGAAACAGGCGTAATAACCTAAAAGCTAGACCATATTATGTGCGGGATCGCGGGACTAGTCGGCAAGACTGATCTGACTATCGAGAAGATGAGCGATTGTATTGCTCACCGCGGGCCGGACGGTTTTGGTTATTGGCGACAATCTCTGGGACAAGTTGCATTAGCACACAGGAGATTGTCTATTCTTGATCCAGAAAGCGGGCAGCAACCCATGGTTAGCCAGGATGGCCTTCGGGCCATAACTTTTAATGGAGAAATCTATAATTTTCATGAGTTACGTGATGAGTTACAGCGACAGGGCTGTGTGTTCAAAACGCAGTGTGATACGGAAGTCGTCCTGGTAGGCTATGGCATTTACGGAGCAAGAATTTTAGAAAAGTTGCGTGGCATGTTTGCATTTGGCATCTGGGACTCTGAGAAAGAAATTTTATTTTTGGCTCGCGACCGTCTGGGTATCAAGCCGCTCTTTTATAAATTATTCCCTGAGGGGTTGGCTTTCGCGTCAGAAACTAAGGCTTTATGTAGTCAGCATAATGAGCTTAATACTCAGTCGTTTATCGACTACCTGCGCTTGGGCTTTCGCACTTCGAATGAGACTTTACTTAAGGGCATACATGAGTTGCCACCGGCCGCCTCAGCTATTTATAGGTACGATGCTGGCCCTGAAATTAAAATAAATGAATACTGGCACTTGCCTGATCCGGCGGAGGTTAGTGGCGATCTAACCTCCAATGCTGAACATCTGGCTCAAGAGCTTGAATATACATCTAAGTCTCATCTCTTGAGCGATGTGCCCTTGGGTTTTTGGCTTTCAGGAGGGTTAGATTCGAGTATTATCCTAAGTTGCGCCAAAGACGCTATATCTGAAGATTCGCGGTCAGCTTTTACTTTGGCCTACGGTCTGCCCAATGATGAGACGCCTTATGCCCAAGCCATGGCTGAGGCGGCCGGAGTAAATTGGCATTTGTTTAAAGCGGATCTCCGGCAGCTCAAAGAGTCTATTGTAGACATGGTCTGGTATTTGGAAGAGCCGTTGCCTAATGTTTCAGCTCTTACTACCTTCCTTTTGGCACAAAAAACACGTCCTTTTACCAAAGTAGTACTAATAGGCGAAGGTTCAGATGAGCTATTCGGTGGGTACCCTCACTATGTGCCTTTTACCGGGTGGTGGCAGATATTACCGTCAAATTTGCGGAGTTGGGCCAATGAACGCGCCTTTTTGATGCCTTCCATGTCGCATTGGTCTAAGCTTGTAGGGTCTGAGATAAGAAAACAAATAAAAGCAGAGAAGCATCAGGTTCCTGTTCTGGCAACGCTTGATGAGGCCTTACGGTTCGATGTAAGGCATGAATTGGTGCAAAATCAGTTGGCCCGCATTGATCGATTGACTATGGCCCATGGCATCGAAGCGCGAGTCCCGTTTTTGGACCATCATGTTGTGGAAACGGCTATGCGTATCCCAGATAAACAAAAACGTCAGGACAACCGGACGAAAATAGTCTTGAGGAGGGCTTTTGAAAAAGCTTTGCCGCTAGAGATAATCAATCGCCCGAAATATGGTCAGAAGGGGACCCAACGCATTTCAGAAATGCTTTATAATCTTGTTATCCAACCGCTCGCACAAAATATTTTAACCCCAGAGAGGTTGTTGACCATCGGCTTTGACCCTGCAGCCATTGATAGATTCATGCATGAGAGGAAATGGTCTTACTATCATAGGGCCGTCTTACACAAGACTGTCTATTTCATCTTATTGTTTGAAATTTGGCACCGGCTGTTCATCGAAGGTGAAACGCGTGAGAATGTTAAAGCCAGCTTACATCTCGCATAATATGACTAATGAATCTGCCTGGATGGATCCGCTGAAGCAACGCGTCCTATCGCGGATTGCCGAGGACTATAAAAAAATTTCTCCCGTGGCGCCACAAAAAATCGTGGATGATGTTTTTAATCCCGTACGTTTGCAAGAACAGGTCGACCAGATGGAGTGTGATATAGGACAATTGGCAGGCAAGCGCATTCTTGACGTTGGCAGCGGTTATGGCCTTTTGTTAGTCGAAGCGGCCAAGCGGGGGGCTTTAGTGACGGGCCTTGAGCCCTCGCAAGATGGTTTTTATGGAGAGACATTGGAGATCTCGCGGTCGATTGTGACTCAAGCGGGTCTGCCTTCAAGCTGCGTCGTTGATGCTTGTGCAGAACACATGCCATTCGCGGACGGAACGTTTGACGTCGTCCATTCTGCAAACGTCCTTGAGCATGTGGCTGATCCAAAGCGTTCTTTTGACGAGATGGTCAGGGTGCTCAAGCCAGGAGGATTGCTCCACCTCACAGTCCCCAATTATGGTTCATTTTGGGAAGGTCATTACGTTTTATTCTGGTTGCCTTATCTTCCTAAGCCACTGGGACGTTTCTATGTTCGGCTTTGGGGCCGTGATCCAGGATTTTTAGATACGCTACAGTTGATCAACTACTTCAGCCTGCGTAATTTTGTCCGCCGCCATGCTCCATTTTTGGAAATTCAAACTTATGGTGAGCAGTTATTTGCCCAAAGGATGCATGCAGCTAGTGCAGGTTCATGGGCTGGTTTGTCGAAAGTGCAAAGATGGGTGGATTTGCTCAAACGCCTTAAGCTGATCCCTCTTGCTACAAGGATAGCTATTGCTTGCAAGGCTTTTACACCCCTTGTATTGATAGCTAAGAAGAAGGGAGGGGACAGCCTATGAAAATTCTTGTTGTAAATTTTGAGTATCCGCCTTTAGGCGGTGGCGGAGGTGATGTGGCTAAAGAATTGGCCAAACAATATGTTTTAAAAAACCATGTTGTCAAAGTTTTTTCGGCCTGGTTCCCGGGGCTGCCTTTAAGGGTATATGAGGAAGGGTTTGAATTGTTTAGGATTAAGGCGTTTCGCAGAAAAAAGGCCACTTCTTCGGTTTTCGGGATGGCGCTATTTTTATTATTTGGCGCCTTGCCCTACCTTAAGCTCGTCAAAAATTTTCGGCCAGACATAGTACATGTGCATTTTGGCGTTCCGACCGGCGTCTTAGGTTGGTTGAGTTGGAAAATTTACAGGGTGCCATATGTGATTACTGGTCATCTTGGTGATGTGCCAAATGCTATACCCGAACAAACCAAGACGCTCTTCTTTTTCCTTAAACCATTCACCGTGCCTTTGTGGCATCAGGCCAGCGCGGCCTCTGGTGTCAGCCAACTCTTAACCAGATTAATTCACGAGGCTTATCCCAAAGTACCGACCATGTATATCCCCAACGGGGTGGATATTGGCGACCTCAAGCCACCCACGGATAAGATTTGGTCAGGCGAGCCAACTTTGTTTTTTGCCGGAAGGTTAAATCCTCAGAAAGATTTAAGGACTCTTTTTTTGGCCCTAAAAACAGTTTTGGCCCTGCATCCAGATTTACCTTGGCATTTGAGAGTAGCGGGCGATGGCCCGATGTATGAAGCTTGGAAACGCGAAGGTGAAGCCATGTTGGGTGAACGTGTAACTTTTTTAGGTTGGGTGGACAGGCATAAGATCGCAGAGGAAATGGAAAAAGCCCAAGTTTTTGTTTTGCCTTCTATAAAAGAGGGGATGCCCATAGTCTGCCTTCAAGCCATGGCCATTGGTTTGCCGATTGTGGCCACTGCCGCCGAAGGCACAATTGACGTCGTTGAACACGAAACGAACGGTTTGTTGGTCCCGGTTGCTGACCATCTCGCCCTTGCTCAGGCGTTGAGCCTACTGCTCGGCGACCAACGGAAACGTGAGCAGCTTGGGTCTGCGGGTAGAAAACGGGCTGTCGAGTTGTTTAGTTGGGAAGCTATTGCCAATCAATACCTAGAAACTTTCCATAAAATTGTCGAGAAACCAAAAACGTTTTTTTTACCGCGCCTCATAACTTACAACCGCGGTGATTTGGCCAGCCGAGCCGGGGCGCTTGACGCTATCCGTCGGGAATTCCCAGGCTGCAATGTCTTCATGACTTCTGTTGAACCGGAAAAAGATGCGCCTTACTATCGGGTACAAGCAACCAAACTGGGTTGGATCAAGGACTTGATTCCGCATCCGACTGCTTGGAGGGCGCTGCACCAATCAGACATTGTTTTGTGGGTCGGCGGGGTTGACCTCCAGGACGATACGAGTCGCATTAAGATCCCCTACGTTTTTTTAAAGTTTTTTATCTATCGCTTGCTAGGAAAACGCATCATGCTCTATGCACAAGGAATGGGGCCGATTGTGACTCATTGGGGAGCTTGGTGGACACGGCGCGTCTGCAGTTTAACAGAGGTGATTACAGTCAGGGATTTGGACTCAAAAGTTTTATTAGAGCGAGTTGGTATAAAAAAGGATGTTGCCGTCGTTGCGGATGCGGCTCTGTGTCTTGATCCGGCTCCTCCTGAGGTTGGAGAGGAGATTATTAGGCGCACTGGTTTGACCTTACAATCGCCTATTGTTGGTATTTCCATCCGCCGTTGGTTCCACCACTCTTCAGATTGGTTGCCGTACGAGTATCGGGCACGTTTTTTGCCGGCTACTGTCAAAGGTAAGAAAGAGATGGATGAACTGACCACGGCTATGGCTTTTGTGGCTGACCGGTTGGTTGAGACAGAGGGTGCCCAGATTCTTTTTATACCCATGTACCCCGATGGCCAAGAATGGTGGGAAGACGATAGTCAAATAGCTGAGGCTACGGCTGCTAAGATGAAGCACCCCGATCAGGTCAGGGTTTACCATGGGCAAGAAACCCCTAAGGATTTTATGGCAATGATTGGTCAGCTCTCGTTTATGATTGGTATGCGCCTCCATTCTACGATTCTGGCCACGCATAGCCGAGTACCAGCAGTCCACCTTTGTTACACGCAAAAAGGCCGATCATATTTTAGGCAATTAGGTGAGGAATCTTTGGTATTTCCAGTAGAAGATGTTTTAAAATTTGATGGCCAGGAAGCATTGTGGCGCTTTGTGCACGAAGCCTTTTTACACAGGGAAAATTCAAAAAAGGAGCTTGAAGCCAGTTTGCCGAAATTGGAAAGCCTTGCCAGCTCCGCAACCTTGATCCTGCGCCAATTAATGGGAGAAAAGTTGGACTTATAATCGATATTTGCGTACCATCTAACCGTCGAGAAATTGCAATGAAAAAGCGGTTATTTTTCTTCTTAAAATTAATTATAGGCTGCGCTTTGTTAGCAGCGGTTTTTTGGGCGGTAGACTTGCACAATGTCACAAGGCTTATGGGGCAGGTCCATATAGGGTATTACTTGCTCAGCTTAGTGATATTTTTTTTGTGTTGGCTGATTAACACCATGAAATGGCAACTGATCTTGGTTGGCTTGCATTGCGATGTTGATTTTTGGACATTGTTGAAGTTTAATTTTTCAAGTTTTTATTTTGCCCTGGCACTGCCTGGCGGGCAGGCGACCGGTGAATTGATTAAATGCTATCGCGTGGCAAAAACGGGTGACAACAAGTCATTATTAGTCCTGTCTGTTTTTATGGATAGGTTGACCGGCTTGGCCGGTTCCGTGACCCTGGGAATAATCGGATTAATTTTTTCTGCAACAATCCTACCTAACCGCGTGGCGCTTTTAGCCGTCAGCATTGCTTTTGCCTTATTGGCCGCAATTTTTATTGGTCTATTATTTCCCCCCGGGATGAATCATTGGTTGGTCAGTTTGTTGAAATATTTTTTTGGTTTTTCTTGGTTTAAGAATAAGTTCGACCCACAGGCCATAACCAAAGCAGGAGAGGCTTTTAAAGGTATGTATGGCATATTGGGCATAACTTATTTTTTTAGTTTAGCCTTTCAGTTTTTAGGGACAGTTTGTTTATATTACCTAGCCCATGCTTTAGGTTTAAACATTAATTTATTAGATTTATTGTGGGTTTACTTTTTGGTCAGTGTTATCCTACTGCTGCCAGTATCCTTAATGGGCTTGGGACTAAGGGAAGGATCTTTTGTCGGATTGTTGGCGCTGCTTTCAATTCCCGGTTATGTGGCAGTCAGCCTTTCGCTCCTGGTATTTACTGTCAATCTGTTCGCGGCTTTGTGTGGAGGTTTTATGGAGCTGGCGCACTATTTATTTACTCTGCAACGAAAGAAGTAAGTTATGGCCATATCAATATTAGGGTTCTTATTGGCAGCAGCCGTCACGTTGGGCTTATTCTCTGTTGGCGGCTTGGTATGGCGCTGGCTGTTTCCATCGGCTAGTAAGACATGGCATGTCATTGTCAGCCCATTAATAGGTTTGGGCGTAGCCTCTGTTTGGTTGAATAGTATTGGTCTATTATTTGGTTGGACAGCAGCCTTTATCAGCTGGGCATTTATCAGCCTGGTATCACTTTATTTTTATGGGCGTTTCTTTGGGCGCCTGGCAGAAGATGATGATTGGCCTTTGATAAAAAAATATTGGCCTTGGGTTTTACTTGCTGTTTTAGCCTTGTCATTTTTTGGCGGCGTTTTTGATGAACAATGGCACTTCCCGTTTGCAACAGTCATTGCCAATGGCGTTTGGCCAACACCGCTCATTTTCGACCCCACACAAGCCCTGACCTACCATTACGGTTATGACATTGTTGTGGCTTTTATAGTGCGGTCCGGTTGGCCAGCGCCTTTTGCGTCTGACGTGCTACAGGCTGTGTTACAAGCCTGCCTGATGGGCGCAGTCTGGATATTCTTGAGGGCATGTGGGTTAAGTCGTAAATTAGGGGCAATCGGATTAGGCATAGTTTTTTTCTGTGGTACGCTCGGTTGGATCTTGCGTCCTTTCCGTTTCTTATCCCAAGATTTTCTTAGCAAGATAAATACTTTTACCGGCAGCATGTGGAACCCGATTTTTTTGGATACCTACACTAAATCAACCATCTTCGCGCTTGGTTTAATCTGGATAGTCATGGCAGCTTATCAGGCTAAGTTAAAGCCAAGTGTAAAGCGCATCTTGTGGTTGATACCAATCTTGCTGGCTGCTGTTGCCTTGTCGAGCGAAACGATTTTTGTTTTTTTCTTACCCTTTGTTGTCCTGGCTTTGTTGATTGATCCTGTCTCCAGAAATTTTCGTCTCAAAATTATCTTGGCCTGCGCTGTCGGTCTCTTGATTGTTGTGGTCCAGGGTGGGTTGATAACTGATGCAATGCGTGGATTGCTTTGGCACGCTCAGGCAACAGCTGGTCAAATACAAAATACATCATTCGCGCTCCGCCATTCGGCTAAGTTTGCGGTTTTTGGCCCGTCCCTAAACTTATTTTCATGGTCAGCTTATGTTAGGATGTTTGTTGAGTTTGGCACTGTTATTATTCTTGGTTTGTTCGCTTGGTTGGCTTTTCCGTTTAAGAACCGTTTTTACCGCATGCTCTTGGTCGGTGCGGCTGTTTGTTTTTCAGTACCATTCATCATCTGGTATGAAGTGGGACCGCGTGAAATGTTAAGGGTTTGGTTGCCGGCTTTTGCCATCTTTTTGCCTTTAGGCGCAGTTGCTGTTTTATCCATGCGGAGCAAACTGACAACTGGAGTAAAAGTTTTGGCAGCCTTGGCAGTAGTCGGGGGCTTGAGTGGTGTGGTGATGAGCAACCTGCCTATCATTGCGACTTATTTAAACAATCCATATCCGACTGTCATGAGCCCGGCTTTATGGCTGCCATCGCTCGACCATGCTAATTGGTTGTCAACTAATAGTACGATTTGGGTTGAGACGTATTATCCGGCAACTGAAAATGGGGTGTCCACAGGCATAGTTCGCCAAGCGCCACTGGTTTTTGGGGTGCCTGTCCAAGGTTGTTTTAATTTATTCCGTAACACCGGGCCTGAATGCAAAAATTTTGTTGATGACCCATCGGCTGGAACATTAAAGGCTCTGGGAGTCACGCATCTGCTTTTGACCAATGGCTTTGTTGGACAACACCAAGCTGAGCAGTGGTTTGCTGGCTTGAAATTTGTTAAGGATTATCCCATGCCACCATGGGTCTATCGTTTGCCAAAGGTTCTCTGGGCAGACAGGGATTCTTCCTATAAACTGTACGTTTATCAGCCATGATTATGGGAAATTTATTGAAGCTCGCAAAACACCATTGGCTAGCCATATCACTGGCCCTGGTTTGCGGTTTAATATACATGGGTCCACATTTGGCCATAATGGCTGAGTTAGGCAAGGATTATCATGGCATTAATTTTTTGGTTGGTGATGAACAAGCTTATGCAGCTCAGGCTAATGAGGTTAAAGAAGGTTATTGGCTGCACGCCAACCCGTATCTTTTTGAATATAAGAATGCCCCAGCCACTGTCTTGCAATGGAGTGAAGTTATTCTGGGTTTTTTTGCCCGTATTGTCAGGGCCGACATCCCAACGCTATTTATTGTTTTACGCTTCTTCTGTTCTTTTGCTTTCTTCCTTCTGTTGTACGCCTTAGCTTTCAAGATATTCCGATCAAGGGCCATGGCTTTGCTGGCAGCATCCCTTGGTTTATTTGGTATTGATTGGATGGCTGCTTATAGGCAGCCTTTGGAAATTATTAAGACAATGTTTTGGCAGAATGACCTGGCCAGCCATTTTACCGGCTATGACGGCCTGCTTGATCCGCTTTTCATATTCCCATTTTTTATCTTGGGTCTTTTTACTGCCTGGAAAGCTTACATAGACCGTCGTTTGCGTTGGAGTTTGATTAACGGTTTGGTTCTGGCCCTGAATGTTTATCTCTACTTTTATTTCTGGACTTTCTTGGCAGTGATTAACGGTTTGTTGGTGTTGGTATTTATTCGGCAAAGACGTTGGAAGGACTTAAGGAATTTTTCTTTTGGGTTATGTTTGGCTGCCATTTTGGCTGCACCTTTTATTTTCTGGCAGCTGATACCTCTTTTGAGCCCCGTGAAAAATTTAGCCATAATCGAGGAAGTGGGTAATCATCTGGCTATTGATACGCACCGTTTAAGGATTGATAAGGGTGTATGGATCATCACCTTTTTATTTGCGGCTTATTTGGCTTATAAAAAATATCAGCTACGTAGCAAGAAAGCATTTGGTGAAACAGAGCTATTTGTTACTTTGATGTTGGCCTCGGCTATCATTACTTCAAACCAACAGGTGATCACGGGCAAAGAAATCCAACAGCACCATTATTATTGGTTTACCAGCATGCAAGCGCTTTTTATGGGCCTAAGTTATTTGATTTGGGATATTGGCAAGCGCCTCAAATGGCCATTATTGTTTAAGCGATATTTAGTAGCGGTGGCCATAATAATCATTTTTATTTTTGGTATTGGTACGCAAGCCTGCGCTTATAAGGCATTTTTACCGGAGTTCCGTTATGCCCAGCGTTATGGCCTGGCCTTTGATTGGCTCAAACAAAACACCCAGCCGGACAGCGTTGTCTTGTCTAACGATAAGATTTCCGAAATGATTCCGATCTATACGCAAGACAATGTTTATTATGCGCCGCATTGCGCGACTTACCTGACAACGCCTTTTGAACGGCGTGAGTGGTCTTACATGGTCTACCATTATTTGCAATTTCGTTCGAGCACCAGCTCTTTGGAAGAATCGTTCCAACAAGACCGGGCTAATATTGGCGTCAAATTATTTGAAGGTGTTTATTACCGCGACCTATGCGGTTCTGCTACATGCTTTCCTGATGAGAAATTGAATAATGTCATTCAAGACTATAAAGCTTTCCTGTCCAAGCCGTTTGGCAGCCAACTCCAAAAATATCGGGTAGATTATGTTATCTGGGACACGCAAGCTGACCCGGGATGGAAAATGGATGATTTTAATTTCTTGGAAAAGATAACCGAAATGCAGGGTCTGAATATCTATCGCATTAAATATGTCAGTGAAAAGAGTTCTTGATTGGCTCAAACAATATTGGAAAACCATCTTAATGGTTTTTGTTCTGTACCTCTGTTGGTCAGCTGTCCATTGGTGGGTTGTGAGTTATGGCACTCAGGACGTGCCTTTAACCAAGGCTTATGTTGGTGATGAACAGTCGCCTTTGATAGGCGCGCTGCACATGGCCAAGGAAAAAAGCCCTTTTGGCTTGCGCAATAACTCTTCTGTCTATTACGGGCCGATATTTTCCGTAGTCGTGTTTCCGGCCGTTGTCCTAGATTACGCCTCAGGCGTTCTGGCGGGTTCAGTGCATAGTGCCAGCGACTATCAACGTCTTTTTGTCATCAATTGGGGACCAGCGCTTTTTAAGGCCAGGTGGATGTCTGTACTCGTTGGATTTTTGGGATTGTGCGGGCTTTGGCTGCTCTTAAAGCAATTTGCCGGCCAGACCAAACGCTGGTGGCTTTGGTTGGGAGTTTTGGTTTTGGCTACTAACTTTTATTATTTCCTGTATTCGGGTTGGTTAAGGCATTGGGTCTATATCACGGCCGCACTTATCTTCCAGCTGTATTTCTTGGTTAAAATAAAAGAGCAGGGGAAGACAAGATACTGGGTTGGGATGGCACTGGCTTCCATATTTAGTTTTGGCATCAGCTATATATCGCTTTTATACCAGGCTATGTGGTTGCCGGTTTTGATTGCTTGGTGGCGCGAGAAACGCAAAGCTGACCTAAAACATTTTGGTTGGTTTATCTTAGGCTTAGCCATACTCGTCGGCTTGGTTGTCTTTTGGAACCCCTCGCCTTATATCCGCCTTTGGTCATTTATGGGCACAGAGAGTTACGGACTGGGCACGTCCATCCTGCCATCAGCTTGGTACTATTTAGGCATACTGCTTTTTAACCAACCTTTTTTGATCCTGGCTTTTTTAGTTGCCATGTTCTGTTCCCTGAGGTTAAAACTTTATAAGACGTACTGGTTCTGGTCGATTCTAGCGGTAGCCTTAGTCCACTTCCTTTTCTTTTCCATGTCTCCCCATAGCGAACCCAGGTACATCCTGCCTTTGATGGTCTGCTTGCTCGGATTGACCATGGTTGTAGCTATCAAGTTGAATCAAGATGCAACTTATAAAAATTTCGTCGGCTTAATTGCTGTGTTGTTGGTGCTGGAGATTGTCTTTCAAGCCAGCCATGACGTCAAATACTCTCAGCTCGCTGCCTCTGGTCCGGAAGAACGGCAGCTTATTGCTTATATGCAAAGCCTGCCGGAAAATAAGACGATTTTGTACGAAGGAAATAGGCTTTTAGGCGTGCTCCAAGATAAAACTTCTTTCCGAGATTACGTGGATGTCTGCCTGGGCACGGTCTACAATCTCCATGCTTATTTGTTGGGCGTTGACCTGCCACAAAACCCCAAGCCTTTGCATCTTGATTACCTTTGTCAGGAAAAGACAACAGGCAAGATGCCGTTGGAAAAATACGATTACCGTTTTGAGCCAAACGGATACGAACTAAGCTCCAATTTTTTTGAAGAAAGGATCATCAGGCTTTGGTTCGCTGACCAAGAACGCCAGCGTTACCTGGCTTTGCCCGGCGGCCAGTGGATCCAGTGATCAATGGAAGGCGGTGCCTTGCCCAAAGGAAAAGAAAAGCAATAAGCTGGTTAAGACCGGCAGAGCAGCCAGCGGCCAGAACGACCAGCTTGGGAGTTTTAGTTTTGGATAGGCCATGACATCTCTCAATCCCATTAAAGCCAGGGGAATGACATACAAGAACTGGAAGTAGAGGATCCTAGTGATGAAAATCGGCCAGGCCAATATGGGCAAAGTCATGACAACCAAACTGATCAGGATTTTATTTTTTATGATTTCTTTATAATTGATTAAGGCGGCTAAGACAAAGAGCCATAAGGCATTAAAAGCCGCACCTTGGGTGCCAATGAAATATTTTATTGTCCTGAAGTGAGCGCCAAAAAGCGATTCACTCAATTTTATCCAATCAGCATAAGAAAGTCCTGATAATTTGTAGCCTAAAAATTGGGTGCCGGCTGCAATCAAGGCAAAAGGCAAGCCAACTAATACCCAGCGTTTGATTGCCTGCTTGAAGCCGATTTGTTTGATGGAAAGGAGTGTGTGTAGGAAAATAAAAATAATGGATAGTCCGCCGGTTTCTTTGCAGGCCAAGCCGACCCCACTGATTACGCCCAAAAGTAGATATTTGTAGTTCTTTTCTTTTTCAAGAGTCGAAAGGTAAAACCAAATGCCTAAAAGCGCAAAGAAGTAACCCCCGATATCAGTCAGTAACCCAAAGCCATATTTCAAGAGAGGATATCCGCTGGCAAACCAGATAGCGCCCAGGCAAGCATATTTTGATCCCAGCTTGAGATACTTATCAAGGATAATGAAGAGCAGGGCAATGCATCCAAAATAAAAAACAATGTTCATTAACCAAAGCGCCAGTTTGGGTTCAAATATCGGATGGAGGGCTGCGCCCATGATTCCGTAAACAGGTTTTAGGAAGCGCACGTTTGTTCTAGCCAGCATCTCCTGGTCAGCCGGCTTATGGCCGGTGGCAAAATACTCAATCATGTTGGTGTAACTCTCCGTATCACCTTGATATTGGTATAAGCCAAGATACGAAAAGTCGAAGATGGTAACTAAAAGCGCCCAAAGCAGGGCCATGAGCAAGAAATATCTACGCATAGTTCTTAAAAGCCGAGGCCAAGATATTCATGCCCAGCTCAAAATATTTTGTTTTAAGCTTATCCTTATCAAAACCCGCTTGGTTAAGGGCCGAGCTGATCCTTTTCGGCGTATAAGCATCTTTATGCTCCTCGATTTCCTCCTTACTGACCAAGCCGGCCATGGCCAGGTACTTAAGCAAAGCATTGGTCCAGATGGTTGGCGTTGTCAGGATGAACTGGCCGCCTGGTTTTAAGACGCGGAAAATCTCTTTCAGGACTGCAGGCAACTTGGCAGGCTCAATATGTTCAAAGACTGCTAGCATGGTAACAGTGTCAAAAAAATCATCCGGGAAAGGCAAATTGGTTTGCGTTTCCAAATCAAAGTTAGACAATTGTATGCCTTGGACATTTATTTGGTCGGTTGGCAATCTATCCAAGCCGAATTTTTCCTTAAATTCAGTATGGCACAAAAAATTCGGATAAGCGCCGCAGCCAATATCCAAAACCCTGCCTGAACGGTGCTGGTTTAAGATGTGTTGATTCGCAGCTTTGGAACGCAGGTCGGACAAATAGTTTTCGAACCGTCCGGCGCCGCGCGTATAGCTGACCTGGGTCATACCAATGCCTTAATGAGGGCAACTAGAATTACTACGCAGAGGATTGCTCCAATGATGAAAGCTACCTTTAGACTGGTAGCTTGGGATGATCGGTTATATTTCCAAATACACCATATGGCACGTAAGGCATCCTTGGCGCCGATCTTTTTGCCTTCCTGGTATGAACGCGGATGGTAAGAAATGGCCGTTTCGAAAATCTTTATGCCTTTAGTCTTGGCCAAGTTGCTCAATTTGGCAGTGAACTCCGGTTCAAAACCAAAACGGTTGTCCAAGAGGATCATCCCATTCAAGACGTCTTTCTTGAAAACTTTGTAGCAGGTTTCCATGTCAGTCAGCTTAAGGTCGGAAAACATGTTGGAAAGCCGCGTCAAGAATTTGTTGGCCATGGTGTGCCAAAAGAACAGGACGCGATGCGGGTCATTATCCAAAAAGCGCGAGCCATAAACCACGTCAGCCCTGCCTTCGACAATTGGCGCCAATAACTTTGGGTATTCTTTGGGATCGTATTCCAGGTCAGCGTCTTGTATGATAATTATTTCACCAGTGGCTTGGGCAAAGCCGGTCCGGAGCGCAGCGCCTTTGCCTTTGTTTTGCTCATGATAAGTTATGTTGTATCCTTGCCCTTCAAGGCCATGGAGCAGATCCCGGGTGCCATCCTTGGAAAAGTCATCAACCATGACGATTTCCTTTTCCAGGCCAGGCAAAAGCGGGGCGTCCTGAACCGCCTTTAAAACGGTCATTAGCGTGTTTTTCTCGTTATAAACAGGGATAACAATGGAAACTTTCATATGCCACGAGGTTACACTATCTTGTTTGTCTAGTAAAATGCCTAAATCCGATACAAGCTGATATGTTGTTCGATCTCTGCGTGCCAGCCCGCAATGAAGGGATGACAATCCAAGACGCCTTGCGGCGGCTGGTTAAGTCGCTGGGTGATTTGGGTATTGATTGGCAAATTACTGTGGTGGTCAACGGTTCGACTGATGATACGTTCAAAAAAGTTCTTGAATATGGCGATAGGGTTGTAGCTCTCGAACGTAAGGAGGCGGGTAAGGGGGCTGCAATCCGATTTGCTGCCCAAAATTCACAGTCAGACTTCTTTGGATTTATTGATGCTGACTTATCAGCTGACCCGGACATGATTGCCCCTATAGTCAAAAAGATATTGGATGGCCAGGCTGATGTTATGATTGGGTCGCGGTTGGCCAACACCAGGACAACAAACCGAAGTTGGCTACGCACATTGTCTTCGCAATTTTTCAATTTAATGTCCAGGCTTATCCTGGGCTTGAAGGTGAAAGATGCCCAATGCGGGCTAAAAGTCATGAACAGCCGTGCCAAAAACATCCTGGCTAGTTGCCAAGAAACGGGGTGGTTCCTGGATATTGAATTTTTGGCTAGGATAGCGCAAGATGGCCTTAAGGTAGTTGAGGTGCCAGTCCCATGGATAGAATTTCGCTATGCTATGCGCCAAAGCCAGATTAGGATGTTTGGTGATGGTCTAAGAGCGATTGGGGCCATGTGGCGCATCAGACTCCGACTCAAAAAACATGTTTAACTTCCGCATCAGGGTAAAACAAATCCTTCTTTTGATGGGTGATTTTGTGGTTTTCCAATTATCAGTACCCATCATGCTCTTGCTGCGTTACGGCCAGGTTACGGCTGAAAATTATGACCAGCACGCTTTCCCATTCCTGATCCTTTCTTTGCTTTGGCTGGTGGGGTTTTACGTGGCCGGGCTTTATGACCTGCGCCTTTCCAGGGACACTCTAAAATTCTTCCGAACTTATTTTGAAGGCACGGTTGCCAACTTATTGCTTTCGCTGGGATTCTTTTATTTGTTGCCAATCTTTGGCATTACGCCGCGCACCAACCTCTTCCTGTTCGTAGCCATTGTCTTGGTCTTGGATTATGTCTGGCGTTTAGGCTTTAACCGATTGATTGCCAAAGGCCTTTTCAGGACAAGGGTTTTGTTTGTCGGTACGCCCGAGGATGCTATTGGCGTGGACAATTTGATACGTGAGACTGCGCCGGGTTTTGAGCTTAAGGCAGTTATCCAAACGGCGGCTGGCACGCGTTTTGATGATGGTTCTGTTGTTTGGTATGCCTCACCCGATGCCATTAAAGAGCTGGTCAACAAAAATTTGATTGATACGATTGTCATCGGCCATAAGCCGGAAGAGGTCATCGGCCTGCAAGATGCTTTATACGAAACAATCTTTTCCGCAGTTACCTTGGTTGACCGCGCCACTTTCGAAGAGATGGCAACAGGCAGGATCCCATTGGAACATATTTCGCAAAGCTGGTTCTTGTCGCACATCAGGGAAGGTGAGAAAGTGGCTTACGAAAGCGTTAAGCGTTTTTTTGATTTATTGTCAGCCATCCCGATTGGTTTGGTGACCTTGGTCCTTTTTCCATTCCTTGCCCTGCTCGTCAAAATAAGTTCACCCGGCCCAATCCTCATCAGGCAAAAGAGAGTTGGCTTAAAAGGAAGAACGTTTACGCTCTACAAGTTCCGTTCCATGCGCCAAGATGCAGAAGCTGACGGCCGGCCGAAATTGGCCTCTGACCAGAAGAATGATCCGCGCGTTACGCGCATCGGCAAGATTTTGCGCGCCACCAGCCTTGATGAGTTGCCGCAAATTTGGAATATCTTGCGCGGTGACATGTCGGTCATTGGTCCGCGGCCTGAACGGCCGGAATTTGTGGAAGAGTTGACGCGCCAGATGCCATTTTATGCCTTGCGCCATCTGACCAGGCCAGGAGTCACGGGTTGGGCCCAGGTCAACTTCCGCTATGCCTCGTCTTTTGCCGATAATATCAAGAAATTGCAATACGACCTGTATTACATCAAGCACCGCTCATTCATGCTGGATTTGTCCATTTTGCTTAAGACCATCAGGATTGTTTTGAGGCGGATCGGCATCTAGCAGGATTATCGACGGGAGGTGGCAATTGGGTTAACATATTGGCATGTCAAAAAGCTTTTTTGCCAGGCTTTGCCCATTCGTTCTGGCAACCTTATTTTTTGCGCCGTCAGCAACTTTGGCGGCCGATGCGGCTCGCTTGGTGCCCAACGACACTTTTTATAACCATCAATGGTACATGGATTATATTAAGGCACCCGAGGCTTGGGCTAGGTTGTCAGCCACTTCGACGCACGATGTGGTGGTAGCGATAGTAGATGCTGGAGCAGATTTTTCTCACCCTGATTTGCAGGGAGCCTTATGGACAAATCCAGATGAGATTGCCAACGGTCAAGATGATGATAATGATGGTTTAGTGGATGATATCCATGGTTGGAATTATGTGACCAATTCACCGGATATAAGGCCAGTTGAGAATGGAGTCATGATTGATAACGGGGCTTGGGAGCACGGAACTGCTATTGCTTCGCTCATAGCCGGACGGGGCAATAATGACATTGGCATGGCTGGTGTGGCTTGGAAGGCCAAGATTATGCCGCTGGTCATCTTGGGATCGGATGGTTCGGGAGGCACCGATCGTTTGGCTAAGGCTATCAATTATGCAGTTAACCATCGGGCAGATGTCATTAATTTAAGTTTAGAAGGGGATTCGGAAGACCCTGATGTTTCCCAGGCCATCAAAGAAGCAACGGCCAAGGGCGTCTTAGTGGTAGTGGCAGCCGGCAACGGCAACGGTGAAGGTAATAATTTGGACTTACAGCCTCTTTATCCGTCGTGCCATACGGGTGCGGCCGGGCAAGGTATGTTGGTCGTATCAGCTACCCAAGAAGATGGGTCGCGTAATCCATCCAGTAATTATGGCAGCTGTGTGAGCTTGGCCGCTCCGGGCGCAGATGTTTTAGCCGCACGTCCAACCTATGAAGCCAATGGCAATCGCAAGGATGTTTCTGGTTATGGCGTTTGGAGCGGTACTTCCATGGCAGCGCCTTTGGTTAGCGGTTCGGCAGCCATGTTAAAAGCCCAACACCCCGGCTGGACAGGCGAACAATTAGCCCAGCGTCTTTTGGCAACTGTCCAACCTTTTGCCAAAGGCATTGACCAGCAAGGCATGGGCCAAGGCGTTTTGGATGTTGCCTCAGCAGTGGCGCCGGCCCCTGATGAAAAATACGGGCCTTGGAATTTATGGGCTTCTAATCCAGGGGCTTTGCCCTCGGTTTGGATAACCAGCCAGCAAGGCAAGGTCTTGTTTTCTTTTATTGCGGGCAATGCGGCTGATAAACGGGGATTGCATGCGATTTTTGTCAGGTGGGGGGATGACAGGCGGCCAAATATTTTAGTCACTTCGCAGGGCGATGAGTCAGGCGCCTGGCGACTTTATCGATGGGATGGGGTTTTATTGTCCATGGGGCAAGTGAGCCAAAACGCCCAAGACAAAATCCAAGGGGGATTGTTACTGGCTGCGCAGGATCTGAAAGCCCAAGCCAAAGAAACAGTGCTTTTGACAGAAGCGACTGGGGCGCGGGCCTGGCGCTTTGAATCAACCACCAACCTGGGCAAGTCTTTTGTGACGACTTTGGATGAAAAGTCATACGGTTCAATGGCTGTTGGCATAGAGCGTCCTATCCAAGCCATGACATTGTTGAGCAGGTCTATGCCATACTCTTCGTTGAGAGTCTTATATAGCCAGGGCATAGGCGAAGATGTTTCGGTAACCACCACCAGGCCATCCAACTTAAATATGGTTGAGGGGCAGACTGCCGATGGGCGCGAAGTCATCCGTTTGGTCCAAAGCGGCAAACCAACTTATCTGATTGAGCGCAAAGGCATGCTTGACGTGACTACTGATCCAATTACCGTTGCCGAATGGCGCCAAGCCCCGTTGGGTTTGGAAAAACCTAACATGCCAGGAAAATTTTATGACTTCTGGCCACGCTAAGTTCCAAAAAGAAGTTTATAAGTTGGCAAGGTTCGTGGTAGTCGGTGCCTCAACCTTTCTTTTGCAGACGGCCTTATATTTTATTTTTTCGCGCTGGTTATTTACCTATGTCCCGCATACAGTCTCGTATATCCTGGCACTGGTTTATTCCTTGGCTTATAACTATTCCTTAAACCGGCTTTGGACATTTGGTGACCAGTCTTCGGCCAAGGGTTCTGCTTGGCGTTATTCAGTCGTGGCAATTACGGCCAGTGCTATCTGCACCGTCCTTTTCTGGGTCGGCCACTATATACTGCATTTTTATGATCTTTATGTGGTCGTGATGGTTAATTTGCTCATTCCTTTCTACACTTTTATAGCGCATCGCCTTTACACCTTTCATGAGCAGCCGCATCGCCACCTGCAGAAATTTGTAAGGTCAACGCCGCGTTAGGTATAATGCCAACTAATATGGGGGAGAAACAACATTTCGAAAGAAAAAACGTTTTGGTGACCGGTGGAGCCGGTTTCATTGGCTCTCATTTGTGCGACCGCCTGGTTAAAGAGGCAAATGTTATTTGTTTGGATAACTTTATCACCAGTTCGGTCGCCAATATCGACCATTTGCTGCGCGAACCGCACTTTGAATTCATTAACCACGACATCACGCAACCATTGGAACTTGGCAGGTACAAGGAACTCGAAAGGTTTAAGATCCCTTACCAGGGCATACAAGAGATTTACCATCTGGCCTGCCCGATTTCCAAACACCATTTTGATGATTATAAGATAGCTACTGTCTTGACCAATTCGGTTGGCGTAAAAAATATATTGGACTTGGCCGTGGCCAATCGTTCAAAGGTCCTTTATGCCTCGTCCAGTATGCTTTATGGCAATCGGCTGGAAAAAGGGCGCAGCGTCAAGGAAACCGATGAATGCCATTTGAACCATTTGACCACGCGCGGCGCTTATGACGAGGGCAAGCGTTTTTCCGAAGCTATCTTGCAGACTTATGCCGATGTTTACGGTTTGGACGTCAAAATCGCCCGTATCTTCCGCACTTATGGCCCGCGCATGAAGATTTTTGACGGTAATTTGATACCAGACATAGTCTTGAACGCTTTAGACAACAAGGATATTGTCATTGCGGGCAATGAAGAGACAATGGTCACCCTCTGTGGGGTCAAAGACATTGTGGATGGACTTAAAAAACTCATGTCTTCGCCCTTGGAAATCACTTTGGTCAACTTGGGTTCTGACCACGAAGTGCGTTTGGTCAGCGTGGCCCAGAAGATTTTGCACATCACTGGCTCAAGTTCGCGCGTGCGGTTTGATGCGCAGGCCGCCCAGTACTTCGAAGCAGGCTTGCCGGATATTTCGCGCGCCAAGGATCTGCTGGGCTGGGTGCCACTCGTCAGGCTGGATGATGGCTTAAAAGAAATGGTGGATTATGCCAACTCTCACAAGAACCAAATAACTTTTTGATTATATGCCTCCAATTTACGATAAGAAGAACATCCTGGTATCCGGCGGAGCCGGTTTTATCGGGTCGCACCTTTGCGAAAGGCTGCTGGCCGACGGGGCAAGGGTCATTTGCGTAGATAACTTAATTTCCTCGTCGCTTAATAACATCGAGTTCTTGCTCAAGAACCCGGATTTTGAGTTCATCCGCCAAGACATCAGTGCAAACTTTGATTTGGAACAGTATCCTGAATTGGAGCGCTTTAAGATTAAGTTCCAGGGCATCCAAGAAATCTACCATCTAGCTTGCCCCATGAACCCCAAGGCGTTTGAGCAGACACGCATGCAGACTTTGTATGCCAATAGTTTGGGCATGAAGAATATGCTTGATCTGGCTTTGCGTTATCGTGCCAAGTTTTTGTTCGCTTCAACTTCAACGGTTTACGGCCCGCGCCCCCAGGATAACCATCTGATAAAAGAAAGCGAACCGGGTTGCGTGGACGCCCTTTCGCCCCGTGCCTGTTATGACGAGGGCAAGCGTTATGCTGAAACTTTTTGCAGCACTTACCAGGCGGTTCACGGTTTGGATGTCAAAATCGCCCGCATTTTCCGCACTTATGGCCCGCGCGAGCGTCTTTTCTCCGGTGAGATGATCCCGGATTTTATCTTGAATGCCTTGGACAACAAGGATATCGAGATTTTCGGGGACGAGACTTTTAGCAGCTCGCTTTGTTATGTGACTGACATCGTTGATGGCATAGTCAAACTCATGGGTTGGGAAGGGGAGATTGGCCCGGTCAATTTGGGCAGTGATTTGGATTTGCCAATCTTGGATGTTGTACAAAATATTTTGGAAATGACAGGCTCAACCAGTCGCATAGTGTTCCAACCGACTTTGATGTTTGTGACGCCGCTTGGATTGCCTGACCTTACCAAGGCCAAGGAAAAACTGGGTTGGATGCCATTGGTCAGGTTGGACGAAGGCTTGAAGCGCATTATTGATTACACCATGGCCCATAAAAACCTGTTGATAGCGGCTTTTAATGCCAGTGTCCGTGCGCCTGCCGCACCCACAGCCAAAATCCCGCCAGTTCCCGGATCGCAGGTCTAGACATCTCCTGTTTTTTTGCCTAACATGCGACACATGAAGGTTATTGGAGTCGTACCGGCTTTTAAGGAAGAAACGCGCATTGTTAATGTCTTGCGCGCTTATTTAGCATACTTTGATGAGATTGTTGTGGTGGATGACGGTTCGAGCGACAGGACGGCCGAAGTTGCCCGCATGGAAAGGGTCCATGTCTTGCGCCACGCCATAAACCGAGGACAGGGAGCATCCCTGCGCACAGGGACGTTGGCAGCTTTAAAACTTGGGGCAGATGTCATAGTCCACGTGGATGCTGACGGCCAACATGACCCAAAGGATTTGCCAAACCTGATTAAGCCGATTTTGGAAGGACAGGCTGATGTTGTATTGGGCTCACGTTTTTTGGGTGTTGAAGCAACCGGCATGCCGCTCTTGCGCCGATGTGTCCTAAAAGCCGGACGTTGGTTTAATATTTTGGCACTGGGAATCCCTAAAAAAGTTACAGACCCCCAAAACGGTTTGCGCGCCATGACTGCTGAAGCGGCAAGGCGCATTGACTTTCATCAAGATGGCAAGGCACATGCCTCCGAGATCCTGCGCTGCGTGACGCGCAGTGGTTTGCGTTGGGTGGAGATCCCGGCCCATATCATTTATACGCAAGATAGCCTGAATAAAGCAGGCACTAACCGGACTAGCGACGCCTTTCGCATAGCTTGGCACTTGTTTATCGGGGTTTTTACAAAATAGCCAAAATGTTGGACTTTTAGCCTGTTTGAGGCTAAGATGGGGCACATATGTTGATCCAAATTTTACTTGTTTTAGGCTTTGTTTTGGCTTTGTGGATAACCTGGAAAAGGTATCGGCAAGATGTTATTACTTTGATTGAAGCCCTGGGTTGGTCGGTATTATGTGTCGGTGGCGGAGTTATCTCGCTCTTGCCCAAGCTGACTGAGTACTTGGCAGCCATTTTTGGCGTTGGCCGCGGCGTTGATTTGATTTTATATGCGGCCGTAGCCATCCAATTCTTCTTGATTTTCAAACTCTTCGTGAGCCACGAAAAAACAGAACGCTTGTTAACCAAATTGGTACAAAATGGCGCTCTGAAGGATCTGTCATTTCGACCGGAGGAGCAGGAGCGATGGAGTGGAGAAATCTTAGTTAACCAAGATTCCTCGACTCGTCATACTCCCTCGGAATGACAACAATGATATGGACTTGCCTTTAGTAGACGTGATAGTTGTTTCGTATGGCCATGCGCGTTTTTTTGATAACTTATTTGCTTCGCTTTCAAAAGTCAGCTATCCGCGCGATTGCTGGCGTTTGCATGTTGTTATTAATAAAGATGGCGATGGCACGCTTGAGGCAACCAACCGTTTGCGTGAACAATTCAAGTCAGACTTGCCCGAGGTCCATGTCTATGAGCCGCATGCTAATTTGGGTTTTTCAGGCGGCAACAACATAGCTATTGTCTGGGCCATGCAACATAATGCGGAGTTTGTTTACCTGCTTAACCCTGACACGACGGTCGAGCCTGATTTTTTGTCGGAAGTAGTTAAAGTCGCACAAACTGAAAAAGGCGTGGGAGCTGTCCAGTCGCTTTTGCTGCGGGGCGATAACCCGAACGAAATAAACTCGCGCGGCAATGCTTTGCACTTCTTGGGATTTGGTTATTGTTTGGGCGACCATCAGCCGATTGATAAGGCACCGACAGAAGTCACAGATATTTCTTATGCTTCCGGAGCCGGCGTTCTGTTCCCGACAAAAGTTCTGGCAACTATCGGCTTGCTGGATGAAACGCTCTTCTCATACCACGAAGACTTGGATATTGGATGGCGCATCCTGCTTTCAGGCCATCGCAATATTTTGGCACCCAAAAGCATAGCCAAACATTATTACGAGTTTTCACGCTCGATTGCCAAATGGCATTGGATGGAACGCAACCGCCTGGCAGTCGTGTTGAAGAATTACTCTTTTTGGACAGTGCTTGCCATGTTGCCGGTTATCATCGCCACGGATGTTGCTATCTGGGCTTTTGCTGTTAAGGGAGGATGGCTTAAGGAAAAATGGAAAGCCAGCCTTTGGTTTTTAAAACCCAGCACTTGGAAATATATTTTGAGCGGGCGTGACCAGGTTAGGCGCATCAGGCGCGTGCCCGATTGGTTGATTTTGCAACGCATGACATGGAAGATTGAATATCAGGATATGAAAGCCGGTTGGGCGGAAAAATTGGCTAATCCTTTTTGGAAAGCTTTTTACGTCAGCTATCGGTTGATTATCAGGTGGTAATATGAAAGTCGTCCACGTCTGTTGCATTGCGCCACCGGAAAGCGGGGGCATGGGAGCCGTGGCTTACCAAGAAGTTTTGAATTTGCGCAAACTTGGCGTTGACGCCGTTTTAGTCGCTCCCTCCGTCATTCCGAACGTAGGTGAGGAATCCGCGAAGCCAGGTATTATTCGCCTGCCTGCCATTCGCATTGGCAACGTGGCGCATTTGAAAGGGTTGGATGAGATTGTTAAAGATGCTGACGTTGTCCATTTGCATTATCCTTTTTATTTTACGGCCGGGATGATTGCACGTTGGCGCCGACAAAATAAAATCAAACGCTTAGCAATAACTTTGCACATGGATGCGACTGACAAAGGTTGGCGTTGGCTGGCAGCTGAGCTCCATCGCAAACTTTTCCAAAAAAGAGTTTTGGATGAAGCTGATCTGCTTTTGGTTTCGACTTTGGATTATGCCAAGCATTCGTCATTCTCACCGTGGGTCAACAGCTCGCGTTTGCACGAATTGCCTTTTGGCGTAGACACCAACGTCTTTCGCCCTTCCGTCATTCCGAACGTAGGTGAGGAATCTGCGGAGCTGGTCGTTGGCATGGTCGGTGTTATGGATCGCGCCCATCCATTCAAAGGCGTTGATGTCTTACTGCGAGCTGTTGCCAAGCTTCCATCAAATGTCCATGTCAAGCTGGTAGGCGATGGCGACCGTCGGAATGACTACGAGAAACTGGCAAAAGAGCTTGGCTTGAATGAGCGTGCCCATTTTGTCGGACGTTTAGAGCAGGGGAAACTGGTTGAGGCTTTGCAAAGCATGGATGTTTTTGCTTTTCCAAGTACAAGTGGGGCTGAGGCGTTTGGTTTGGCCATGCTGGAAGCCATGGCTTGCGGCGTGCCAGTTGTTGCCAGCGATTTGCCTGGTGTCAGGGCTGTGGCCAAAGATGCCGGCTTAATCGTCCCAATGAATAATCCTGACGCGCTGGCAGACGGCCTGCGCCGCTTGCTGGAAGATCCAGCAACCCGCCACAGCTTTGCTTTGGCGGCGCGGGACAAGGCTTTGCGCTACAACTGGGATAACCACGCGCAAACTTTGCTTAAATACTATAGTCAGATATGCGCATAGCTATTTTAACTAATGCTTTTCCGCCCTTGTCCCGCGGCGGCGCAGGCCGGATTGCCGAGATGCAAGCTGATTGGCTGACGCGCCATGGACACGAGGTAAAAGTTTGGGTGCCGGCACCTTTTCCTACAAACGAAGGCCGCGATATTGTTGAATCTTTTTTGCCGCGCACCAGCGTCCCATTTTCCAAACTCTCAAAATCAATTGCTCCGTTGCGTTTGCTTTTCCACATGGAAGATTTAGCGCCTAACCTTAAAGCTGTTGACCAGATCCGCGCCTGGAAGCCGGATGTCTTGCTCACGCACAATCTCACTGGTTGCGGTTGGGGCACGCCAGCCATGCTCAAAGCCTCGGGCGTCCGTTGGCTGCATGTGCTGCATGATGTGCAGATGTTTGAGCCTTCTGGCCAGATCATGTATCGCGAGACATATAACTCGCTACGGCAAGCTTGGAGAAAATTTTGGTCTAAACACCGTGCAAAGACTTTTGGCATACCGGATGTTGTTATCAGCCCA
>JAJZQU010000009.1 GCA_021806685.1 bacterium | reverse complement strand
CCTAATTTATATGCAGTATTCCCTGCACCCTCTATTTTCATAGCTATCCAAATTGCGCCAGCCGATGCTCTAAGGTCTGAAGATTTATTGTACCAATAAATCGGGGTATTCTTTTTATTGTTGTAGTAGTTATTCATGGAGGAGATCTTATCGGAAGCAAGTTATCCTGTAAAACATTTTTTTGTAACTTATTCGTTTATAGTAATGGTTTGGGGTTGTGCTTTACAGGGACGAGAGAATGTTAGAGCCAAACAACTTTAATCAGGATCTTTTATTTTTAGATAGCACATTATTTTCTATAGCCCATTTTTTTAGAGCCCTCATTCTATTGAGGATTTTATTTTTGTCTTCATCACTATAATTAAAATGTTTTATCATCTTTAATTCTTGCTTTTTCCAACCGATGAATCCCTCTGGGTGGAGTTCAATCCATAGTTTATCTAGTTTGAGCGCTTGTTCCTCTAGGTCAATTTCTGTCATGTCGGGAAGACCTTGAATGTATTTAAAAAGTCCCTGCGTAGGCTTGTCTTCACTTGCGATCTTTCTGATCTCCACTATATAATCATTAGGTAAAAAATCTTGAAGTCTCCTTATTTGATCTTTTTCTAACACAGGAAAAGGATTATCTATCCCGCATTTATTACCCCATTCAAATTCGATGATACCGATGGGGTACTTTATAAGATGTAAAGTTGCAACAATAATAAATATTTCTTCGTATGTATAGAGCCATTTAACAAACATTTTCTCCTCAAATGTTTGAGAGTTAGACTTTAACAATCCTAAACGATTTGAGTAATTGTACCCTTTAGTATGAACGTAATTATGTAAAAAATTTAGATCATCTAAGCGGCTGTGTAGGTTAAATTTTTTATCAAAATTTTTAATATTATTATTGGTATTTAGTAAAGACCAAATTTCTCTCCTTCGAGGAGTATTAGCTTCCAACGTTCTTTTTGATTTAAACCAATCTTGGACTGTCTTATGCCCCTCGTCATTTATATTATAGTAGACAGACATCAGCCCTAGTTCAAGTCCGCTGCGCAATGCAGCAAAAGCCTGTTTATATAAGCCAAAAGCCGCGAGATTAAAAGATATTTGAAGTTCGTCCCATGATTCTACAAAAGGAAAGAAATGACCAGATAGCAAGTTCTCTGTTGTTTGAGGGATAATTTTTCCTATATTGAAGTAAGCCCAGCCCAATTGGTTAATTTTTGTTTTTAAAATAGGATTTTTTTCTAAAAAGAGTTCAGTTTTTTTAGAAACATTAATGCTTTTTTCTAATGTATAAATGTATGGATTGGTCATATGGATGACTGCCAGATTAGAAGATACTATTATCTTACCCCTGGTTCATTTGCCAAGTAAAGAAACAGCACCCCTCTTTGGCTTGAGGACATTTGGGCTAGCATTTTTTAGTCAAGATCCTTGACATAAATGTAGTTTAGGGCTATGTTCTCATGCGGTCAGATGGAGGCCGTTCATTAGCGGAGGTGCACGATGGGGACGCAAGGCATAGTGAGTGTCATGTCCGAAGGTAAGGTTGTCATGAAGCTGGTAACGGGGTGCAACGGCATGCAAGCACAAAGAACAGCTGATAAGCTGAAAGCAGCTTGGCCCGTAAACCCAGAACAGGCCTATGAGATAGCGAACGATACCGGTTTCGGTTGTGTAGACTGTCTCACGGTCGTAACGGAATGGGCCATCTTCAAGGGTAATGATTACCCGTCATCGTCTCTCTTCCTCAGTACGTTCAGCGATCCCGAGTTCAACCCCAGATGGGAACAGGGTACTGCTGATCACACAGTTATCATCAATGTGTGAAACGCGCCGTTTCTTGAAGGTCGTGGTGTAGTGTCAGACAATGACTCCGCTATGACCTATTTTTTATTGAAAATTCATTTACCAAGTAAAGCCAACCCGGATAGGTATGCCAGATCCTTCGCCTGCGCTCAGGATAATAAAAAGAGCCCGGTTCAGGTCACCGGACTCACGGGATAGGCAGGTCGAAAAGGGCAGGCTTGTTCTTGGGTGGAGGAGCGGGCAGGAACTCGTGAAAGAGAGCTGCGAGGCAAGCGTTCTCGAACCCGAGCGGGCCAAAGTAGGCTTTGCCATCAGGCGCGAGGAGGACGGGTTGGCCGGGCAGGCGTTCGATGCTCAAACGCGCGGCCTGATTGTCTTCCTCGGTTTCGCCTGCGAAGGCCACGCCGATCACCGGGATCTGCGATTTGCCTTCCTTGACGAGCAGGGCCTTGAGAACTCCGGGCAAAGCCGCGGCCATGCCTGCGCCCGCGACCACGACCACGTCATCGGGAAGGCTGTGCGCGTAGTAGGCCAACTCATCCGGATTGCGATGGCAGCTGATGGTGTCACGATGGCATTCGATTTCGCCGTTGTCACGCATAGCAGCCAGGGTTCTTAGCCCAGCTTCCATTTGGGGGTAATCAGATTCACTTCCAGCCACCACGTGGATCTTAACCAGAGGTAGTTCCACAGTCAGATCCATCACACGGCACTGGAACCGCTCCAGTTTCATGCCGGTCAGTCGCCAGAAGATATAGCGATAGATCTGCGTCGTGCGCTGGATGACGTCGTCAGGGACTGCGAGACCATGGACGTACTCGACGTCTTCCGGTTTGCATGGATCACGCTTGTCGATGCCGAGCGTCTTGCCCCACTCGCGTACAAATTGCTTGTCGTACGATGGAGGACTCGAGCGCATTGAGCTCTTCTGCATCTTCTCCCAGGCTGCCAAATCCCAGAAGCGGGAAGAATCCGGCGTCAGCACTTCATCCGCCAGGACGAGCTTGTATGTCTGCGGATCCAGTCCCCATTCGAATTTCGTGTCAGCCAGGATGATCTTCTTGCACTGGGCAAACATCTGCGCCACCCAGAAAAGCTGAAGCGAATTCCGTTCGAGTTGCGCGCTGTACATCTCGGCCACGCTGTCAGCCACGATGTGCTCGTCATGGCCTTCCTTGGCCTTGGTCGAAGGCGCGAAGATGGGGAAGGGGAGTCGGTCGCCATCCATGAGCCCTGAAGGTAGACGCTGGCCGCAGACAGAGCGTGTCTTGTTGTACGCTTTGAGGCCGCTGCCGGTCAGATAACCCCGAACGATCGCCTCGCAGCTGCACATCTTAAGTCTGCGGACTACGGAAGCTTGCTTTCGAAGTCCCTTACCGCGCAGTTCGGGAGGAAGATACTCGTCGACTTTTTCGCCGTAGGCCACGAGGTCGTGGGCGAATTGGTCTCCCAGCATCTTGCGCCAGTAGATGTTCATGGCAGTGAGGATCTCTCCCTTTTGCCGGACAAATGCCGGAAGCACGAAGTCGAAGATGCTCAGACGGTCCATGGCGACTACCAGCATCTTGTCTGGGTGGCCGGGCAGGGCATAGGTGTCGCGCACCTTGCCGCGGCGGACGAGTTCGAGGCCAGGGATAGGTTCGGTAGCTACGCAGTGCGGAAGCTTGGGCATGATGCCCTCCTTTCTGTTGTTGTGATACGGAACTGTCGCCAGTCTAAAGGTAGCCGTAAATCCAGTCAAATATGGCATTTTTACAGGCTTTGATATAAGGTGTCGCTAGGTTTTTGCATTTGGACATAGGAGGAAACCGTGCTGAGTACATTCAAAAAAGCAACTGAATCTGCCTTGGATGAGATCAGGGAAGAGATGCGCGTGCGCCAGACGCAGGAAGTATTTCTCCTGTTCGCCATGGGCAGCCAGTTCGACCATCTCATCAAACAATCCCTAGAGCGGTTGGGCGTGTTCTGCCTGGTCGCTGATCCGTGTACTGTCACGGCCGACGACGTAAGCAAACTCTCGCCCGTGGGGATCATCCTCTCCGGCGGGCCGGCCTCTGTACATGCCGAGCCCCCGCCTTTCGACGGAAAGATCTTCGAGCTCGAAAAACCGGTTTTGGGCATCTGTCTGGGTTTCCAGATGTGGGCCAATTACGCGGGTTTCAAGGTCACTGCATCCAAACACCGTGAGTTTGGCGTGCATGATGCCACGCTGGTCAAATCGTCAGCGCTCTTTGCGGGCTGTGGCGAGTTCACCAGCGTTTTGGAAAGCCACGGGGATCGCGTGGAGCTACACGATGGCCTGCATGTTCTCGCTACGACTGACAACGCTCCGGTGGCTGCGGCCCGTTACCACAACTTGTGGGGCGTGCAGTTCCATCCAGAGGTCACTCATACCACACATGGCCTGCGCATGCTGGAGAATTTCTGCTTCAAGATCTGCGGTGCCAAGGATTGTTTTCCGGCCTCCAATGTTGCCCAGCGCAAGATCCAACATCTGCATGAACAGATTGGCGATCGGCGCGTGCTCCTGGCCCTTTCCGGCGGTTCTGATTCCTCGACCGTGGCGTACCTGCTCAAGGAAGCCTTGCAAGGCGAGCCCGGTCGTGTCCGCGCCATATACATCCGGGGGATCGATCGTCCGGACGATGAAGCCTTCGTGCTCAAATACTTCGGAGACCAGGATTGGCTCGAGCTCAAGGTCGTTGACGCCACGGAACAGTTCTTGGCAGTGCTCGCCGGTCATCTGACGATGAAGGCCAAGCGCAGTGCCATGCGCGGCGTGTACAAAACCATCCTGGAGCATGAGGCCGAACAGTTCACTGCATCCTTCATTGCCCAGGGCACGCTCTACACGGACATCTCGGAAAGCGGCGGAGGCTATGACGCCGGCGCGCGCAAGGCCCAGATCAAGTTGCATCACAACACCAACCTCGGTTTCAACCTGCCGGAATTGCTGCCTTTGGATGACTGCGTCAAAGACAGTGGCCGCAATATCGGCCGTTCCATCGGAGTGCCCGAGGAGCTGCTCGTGCGCCATCCTTTCCCTGGCCCCGGCCTGGTGGTCCGCGTCGAAGGCGAAGTCACGGCCGACAAGCTGGCCATGGCGCGAGCCGTTGATTGCATCTGGATCGAGGAGCTGCGCAAGTGGAAACTGTATGACACGGTCTGGCAAGCCGGAGCCGTAGTCACGCAATCAATCACGACCTGCACCAAGGGCGATGATGCGAATAGCGGCGTGGTCGTAGCCCTTTGGGCCGTGTGGAGCGTGAACGGTTTCACGGCCACGGCTGCCGAGCTGCCCAATGACTTCCTGCGCCATGTCGCGCGGCGCATAACCAACGAGGTGAGGGCTGTCGGTGCGGTGGTCTACCGCCTGTCCGACAAGCCGCCTGCTACTATCGAATGGGGCTGATCATACGAAGTCCGCACTAACCCGCGTCTCAACGCTCACGAGACGCGGATTTTTTATAGAACGCTGTCATCCTGAGCGGAGTTCTACGGAGTCGAAGGATCTGGTTTTAAAGCACGAGCCAGATCTTTCGACTTCGTTCGTCAAACTCACTACGCTCAAGATGACAAAATATTCACGCGGTCGACAGAAATTGATCTTTAGTTCATAATCTCGCATTAACGACGCACATTTACAGAAAGGACAAGAGATCATGGACTCCCGTAGAGTTAAGGCAACTGCCGAGCATCTGCGGCGGTTCCTGAGCAATCTCGTTGTTGCCAATACCCTGAAACGCGAATACCTGCCGCCCCAAATCGCCGTCTACCACGTCACCTACAAATGCAACGCTAACTGCGCTTGGTGCAGCCGCAAACACGACAGGCAGAAGGTAACGCCCAATGTCAGCTGGTCTCGGATTGAGCAGATCTTCCGCAGCCTGCGCCAAGTCACGCCCGCGCTTTATTTGACCGGCGGCGAACCGCTGCTCCATGAGCGCATCGAAGACATGCTCAAGCTGGCCAGGTTGATGGGCTTCCATCCGATAGTCGTCAACACCAATGCCACGCTGCTGGAAGAAAGGTCTTTGGTGCCTGAGCTGGCCGATGTAACCATTGCCAGCTTGCACTCCATGGATCCGAACAGGGCAGCCAAAATCTTTGGCATCCAAGCGACGCTAGCCAAGAAGGCCTTGGAAAACGTCTACCACTCAATCAAGGTAGCCAGGGATTACGGCAATAAAATCATGGTCAATTGTGTGCTGGCGCCTGATAACGCGCAAGACGCGGAAGGCGTGTTGGGTTTTTGCCAAAGGCACGAGATTCCTCTGGCAGTTACGCCGGCCATCCGTGATCATGAGGCAATAATCAGGGGAGCTGATGGCTTGCCAAGCTCTGCCTATGCCTCTTTCCTGGATCGCGTGATGCTTTCCAAGCGATACGAGCCAACTTCTGTCGAGTCATCGCTGTCCTTCCTGCGATGCATTCGATACTGGGAGCTGTTCGATTGCCGTCCCACCAGCATCTTGAGTGTCTCGCCCGAGGGCTATGTGCTCAATCCTTGCGAGATCAAGTATGGCCACCTCCCCAATCGACTCGCCTGGATTGATGGCAACGATTCGCTCCCTGATATCCTCACAAAACTCTTGGATGGCGAACGGCCTTTCTCGTCTTGCTCCAAGAATTGCCTCAAGGCCTGCTACGTTGAACCAGCTTTGGCGCTCGAGCACCCGCTCATTGCCATCTCCGAGCGTCTTCACTACTGACCTATCTTAAAACCGCGCACTCAATCGAGAACGCGGTTGTTTTTTTGAAAAAATCGGTGGAGATCAACTCCTTGACAAATTTGCAATAAGGATGCTTAGCTTTAGTTGATCACAAAGGAAAAAAGGAGATTGCCATGTACCGTGTTGTCGTTGGTGATTGGTTTCCTGTCCAGCCTAAGCACATCTCGACCGGGCCGCTGCCTTTCTTTGGTGCTTTCGGCAACATCGAAACCGAAGATTCTGCCAAGTTGATCGTCAAGGTCTGCCAGGTTTATCACAACAAGGGGCCGGATTCATGGCAACCCTTCACACAGGAACAGATCAACGCCTATCTCCTTCATTGCGGTAGGACTGAACCTTTCCGCTTCAATCGTCTCATGACAGACTTTGTCTACGACGGCCACAGTTTCCGCGTGAGTGAAGAAGCTGGCTGGATCGTGAAAGACAAGGAAGGGAAGCTCTACGTGACGGATCAGTTCATCCTCCGTTGCTATATGGCAAGCCCTGCGGATGGGCCGCCCAATCTCATCACCGGTCCAGTCTATGACCGTTATGCCTGACATTCTGTCGGGTGCTTTTTTATAAAATTTTAACTTTGTTTCAAAGCCTCCTTGCACGCATTGAGCATCGTATCCGAAGTCAACTTATAATCTTTCAATTCATCAAGCCCGACCCATGCGAACTTTTCCATTTCTCCCAAACTCACGTCCGGCTCTTGGAAAGGGTTATTCATGGCGCCGATAAAATTCAAATTAATCGTTTTCTGTCCAAATCCGTCGATATATTCGAAGTAACCAAACAATTGTTTAACTTCAATATCAATCCCAGCTTCTTCTTTGGTCTCGCGGATGACTGCATCTGGCACAGTCTCGCCCTCATCAACGCCACCGCCTGGCACTTCCCAGACTCCAGGCAAAAACTTTTCGTCATCGCGGCGTTTGAGGATGAGTAATTTACCGTCTTTAACGATAAAAGCACTGACAGCAACTTTGAATAACTGAAGTTTTGACATATTTAGTACGCCCCCTTCTTCTGTATCACGGCAAACGGCGTCTTCAATAAGATGTAGAGATCGAGGAGGGGAGACCAGTTCTCGATGTACCAGGTGTCGAGGCGGGCTTCCTCATCAAAAATCAAATCGCTGCGGCCGGAGATTTGGGCCATGCCAGTAATGCCTGGCTTAATCGTTAAAACGCGGCGTTGGATATCAGTGTATTTATCAACTTCACGCGGCTGGTGCGGGCGCGGGCCAACGAGCGACATGTCACCGGACAAAACGTTGATGAAGTTGGGAAGTTCGTCGATTGACCAGCGGCGCAAGAACTTGCCGGTTTTCATGACGCGCGGGTCATCGGCAATTTTGTAAACTGGACCTTGCTTAATGCTCTTCTCTTTTATCAATCGTTTTTCAAGTTCAAGATTTTTTTGCGTGCCGGCGAATTGCGGGCCGATTGAAAACTTTTTGTACATCGAGCGCAGCTTGAAAGCATAAAATTCCTTGCCTTTTTCACCTACGCGCTCGCTTTTGTAAAAAATCGGAAGACCGTCTTCGATCAGGACGAGCAAAGCGCCCAAGATCCAAAGCGGAGAGGTCAGGATTAAAAGAATGATTGAAAAGATAACATCCTCGGCCCTTTTGGCGATGCGGCCCCAGCCATCCAGGGGTGTTGGTTTGACCTCAATCAATGGCACGCCGCCCGGGGTTGAAACTTCGATGTTGGTGAAGCGCGCGGCAAACAGGTCGGCCATGTACCTGAAATGCAAATGGTATTTATTAGCAAAACCGATCAAGTGCAGGGCTTTTTCTTTAGGTAGATCCGGGTCAGCCAAGACAACGCCATCCAATTGGTGCTTGCTAACTAAGTTTTTCAAAATGTCTTTTTGCGCCTCGCCCCAATCAGAAATTTGTTTGACGACAGTGAAACCGAAGATTGGTGATTGCTTGAAGATGCGCGCCAAGTTTTGGGCCTGTTGGTCAGAACCGATAATCGCAATCCGTTCGTGGCCAATGCCCATGCGCAAAAGCTGATGTTGGATAGTGCGCAATACCAAGCGTTCAAAATTAACGTACAAGATGGAAAAGCCCCAGATGGCGATTACGATAAAACGGGATTGGGTAAGCTCACGCTGGAAAAACACCGAGGCAATGAGGATCATGACACCGGCCGTGCAAGCCAAGATCACGCGCCCCAATTCACTCCAAGCTCGCCTGGGCCGAGTCGTATAAAGCCCGGCGATGATGAACATCAAAATCCAGACGCCGATGAAGGTCAAAGAAGTTTGTATGTAGGTGGAGTAGGGGATGTCCTGCAGGATGGGGCGGACCTCGGTCGCGAAACGCGAGTAGCGCAGAAGATAGGCAGAAGCCGCGGCGCAGGCCAGGGCAATGGCATCTAAAGGCAGCCGGACTGCCGTAAACCACAAATTGAAACGATTCATGGCGACATTATAACAAAAAATCCGCATAAAGCGGAATTTTTGGTTCGGGCCAAACTGTAAGCCGAATTTTGTATCCCGCATCACTGCGGAACGATGGCTATCTATCTAGTCCCGCAATTGCTTGCGGGATCGTGCGAGCGACCAGTCCCCAATGCCTAATGAGGCTCGGGGTCTTGCTCTTGCACCAGAGGGGGTTTGCCGCCAAACCATGTCACCATGGTCGGAAGAACCTAGCAGCGTGGAGGTCCAATTTGGACACGGCCACTTGGCTCTACTTTTCACCTTTCATTCGATTTTCATCGAACTAGTTTTGTCTCTGTGGCACTTTCCCTGGGTTTCTGGAGAAAACGTCAGGCACGTGTCCTTTCGTTTCACTCCCTTATATCCCGGCCGCCGTTAACGGCCCTCAGTTTACGTCCCCCTTCGCATAAAGCTATGGGTGACCTTCGGTGTTCGGACTTTCCTCTCCCCGTAGCATGAAGCTATGGGGAGCAACCATCCGTTTGGCTCGAGTGCTGGTAAAATAGCATAAAATGGGCTAATTGTCAATTGTTGACTGTCAGTTTTATTGCTATCATTAGCTCGTATGAAAAAGCGCTCTGCGATTATCTTGGCCATATTGTCAGGATTGTTATTGTTGGTTCTAGTGATCTGGTGGTTCTGGTCTCTTGGCAATGTCTCGGCCCAAGTGCCACCCAAGCTGCAATTGGCAGTAGAAAAGGGGACTGTTTTAGTCACCAAAGCCGGAGGCCAGAATGAAGAGCAGGCAAAAGATGGCATGGAGCTTAAGCCGGGTGACCGAGTCAGGACAGAGCAAGGCTCAACGGCTAGTGTCATGGCTTATGGCCGGGCAGAGTCGCGGCTGGATGAAAAGACAATGGTCACTATTTCTGATAGCAACCTCAGTGGCACGACATTTACCATGCGTTGGAAGTTGGACGCCGGCCGAGTTTGGTCTCGTGTTTTAAGGCTGCTTGATTTGGACAGTGTTTTTGAAGGCCAATCCAGCCAGGTGATTGCTACTGTCCGCGGAACAGCTTTTGCCATGGCCAATAACGACCAGAAGGTCAGCTTAATGGTTGAACATGCTGGGGTACGCGAAGCAAAAAGTCAGAATCAACTCAAGCCAGAGTTTATAGTTGGCGGGCAATGGATCAACCTCAAACCAACTGGTGAATTAATTAATCGAGGAGAGGCTCCGACTAGTACAATGTCAGATGATATTCGGCAGCGCATTAATATCGAAGAGGATGCCTGGAAGTCATTTAACTTAAGTGCTGATCAAACATTTGCTGATAAGGCTAAAGGGGATCTGGTCATGTCGTTGGGCGCGGCGCACGGTGTGCCGCCTGATAGCGGGATATATACTGTGGCTCTTTGGTCAGAAAACTTTCATCTTTGGTTAGCTGGCAAAAAAGCACCGGCCTTACGGTCAAGTTATATTGGTCGCAGGTTGGAATATGTTTATGACCTCATCTTAAGGGGCAAGTCCGGCTTGGCTTATAAAATACTTTCCCAAACCGATAAAGAGGTTGACGCTGTTTTGTCTGGCGACCAAAGCGATCAGTATCGGACTAGCTTGAAAAACGTGGTTGGCCGCGCTTTGCTGGCAGTTACGGAAATTGACCCGAACGACAGCCTGTTCCGTTACAAGCTGGATCTGGAAGATATGTATGCCCATCTTTGGGACAATGACCCTGCTCAAACATTCTATGCCCGTTCCTTGTCAGTTGATGCCCGTTTGGATGAGGCTGAACGTTTCACTTGCCAATCTGAGAATCAGGATCAGATCAAAGAAGCCATCAATGCGGTTGAGCAAGGCATGGCCAGGCAAAAAAGTGATTTTGACAACATCAAATCAAAAATCAAGGAGGAACACCGTTTAATTTTGACTGAAAAGATGCAAGTCCAAGGCTTACGTTTGGATTATTTGAATAGGCGTTTGCTTGCTTGCCCGAAAGCCGGGCAGGGATCTCAGGCATCTGGTGCCAACTCGACTTCCACCGCCCAAACGACAACCACCCAGCCAACCAATCCCTCCAACCAGCAGGCAACAACCACTCCCACTTCTCCGACATCACAGCCACCAACCACAAGGACTCCAACGACAACCAGGACAACAACTAACCCGACATCCCTTGGCCTGGTTAAGATCGAGCTTTATGCCCAACCCAGTCCAGCCAACGTGGGAGACAGGGTGAGCCTTTATGTTAAAGGCTATAAAGCCGACGGTTCTTCATTGGATGTTTCCAAGCTCGCGACTTTCCAAATCATCGGAGGTTTGGGCTCGATTATCGGCACAATTTACCAGGCTTCGAATGCCGGGTCAGTGACAATCGTGGCAACCGTATCTGACGGTGGCAAGCAACTTACTGTTCGTGCGCCATTAACCATCAACCAATCCGTGACCCTTTCCAGGCTTACGATTTCACCGACCGGCGGTTCAATCAGCTTTGGCCAGTCACGCAGCCTAAATGTCACAGCTTACTATTCAAGTGGTTTTTCCAAAGATGTGACATCAAGCGTGAAATGGTCCACCTCCAATTCTTTGGGCAGCATGTCAGGCAATACTTTTGTGGCAGGCAGGACAGCGGGCAGTGTTGACGTGACGGCTGAGTATACAGAAGGCGGAAAGACACTGAGCAGCTTAATCAATTTCCAGATAGTTTCAGTTGTTGGCACGAACCTTCAATAAAATATGATCTTGAAGAAAAACAGTGGCTGGCAAAGGCCGCTTATCGTGGGCTTAGGCATTGGCGTGCTTTGCGCCGCAGCTTTTTTGTCCGGCATATTAGGTTCTTGGAGCAGGCGAGTGACAGACAGGTTGTATCTGCCGCATCCAGCTGACCAACGAATCGTCATCATCTCGATCGATGATGCTGCTATGGCGCGTTTGGGACGCTGGCCTTGGCCGCGTGCTGTCCACGCCCAACTCATCAACTTAATCAGCCAAGCCAAGCCTTTGGCCATTGGGTATGACGTGAATTTTCCGGAAACTTCTGACCAAGAAAATGACAAGTCCTTGTCCGACGCTTTGCGCCAGGCGGGTAACGTCGTACTGCCGATCGAGTTGTCGCTGACCAACCGCAGCACGCAAGTGCTTTATGATCCAAGCAAAGTTCTAACGCCCATTCCGCTGATTGCTACTGCCGCGGCGCGGCTGGGGCACACTAATACGCCTCAAGACGCGGATGGAGTTGTAAGGCGCGTGCCGCTTATAGCAACTTCGCCGGATGGATCGCAAATTCCGGCTTTTGCTGTCCAAATCGCTAAGCTAGGAAATATCGTCATTGATCCCAAGCAGGGTACGGATAGCGCATTAAAGCTGATTGTGCATTATGTTAATGCGCCGCGTCATAGCTTCCCAACTTTTTCAGCGGCTGACGTGATTGACGGCAAGGTCAAACCAGAACAGCTGGCCGGCCATTTTGTTTTGGTCGGCGCAACTGCGCCTGACTTGCATGATGACCAGCTTGTGCCAACAGCCACGACCCAGCCCATGGCTGGCATTGAGATTCACGCTTCGGTTTTGGATACGCTTCTCCAAAAAGATTATCTTCGCGATGTTCCATCAATACTCATTGCCCTTTGGTTGATCTTGCTTGGCGCAATTTTGGGTTTATTGGTCCCAAAACTCAAGGCACGTTGGTCAATTCCTTTGGCCATTTTGCTTTGGGTGATTTCTTTAGTCGGTTCTTTTGTCTTATTTGATTATGGTTGGATTGCTGATGTGCTCTGGCCGTCCATTGCCATTATTTTGGGGTTTGCAGCTGTCATGCTGGAACGCCGTATAACGGCTGAACGCCAAAAACGCGAGATTCGTTCGGCCTTTTCGCGCTATGTGACAGAATCAGTCGTCACATCAATCCTGTCTGATCCGTCTAAACTCAAGTTGGGCGGTGAACGCCGCAAGATGACAGTCCTTTTTTCGGACATCCGCGGTTTTACAACTATCTCAGAAGGTTTGAAGCCAGAAAAACTCGTTGAGATCATGAATAAGTATTTGACGCGCATGACGGACGAAGTCTTTAAGCACGAAGGCGTGCTGGATAAATATATTGGTGATGCTGTCATGGCTTTTTGGAACGCGCCCTTTGACCAAACAGACCACGCGCGACGGGCAGTTGAAACGGCTTTGGACATGTTAAGCGCGCTAAAGGAAATGAACACGACCAAAGTCTTCGGCGATTTGGAACTTAAGATTGGCGTGGGCGTTAACACGGGCGATATGGTCGTGGGCAACATGGGGTCAGAAGAGCGTTTTGATTACACTGTCATTGGCGACAGCGTTAACCTCGGCTCTCGCTTAGAGTCACTCACCAAAGAATATGGTGTTTGTTTGCTTATCACCGAGGCAACTCGCCAAGAACTCAATAGCGGCTACCTTGTCCGCGCCATCGACCTCGTGGCAGTGAAGGGCAAGAAAGAACCGGTTAAGATTTTTGAAGTCATGAAGCGCAGCAAGAACGCCTCGCAAGCTGACCGACAATTCGTCAAAAAGTTTGAAGATGCTTTGGCTGCGTATTTCTCGAAAGACTTTACGCAAGCTGTCCAGTTAACGTCTGAGTTGCTCGCTGAACGCCCTGATGATGGCCCGTCCAAAACCCTCAAAGCTCGCGCTGAGCATTTTATCCAAGAACCTCCGCCAACAGATTGGAACGGGGTTTGGGTGATGACTAAAAAGTAAGAGTTACTAATCGTAAAAAGATATGTCAGAAAAGATGCCAATAAATACTAATACAACAGATAAAGCTCCACGTTTTGTAAGTGCGCCAGAATCTGGCTTGACATATACCAGGGAAGCCTATGAAAAAGTGAAGAATAAGGCGGAAACCCTGAAGCCCATGCAAATCTTGGACGAAATAGACGAAGCTCTGCGAGTCGTGAAGTCATATAGAAAAAAAGGTCCGTCAATTGATGAACTCGGGAAATTACGAACCTCGATTAGCCAAGCTGTGAGCGATGGTTTTTCGCAGGAAAGCAGCAGTCTGGTCCTGTCAGATTTGAGCCAAATTTCAGAGATGATGGAAAAATTGAGACCTTTTGAACCTTTTAAGAAAAATGGACCTGAAGCCGAAGACTACGAAGCTAATTTAAAAGAGTTTAATAGTACAAAAATTAGGCTGAAGGAAATGCGCGATGCTATAAGGATAAAGGCTAAAACCCTCCAACAAGAATCCGAACCAAAAATTGATCTTGAGCGAAAAAAGTCAGAACTTAATGAAGCTTGGGCTAAGAGCGAAGCTGCCAAGCGGGCAAAGGCATCCGCAGTGGAAACTTCAAGAGCATTAGAAGACTTACGGGGGAAGATTAATCCCGAAAGAAAAGATTCAGTTGAAAGCCAAGTAAAAGAATTGATAGCCTCTATTAATAAAGAATCAGGAAAGATTATAAGTTCTGTAATGCCTGCCGAATCTTGGACTGAGGCGGGGAGAAAAAGAAATGTCGTGAAAGGCTCGGCTGCAGCTTTGGATGGGAAAAAAATCAAAGATGCTGATCCTGACAGTCCGCATGCGAAAATTTCTGAATATTTCGATGAACGATCCTACGGTTCAGCCAAGGACTATTCTATTCCGGGTGCAAAACCGAACGAAGGATTTCTAACATATAAATTTTCAGAAGGGAAACAAGCTATTTATGAAAAGCGTCCACAAGAAATTACAATTGAAGCGCCGCGTATGGTGATGGGTGTTCAAATAGGGACTAAAAAAGAAAAAAGGACTGTTATGCAGGATGTGTATGTTGACACGAAGCCGGCAACTATGGGGGAGATGGTGGAAAGCGGAGATAGGCGTAAAGCCCAGGTTTTAGCTTTCAGGCGTTTGGCTCGATGTTATGATGGCAGAACTTTTGATCTTCAGATAACAATGGTAATGCCTGAGGATGTGGCCAAAAAAACTTCGGAATTACTTCGAGCACACCCTGAGAAAGCGGATGAGCTGTTTATGGGTGTTTTACCTGAATGGGCTAAGGCCGCTGATGCTAAAGTAAAATTTGAGCCCGTAAAGCACATCATGGAAGGATGACATAATACGAGTCGGGAATGACACAATTGTGTTGAGATCCTGAAACGAGTTCAAGAGACTTTCAGCGTCCCAACCCCATCTTGTCTCTCACGACTTTCATCTTGGCTTCGGCGACGGCTAGAGCCTTGTCGCGGCCAGCATCTAATATCTTGTTTAGTTCAGTTGGATCTGCCAGATAATTTTCGATTTTGGTGCGGATCGGTCCAACGTGTTGGATGACAGCTTCGGCCAAAGCTTTCTTAAAATCGCCGTAACCCTTGCCAGCAAAAGCAGCCTCAATTTCTTTCATGGTCTGGCCGGTCATGTGGTGGTAAATGGTCATGAGGTTGGCAATGGCCGGCTTTTGCTCGGCATCATAGGTCACGCCAGCGCTCGAGTCAGTCACGGCGCGCATGATTTTCTTACGGATGGTTTCATCATCATCAGTCAAAAAGACAGCCGCCATCTCATGTTCATCGCTTTTGGACATTTTAACAGCCGGATCTTGCAAGCTCATGATCCTGGAACCGAATTTTTGGATCAAAGGTTGCGGCACTACAAAAGTGTCGCCATACCTTTCGTTAAAACGCCTGGCCAGCACCCTCGTCAACTCGACATGTTGCAACTGGTCTTCGCCCACCGGCACAATCGTCGTGTCATAAAGCATGATGTCAGCCGCCATCAAGACAGGATAACCAAAGAGGCCGACTCCGGCCCCGCTGGCTCCGCCTTTTCTCGACTTGTCTTTATATTGCGTCATGCGCTCAAGCTCTCCCATTTTGGCGATGGTCATCAAAAGCCATCCGAGTTCCGTATGCTGGGGAACATCACTTTGGATAAACAGGATGGATTTTTTCGGGTCAATGCCGCAAGCCAGGTAAATAGCAGCCACGAGTTGAATCCTTTGCCTAAGTGTTTTTACATCATGCGGAACAGTAATGGCATGCTCATCCACAATACAAAAATAGCAGTGGTGTTGCTGCTGTATCTGTGTCCATTGCTTGAGGGCACCGATGTAATTACCGATATGGAGGCTGTGGGTCGGCTGGACGCCAGAGAAGACGATATCCTTCATAATGGCCATATGGTAACAAGCCTGGCGATTGGCGTCTACCGCCAAACTAAAGACGCCCTTGCGGGCGTCTTGTTGTTTTATACCTCGACTATGATCGGCAGAACCATTGGCCTGCGGCCTGTTTTGCTGAACAGGAGTTGGCCCAGTTCTTCGCGGATTTTGTCTTTTAGATATTGGCCGTTGGCGCTTGAGCGCGGGTCATCATCTTTAAGTACGGCTGCAACTTTGCGGCGGGCATAAGGCATAAGCTCGTCATGTTCTTTCATGAACACAAAGCCGCGAGTCATGATTTCCGGCAGTTTCAGGAGCTTGCCTGTCTGGGCCGAAACAACAGCCATGACAATGGCCACGCCATCCTTGGAAAGCTCAAGCCGGTCACGCAAAACAATATGGTTTGTGTCGCCGACACCCAAGCCGTCCACGAAAACGTATTCAGTGGGTATTTTTTTGTTGGTCAGGATGCCTTGGCCCTTGGTATTGAATTCCATTATCTGGCCATTGTCGGCAATGAAGATATTTTGGGAATTAAACCCGCCTTCAACTGCCGCTTTGGCATGGAGCCTCAAGAATGAATGATGACCTTCGATAGGAATCAGGTATTTTGGCTTGATCATCTGGTGCATGTACTTCAAGTCCTCTTGGCGAGCATGGCCGCCGGCATGGACATCCATCATTTGGTAGTGCACCACTTCGGCGCCTTCGCGGTACAAGGTATCTTTCAACCTTTGCACGCTGCGTTCGTTTCCCGGAATGACAGAAGATGAGAAGACAACAGTGTCACCTTGTTCAATTTCCAAAGTCTGGTGTTCGCCGTTGGCAATGCGCATCAAAACTGCACGGTCTTCGCCTTGGGCGCCGGTACAGATGATGGCCACTTCATTATCAGGCATCTTTAAAGCCTGTTTGATGTCCACCAGCGTACCTTTCTGGATTTTCATGTAACCCAACTCTTGGGCAATAGCCACATTGGATTTCATTGAAAAACCCTCGATGGCGATTTTGCGTCCCAAGCGTTCGCAAGCCCAGATGATCTGTTGGATGCGCCCAAGCATGGACGAGAACGTACCAATAATCACGCGGCCTTTAGCGTTGGTAATGATGTCGTCGATGTTGTGTTGGATGTCGCCCTCAGTCAGCTGGCGGCCGGGGAGCGAAGCATTGGTCGAGTCAGCCATCAAAGCCAGCACGTGCTTGTCACCCAGGTGTTTGATTTTTTCAATTTCCGTCGGCAAGTCGCCGGACGGGCTAGTATCAATCTTAAAGTCACCAGTGTGGACCACGATACCGGCCGGAGTATGGACAACAGTGCCGAAAGAGTCGGGAATGTTGTGCGAAACTCTGAAAAACTCCACCTTAAAACATCCAAGCTGGATTACGTCATCGGATTTAACGACGTGGATTTGGAGCGGGGCAATGCCTTTGTATTCTTCCTGGCGTTTTTTAACGATACCGGCCGTCAATGCGCTCATGAACATAGGGGGGTTGCCCAAACGCGGGGCCAAATGCGGGATAGCCCCGATGTGGTCAAGGTGGGCGTGTGAAATAATCACGCCGCGGATGTTCTTAAGCTTATTGGCCAAGTAACTGATGTTAGGGATGATGTAATCAACCCCAGGCATATCATCTTCAGGGAATTGCAAACCCATGTCGATCAGGATGATGTCGTTCTTATATTCAATAAGCGACATGTTGCGGCCGACTTCCTCGTTGCCGCCCAGGACCATGATCTTAAGGCGTTCTTCCTTGCCCAAAGTATCTTTGTCAGTGCCTGTCTTTAAGCGAGGCTTGTGCTTGTAGGCATGCAAACGCGGCTCTTCTTGGGAAAAAGCTCCGCCTCGTCCGCCGCGGCGCCCGCGGCCTTTCGAGCCACCGGTTTGCGGCTCGCTTTTTTTGGCAGTTTTCGAATCAGTCGGCCTTGGCTGAAACTTAAAACCTCTGGCCATTGGAACATTAACAGCGGCCGCACGTAGATGTTCGGTCTTAAGAGCTGCCTGTTTGATGGCTTTGGCAATGATCTCCTTGCTGTCGATCCTTTGCGATTGTTGGGATGAGGCTGGTTGGGGCCTGTTGGGCCGTTGGCCATAACCTCCACCCGTGCCCCGCCTTCCTTGGGAAGGGGGGTACTTAAAAAATAGGGACATAATTTAAATTAACGATGTCGTCGCCTAAACGGCGGATATATCTCAAAAAGAATTGATCAATCAGATTCAGTGAGTAAATTGTTTGAATCACGACTCTTGGAATTTGGCTTAGCTAAGCCCAAATCTGCAATAACCGTCATTCACTTATGAAGGTAATATAGCACGAAGGCAGAAGAATGTCAATAAAAAATACCCGACCTAGTCCAAAGTCGGGATTGAGTACGCGGTACGCCTGAGTTGGGCCAGCATATTGCGTTTCCCTTCGATGAAGAAGCCAACGCAACAGAAACCGGAGATAAGGGCAATCGGCCCCATGAAGCCCATGATGACAACTTTATGCACGAGCGGCGTTCCGGACTCGTACGGGATCGTGCAGCACAGAATAGTCAGCAAGACCGCTAAGCCTGCCGAAGCCGGCCTCATGAAGCTGCCGATGAAAGCGATGCCGCCACCACCCCAGTTCCAGTCGTCCACACGCCTCGCTTCTTTCAGCTCAGCGTCGAGCAGAGAAAGGAGAATGCCGAGCATCAAGACGAGTCCGGAGATGGCTAGAGCTATGCCACGAGCATGGCCAATTTGGTAAGTGCTCTGGTAGTTGGGATCGAGCATGTTGGGCGAGATAAGGGCGAAAGAGCTGAAGAGCCCGATCTCGATCATGAACGTATTCGCGCGACGGTAGAGATATTCGAAAAAACTCATGTCAACCTCCTTTTTGCCTAGAAAACAAATATCAAAAGCAGCTTTAACTGTCAAGCTGCAACGGTAGCAAATGTTTATTCCTAAAGGCCTGTCCTGATCCGGTCTTTAGATAATTCTCAAATCGTCTAGCTTGTAACCTCGTGGGAAAATAACAATACCAGACAAGTTTCAGAGGTCTATATTTTTGTGTGGATAAACATTCTCCTTTTTCATGCTCCTTAAGCCTATTATTCAAATTAGGCGTTGAGCCCGTATAAACAGTTCCGTTGGATAATTTAAGCAAATAAACGAAGTACATAAGTCCGGTACCCTTCGCATAAAGCTACGGGTACCACACTTCGCAAAACCTTCTTAATGGCTGTAAGCCATCCGTCGCTTTTAGCTATGGTTGGCTGTAAGCCACACGAAGCTTTAGCGAAGTGTGGTGGGCGAGGAGGGACTTGAACCCTCATGGCCTTGCGACCGCTGGCTCCTGAAGCCAGTGCGTCTACCAGTTCCGCCACTCGCCCAAAACAATTTTCAACAGTCAGCATTCAACATTCAATGCGTGTGGATTATTCATGTTTTTTAAATAAAAGTCAATGTCAGAGGTTTCATTGAATGCTGTTAATTGAATGTTGTATGTTGAATGCTGATTATTTCCAGCGTAGTCCTGTCTTGATGTACCAATGGCTAAAATCTTGGAAGCGATCTGATGGTCTGGCTACGCGGATGGACTCGCCCGTGCCTTTAACCCTGTTCGATATGACGTAAGCATAATACGGCCTGGCTAAAAATAAGGCCGGAGCACGCTTCATGATTGATTGGGATAATGCCTCGCGGGTTTTGGCCAAGGTTTCCGTAGTGCTGGCTGCCTTGGTCTGTTCAATCAAGGTATCAACTTCTTTTTCGGCCAAACCAGAAAAATTCATGCCCCTTTCAGCTGCTTGCCCGCTCCACCAAATAGGGAACAAGTCTTGGTCAGGTTGGAGCAGGACATTCCAAAGCACGATCTGGGCATTCCTTTCACGGCTTGATTTTTTGAGCAATAATCTTGAATCCAAAGGTTGGATATCGACTTGGGCGCCCAAGAGCGACCACTGCCTTTTCAACAAGTCGGCGACTTTGAGCAAATCCGGTTCATCCGGAGCAGTAATAGTCAGGGTGAGCTTGGTGGATGATGGGGTGGAAACCGGACTGGCCGTTGATTTGTTATCGGGACGCTGATAAACGCGGACGCTGTCATTGCTGGGTAAGACCCAACCGGCATTTTGGAGCAACTTGCGGGCCGCATCCAAATCATAAGCAGTACTGGAAGCAGATGGCAGGAACGGATAGGGCGTATCAACTGCTTCAGCCATATTGTTGTATGCGCTCAAAATATCTTGTCGATTTGTTGCTTCGATGAGCGCCTGCCTGACTCGCAGATCGCTCAAGGTTTTATCTTTGAGGTTGAAGAAGGCGATTGTTTCTTGAGGTATTTCCAAATGCACGGAATTCCAACGTGCGGCTGAACGGAATTTATCCGCCTCGCTGGGCAGGATGAAAGAAGCGGCATCCACCAAGTCTGATTTCAAAGCATCTTCAGCCGTAATCCGGTCGGCATAGAACTGGAACGTGACAGTTTTGATATAGGGCTTTACGCCGTAATACCTTTCAGACCTCTCAAGCGTGTATGAGCGGATCACACCAAGGTTGTCGCGCGTGAATGATTTGACCATGAAAGGACCGGAGCCAATTGGCTTGAGGTTGTAGTTGGCCAAGCGCGCGCTGGCAACCGGAATATCTTGCCAAAGGTCTGATGGCAAGATGCCAACCGTCAAAGCGTCCAAGAAAGTCACGTCAGGCTGTTCCAATACAAATTGCACAGTATGGTCATCCAAGACAGCCACTTTCACTCCGCGGAAAAAAGGTGCCAGCAAGGAGTTACGGACAGGGTCCTGGATTGATTCAATGGTAAATTGTACGTCATCAGCCGTCACAGGCTGCCCATTATGGAATTGGGCATTGGGTTGCAGGTTGACTGTCAGTACTTTGCCGCCTTCGCTCCATTCATAACTTTTAGCCAGGTCGGGTATTGGTTCCATGCCTTGCATGCGAAACAAGCCCGAGTAGATCAGGCTGACCAGGTCAGCATCAACATCATTAACAGGGGAGTCAATGGGATTTAGGGTTTGCGGTTCGCCGATCAGGGCTTCGGTATAAGTGCCGCCGACTGCCGGCACGGTTGTCAGGTGGTAGATGGCTAACAAGACAAAGACAGCAATTAAAAAGACAACAGACAGGGATAAGGAAATTGCCAGGGTGCGCCGTTCACCGGAAGAGAGAACGCGGGCCGCATAGCGTATCTGGCGCCAGCGGGGTACTGCCTTGGGTTTGGTCACAGCCAATACCAAAAGATGGTCCTTGGCTGAATCAGGAGTTTGTTCGGTGGATGTCTTAGCCGTAGGGGTCAGCCAAAAAAGGATCCTGCGGACCCACGAGCGAACGCGGGCAAACACAGCAGGCATAGGCATTATTTGGTTAGGCAAGGGCCACGTTTAAAATGGCTGTTACGAAAAACAGTACGGCCAGCCCGATAGTGGCATAGAATAGGCCTTTCTCAAGTCCGCGTTTTGTCCTGAATACAGTGCCTTCGCCGCCAAAAGCTGCGCCCAAGCCGGTGCCTCGTTGCTGGAGCAGAATTGCCGTGACAAGCAGGACAGAAAGCACGATCTGGATGATAGGAAGTATGGTTTGTCGCATGCCGGATAGGTTATCTCTCAAAGCTGCCAAAGTCAACACCCAGATGCGAGGCGTATTTTGTGCTACAATTAGGGCATGCCAGAAGTTAAACCATGGTATAAACGAACCTGGGGAGTGGTTATCCTGATAGTTCTTGGTTTTGTCCTGTTGGGTTCAGGGCTTTTTGCCAGGCAGATCATTGTCTTTTATGGCCAGATCAAGGCGGGCTATAAGCCGCCAGATTTTACTGTTCGTCGTTTTTCTGGGTCGCAATTGGCGCTTCCGCCAACCACCGTTGACCGGGATGAGGTTAAAAGGCAAGTGGCTGGGGATGATGGAGAACCATTTGGCGGCGCAGTCAGCGGCACCCACCAGATTGTAGAGTTTTTAGATTACGATTGTCCTTATAGCAAATCAGCCCTGCCTACCATCCACGATATCCTGCGTTTAAGGCCGGACGTCAAAGTGATCATCCGTGATTTCCCATTAACTGATATCCACCCTGATGCGGAAGCCATAGCCATTGCCGCCCGCTGCGTCTGGCGCCAAGGCAATGCCAGCGTTTATTGGAAGTACCATGATTTACTTTTTGCCAACCAAGATAAGCACGATGCTGCCTCACTCAAACAGTATGCTTATCAGGCAGGCGTTGATTCAAGATATGATGCATGTGTCGGGGCTAAGCCGGCTGCTGCCTTGGTCCAGCGTTCTGTTTTGGATGCTATTAACGCCGGAGTTTCCGTTACGCCTACATTTTTCATAGATGGCATTAAAGTGGAAGGTGCGGCTGACACTCAAACGCTTCTGAAGTTATTGGAGCAGTAATTATGTCAAAAAGAGGGAGGGGATTTAAAAAAAATAAGGGACAAGAAAAGATCAGAGCAATCTGTCTGATGTTGCTCGCCTGGATTGGGGCAGGGTTCTTGTTTTCGTTTTATCCTTTGCCGGCCAATGCCCAGTATTACGGCACTGTTAACCCCAGCGATGTTGGAACTAAAGATTGCGTAGGTAATGGCGGCAAGTGTCTTCCTTCGATTGGAGGAGTGACTGTTTGCCCTGCCGGTACAAATTCTACGCCCGGAGCTTGTCCGGCAGAAACGATTTGTTGCAAAGGTACTGTCTCTGGTACAGCAGGCGGTTCGGCAGAAGAGGCTAAAGGCGTATGCCCAGCAGGGCAAAGCTATACCAAACCCGGGCTGGGAGCGATCCGTTGCGGCGCAAACCAATGCCGGCCGGCAGGTTATCTTTGGTTCACTGATTGCTTGAGCGAATCTGACTGCGCGGCTAATCGTGGCACGACTGATGGCGGCAATATGGCGGGTTGCGGCGAAGGGACTTTTTGTTGCCGCATAAAGAAAAACCGTTGCAATGACTCAGAGACTAATCCCAGCAAGATTTATCTTTGCACATCGGAAACAGAGTGCACTAGCAAGGGTGGGAAGCTGACTGGCGGAGCATCCGGGTGCAATGAAAGCGGCGGCTATCCCAAATGTTGCGAGTTCAATGACAGCAATGAGCCGGGCAAGGACACCATGCTGAATGCCGGTGAGCCTTTGCAGGGTTTGACTGCGGCTACGGGCGGGAGGACCTCGCAAATAAGCCGCGTGGCCCGCAAATACCAGAACATAAATTCCTTTTGTTTCACTGAAGTCGAGTGTGCCAAAGTTTCTGATCCGGGCAGCTGGGTGAGCGGCCAAGGTTGCCCCAGCAAGGGCAATACGCCCCAAGGTTATTGCAAGGCCCCGGTCCCGCAATACTCGCTCCAATATCCTTTGGGCGGCGTTACGACCATCAGCGGCTTAAAAAATTTCGTCGGCCTGATTTTTAATTACGGGATGAGCATAATCATCATTGTGGCGGCAGTACTTTTTATTTATGGCGGTTTCCGTTACCTTTTTTCGGCCATTGCTGATGACATCCAAACGGCCAAGACTATCATGACGGACTCAGCCATTGGCCTGGCTTTGGGCTTGGGTGCTTATGCTATCTTGGCCAATGTGAATTTCAATACCATAAACCTCCGTTCGTTTGATGTTTTCATGATCAATAAATTATCTTTTTACGATGTCCTATATTGTTCTGACGTTAAGCCGGCAGCCGGCAAGACAGAGGTAAAATTCCAGGATGCCGGTTCGCCTTTTTCGCCTTCTGAATTGGATATTACCAAGGGCTACCCATTGTCCTTGAAAGACACAAAATGCGGAGAGGAATATTTTATTGAAGGCAGCGATTCATTAAGCGTCTGTTCCGGTTCGACTTGCGGGGCAGGGCTTTGCCTGAATTGTTCAGGCGGTACAAGCAATTGCCGGTCAAGCTCAGAAAAGGAACACGTTTGTTTTGATGCTGATATCGGAGGCAATATAGTCATGGAGGGCAACCTGAAAGCTCAGGATATTGAGGCGCAATTGTTCTGTCTTTATAAAAGCGGGGGTGATACCAAAGCCTTGACCAAACGGATTGGCAAGGCGAAATTTGAGGGCAAGAGCCAATCGGCAGCCATGGCTTCCGGTTGGGTAGGCAGCTATTCCATTAAGTATAGTGATAAAAAAGATGTCATAGCCGCATTTAAGAAGGACTGCCAAGATAAAGGGGCAGGTAATTTCTACATGGGTCTGACAGCCAGGTTTAGCGGCGATGAAACTCTGTTTGAAGGGGTTTTGAGGACTGGCCTGAGCCTGTTGCCGATTACCGGGTTTGGTTCCGGTGGCATAAGGTCATTGGACGAAGCTAGTTTTGTCCTTGGCAAAGCTGCCTGCAGTAAAAACATCTTGTCAGACGATGTTTCAGTCATCCCCTATAAAGGGTCTTTTGATGACTTCGATGATGCGATAGCCGGGGCAATTATCAGGCCAATAGTTTACTGGTCAATTGACGAGATACTAAGTAATATCAGCAGCAAAACAGTAATTTATTGTCCCTTCACGCTGACTGGCAAATGATGGCGGTTGGCAACTCTTGCCCCAATTTAAAGTTTATGATAGGCTCAAGCGCAACATGCCTGCCTCGAATTTTATTTCCATCAAGGGCGCGCGCGTCCATAACCTGAAGAATGTTTCCATAGACTTGCCCAAGAACAAGCTGGTTCTGATTACCGGCCTTTCGGGATCCGGCAAGTCGTCTTTGGCTTTCGATACCGTCCATGCCGAAGGCCAGCGCCGCTATATGGACAGCCTGTCTTCTTATGCCAGGCAATTTTTGGAATTGCAGGACAAGCCTGACGTGGATGAGATCCAGGGCCTTTCGCCTACGGTGGCCATTGACCAAAAGTCCTCATCGCACAACCCGCGTTCGACCGTCGGCACAGTCACTGAAATTTACGATTACCTGCGTTTGCTTTTTGCGCGCGCCGGCCGCGTGCATTGTCCGGTTTGCGGCCGCGAAGTGGTCAAACAAACGCAAAAGGAAATAGCCGACAAGCTGGTGGCTTTGGCCCAAGACTCAGATGTCCTCTTATTGGCGCCCATGGTACATGGTCAAAAAGGTGAACATAAAGTTGTCTTGCAAGCGGCCGAACACGCCGGTTACCGCGAAGTGCGTTACGACGGCACGATGGTTGATATCCGCGAACTGATGCGCACCAAAGTCGACAAGACAAAACCGCATGACGTTGAGGTCCTGGTTTCGCGCATTGCCAAGAAGTCAGGCCTTGTGCCGACTGCCCTGACAGAGCTCCTGAAGAGCGCTTTGGAGTTGGGTAATGGCATGGTCATGGCGGTTGCCGAGGAAACCGGAGACGAAGTCCTCTTCTCTGAGAACCTGTTTTGCGCCACAGACAACCTTTCCCTGCCGCCGATCGAACCGCGCCTGTTCTCGTTCAATTCACCTCATGGCGCTTGCCCGGAGTGCACTGGTTTGGGCACCAAGCTCGTCCTGGATGCTGACTTGGTCATGCCCAACAAACGGCTGACCATCGCCCAAGGCGCCATCAAACCGTGGACACGCATCGCCGGCAACCAAACAACTCACCTCAAGTTAGTTGAGGCAGTCGGTAAGAAGCATGGTTTTTCCATCCATCAGGAAGTAGGCCAGCTCTCGGCCGAAGCCATGAAAGTGTTATTGGAAGGTGCGGGTGATGAAGTCTTTGATGTTGAGGGTAAGAGCATGGCTTTCCCGGGTATCTTGGCATTGCTCGAAGAAAAATACCGCCAAACAGATTCCGAGTACGTCCAAAAAGAAATTGAAGGCTACATGCGCGTCTTAATCTGCCCGAGCTGTAATGGACGCCGTTTGAACAAGACGGCTTTGGGCGTCACCATCGCCAATAAGAATATCGCTGAAGTTGTGGAGCTTTCTTTGGAAGAAGCGGGCGTTTTATTTGAGCAATTCGGCAAGTCAGCGCCGACCAAGGCCAAGCCCAGCAAGATCTCGCGTGCCAAAGTTGAGAACAAGCCTGATCCGCAAGGCTTTACCGAGCAGGAACGGATGGTCGTCGGCCGCGTGCAGTCGGAGATAAGGCGTCGCGTTAAAAATCTGTTGGATGTTGGTTTGGGTTATTTGACCTTGGACCGGAGCGCTGTCTCGCTTTCGGGCGGTGAGTCGCAACGCGTCAGGCTGGCCGCGCAATTAGGGTCTGATCTGTCCGGTGTGATTTATATCTTAGATGAACCTTCGATTGGTTTGCACCAGCGCGACAATGAAAAGTTGATCCAGACCATGAAGAGGCTGCGTGACATAGGCAACACTGTCATCGTTGTCGAACACGACGAGGCAGTCATGCAAGCCGCTGATTTTATCGTTGACGTTGGCCCCGGAGCAGGGGAGTACGGCGGCGAAATCGTGGCAGCCGGCTCACTGGCTGAGATCAAACGCCATAAGGAATCGATTACCGGCGCTTATTTACAGGGCAAGAAAAAAATCGCCATACCCAAGGCCCGGCGCAAGGGCAATAACCGGAATTTAACGGTGCGCGGGGCGACTGAATTTAACCTCAAGAACGTTGATTTGAAATTGCCTTTGGGCAAGTTCATATGCGTGACCGGCGTATCAGGTTCAGGCAAGTCAACTTTGGTGCTGGATATCTTGGGCCGGGCGCTTTCTGCCTCGTTCTACCATGCCAAGGATTTGCCGGGCGCCCACAAAAAGATTGAGGGCATGGAGCATTTGGATAAAGTGGTGTCTGTTGACCAGTCGCCCATCGGGCGTACGCCGCGCTCCAACCCGGCGACCTATACGGGCGTGTTTACAGGCATTCGTGACCTCTTCACTGATATTCCGGAAGCCAAGATGCGCGGCTATGACGCCGGTAAGTTTTCGTTTAACGTCAAAGGCGGCGGCCGGTGCGAGGCTTGCGGCGGCGACGGCTACGTGAAAATCGAAATGCAGTTCTTGTCAGACGTTTATGTGGAATGCAGCGAGTGCCATGGCAAGCGCTACAATGCCGAGGCTTTGGAAATCCATTATCGTGAAAAGAACATTGCCGACATTTTGGACATGTCAGTCGAGGAAGCTCGCCGTTTCTTTGTTGACCAGCCGCTGATTTACGAAAAACTTTCAGTTCTGCACGAGGTCGGGCTCGGCTACATCCGTTTAGGCCAACCGGCCACCACGCTATCCGGAGGCGAAGCCCAACGCGTCAAATTGGCCACAGAGCTGTCTCGCCGCGCTACTGGCAGGACTCTCTACATTTTGGACGAACCCACGACCGGCCTGCATTTTGATGACATACAGCGCCTGTTGCAGGTCTTGAATGCCTTGGTGGACAAAGGGAATACTGTTCTGGTCATCGAGCATAACTTGGACGTTATCAAATGTGCTGACTGGGTAGTTGATATGGGGCCAGAAGGCGGCGCCAAGGGAGGCTTGATTATCGCTGAAGGCACGCCAGAGATGGTAGCCAAGAACAAGAAGAGCATCACGGGCCAATACCTCAAAGACGTTTTGAAGTAACTTGTTGGCAAGCGTCTCAGTGTGCTAACCTGTAGCCATATGAGACGCTTTTTGATGTTAACAATGTTTGCGGCTATGGCAGCTGTTTGTTGGCCGATGGTACCGGCCCAGGCCGCTCCAGTGGATTTTAATACAGTCACAGTCAGGTCTTCCAAGGGCACTGTCAATGCTGATGGTATTGATCAGGCTATCATTAGCGTAAACGTCAAAACCACTAACTACTTGGCCGCCCAGGGGGCTACGGTCACCATCACAACTTCGCGCGGGGGAGTGGATGAAGTTAAGCCACCCGAAGCCACGACTGACGGTTTTGGTTCGGTTAATTTTATATTAAGGTCGCTTAAGAACGGGGCAACTACAATCATGGTCGACGTCAACGGACATCGTGTCAGCCAAACTGTTTCAGTCAATTTCGTGAATGGCCTTGATATTGGCTTGGCAGCCGGCAGCTTGATCAAAATCCCGAGTGACAACGACCAAAATACTTACGCTGACTCAGCCGTTTACTACTATGCCAACAATGGGCGGCGTTATGTCTTCCCCAATGAAAAAGTTTATTTCACCTGGTATACATCATTCGACAATGTCAGGATCCTATCAATCGAAGACATGAGCAAGATACCGATTGGCGGCAACATCACTTACCATCCCGGGGTTAAGCCGGTTAAGTTCCAGACCGACGACAAGGTTTATGCCGTATATCGCAACGGTGAGCTGAGGTGGCTTAAGACAGAGGCTGTGGCCCGTGCCATATATGGCGAAAACTGGACATCCAAGGTTGATGACATCAGTGAAGCTTTTTACGTCAATTATAAATTCGGCCAGCCCATAGAAAACGCAGTTGATTTTATGGCCGAAACCATTGCCGGCAAATACTCAACAATCGAAAAAGATAAGGGGCTATAAAAAAATCCCGACGAAATGTCGGGATTTTTTTACGCTTGTTGCGTCTTGATTTTTGGTTTAACTTCCTTGAGGCGTTTCTTGTGGGACCTTACGAAGTGCAAGACCTTGCGGCGCACTTTGACCTGGCCAACAAGTTCCATCTTGGCGATGGTGGGCAAATAGAGCGGGAAGATTTTTTCCACGCCAATGCCATCGCTGGACTTCCTGACGGTCATTGTCTTTTGGATGCCGGCGCCGCGGACATTAATCACCAGGCCCTCGTAGACCTGAATACGTTCCTTTTCTTCGCCCTTGGGGTTCTTTTCGCGTATCTTCTGGTGCACGCGGATGGTCATGCCGGAGCGAATATCTTCGCCAGCAATGGCCGGATAGTTAGCAGTTGCCATATGTTTATTGTGCGGGCATGTTACATGGACAAGCCCCTGGAGTCAAGTCTTGGCTTAAGAGACGCATAAACCAGGTCAGCCGCTTCCTGGGCGCTTTTCAGGGGAGTGGTATCAAGCACCAAATCGTAGTGGCTTTTATCTAAATAATCGATACCATAGATTTTCTGGTAGCGGCGCATGTCAGATGCCAGGCGTGCCTCAAGTACCCGCTGGACCTCTTTGGGGTCAGGGGCCAGTTTTTCGTCAGGCCTTTCATCTTTTGATGCCAGGATGCGGTTGGCCGCTACAGCCGGCCGGCAGTCCAGGAAAACTTTAAAAGATTTGGGTATGAAGTACCAGGAAAGCCGGCCTTCGATGACAAAATTATCTTCCTTGGAGCCAAGCTCCTTTTGGTAATCATCAACAATCGTATCAGTGGTCTGGTCCGTCTCTCCAAGGGTATTCAGCTCATCCAGCGTAAGGCCCTTGTCCATGGCCATCTTGCCTCTTAAGCTGCCCATGGAATAAAAAGGCCAGCCGAGTTTTTCGGCGATTATCTTGCCGACAGATGTTTTGCCCGATCCGGGCACACCAGAAATGGTAATGATCATAACTCATTAATTTTTCATGAGGGCATCAAAAGATGGGTCTGGTTTAATCTCAAAAGTTTGGGGTTCGCCTGTTGCTGGGTCCTTAAAAGTGAGTTTAATGCTTTGCAGCATTATATGGTCCGATTGCAGGTTGGGCTTGGTTTTTGGCTTATAAAGTTGGTCACCGATTATCGGGCAATTTAAAGCATAAAGATGGGCGCGGATTTGGTGTGACCGGCCTGAAAGAATTTGGACTTCCAGTAATGTCGCATTCTTTCTTTTTTTTATGACGCGATAATGCGACCAGGCTACTTTGCCTCCAGTATCACCTTCTGGCCGGGCTGCCATCCTGGGCCGGCTGGCCGATCGCGCGATGCGGAAACGAATCTCGCCTTCTTCCTTGGGCGGTGCGCCATGGACCAAAGCTAAATAGATTTTTTGGGTTTGGTGATGAGAGAATTGGTTTTTCAAATCATCAAAAGCATTTTGGGTTTTAGCTACCACCATCAAACCGCTGACATCCTTATCCAGGCGATGGATAATGCCAGGCCTGTCCAAATCCTCACCGACTTTACCCAAAGGAGGGAAGTGGGCTATCAATAAATCAACCAAAGTTCCATCCTTGTGTTGGGAATCAGGATGTACCAAAAGCCCGGCCGGCTTGTTGACCACAATCCAGTCGGGAGTTTCTTTAATGATGATGTCTTTAAGTTTGACTTTAATTTGTTCGGCAACCCGTATCTGTTTCTCGTGCCGAACCGTTGTAATCATATTTTGTTCAAATATGACCTTTTGTCCGGCCTTGAGAAAGGCGTGGACAGTAGCTTTCTTGCCATCAATTGAGCCGGCGCCGGCTTTAAGCTTCTTGGCAATGGCACTGCGGGTCGTATCTGGAATTTTGTCAGCCAAAAAAACATCCAGCCTTTGCCCGGCGTCTTGGGGTTTGATTGTCCATTGATTTTTGGCCATGGGCATAGGTTACCGTAGCTTGGTTAAAAAAAGAAGCCCCCGGAAGCCGGTAGGCGTAGCGTCTCAATCTTTCGACCCTTTGGACTTATCAGCTCCGTCGAGTCGATAGGGATCGCGAATTAGCTTAGAACGGCATCTGTGCCCGATCTCGGCGCGGATGTCTTCCATGAGGCGCCTGGCACAACGGTAGAGGAAGTCGACGCTTCGTTCTGTCATCTCAGGACGATGGAATGCGGCAGCAAACCTGTTGGTTTTTTCCCGCATGGCATCTTGATAGCCAATAATCCATGGGATGACATCTTTCGTCTCAGGCCGGGCGCTCAAGAAGATCTCCAATTGCCTGAGGCCAGCTTCATTGGTCGGGCATGGCGGGAGTTCTTTCTCGAAGGCTTGAGGTCTTATGACGGCGATGGCCAGCAGCGTGTCCAGGAAGGTGCGTTCGTCCTGGAGATCTTGGAAACGCTCCAGCAACTTTCTGAGTTCTTTCCCAACTGGAGGGTATTGTTCAAAGAAGCTTTGATAAACTTCCAGCATAGCGGCCTCCTACCACCTCTTCTTAGACCAAAACTTGGGGTTTTGTCAAGCCCTGGACGCATGCTATATAATCCTTTCTATATGCCTCACAACCCAGAAAAGAGCCAGAACTTGCCCCAAGAGCCTGGTTCGCACGAAACTTTGCCTTATGGGGGAGATAAGGCTAATTGGGAAGCTACAAGCGTCATAGCTGGCTTGCCGCTCTCACCCAAAGTCATAGCCTATGCCTTGCTAAAGGAAGGTGGACTGGAAGACTATCAGCCAGAAGGCGGAGAAACGGGTTTTGTCGACAAAGTTAAGAGATC
>JAJZQU010000048.1 GCA_021806685.1 bacterium | reverse complement strand
TCTTTTATTTCGAGAGGTCATACCTAATATCTTCGATCTTGCGCAAATGTTGTTTTGTTTGGTCAAACTTTGACCTAAGCGAACCGGTCAGATCCAAAGCTGCCAAAACTTCGACAATCTTCAACACTGTCCGATGGGCATCTTCAATGGCTTTTTTGTCCCTTTCAGTCGCTCGTAGTATCGAGTGACGCGCAATCTCACCAGCTAAATCAGCCAAGCCGCCCAAAATAGCGTCAGGATTATTTTCTGCCTCGACAGGTAAACTCAACCCGCCCTTAAGATAACTATCAAACAAATGTGCTTCGGTGTATTCCTCAAGCGCTGAGTACCAGCTCGGCTCTTCTGAAAGCAACGGACGCTTCTTAATCAAAACAGCGCAACCTTTTATCAGGCTTTGCGATTCTTTGAGGCAAGAGATGGCTCGTTTAGCATCATTCCTTTGTAACGCAAAAATGGCCAATTTAGCCTGGCGGCGGGCTTCATCGGCTTTGGTATAAAATCCCTTACGATCAACTTCCAAAGATTTTTTGTTGTTTTGTATCTTTTTAAAATCAAGACTTTTCATATCTTTCGTCTGTCATTCCGAGCGAGTTTCACGAGTCGAGGAATCTTAGTGAACTGAGATTTCTCCACTTCCCCCTCGATTCACTTCGTTCACTCGGGGTTCGGTCGAAATGACAGGGTTGGTTTAGTTAGTCATCTTGTTCTTATAAACTTTTTCAACGCGCTTGGTAACCGATTCCCATGAATACAACCGCCTGATAACTTCGCGAGCTCGCAGTCCCCTTTCTTCAGCCATTTCAATATTATCCAATACCCATTGCATGGCTGAAGCTAATCCAGGAATGTCACCGACCGGCACAGCAATACCCGAATGGTCTATCAGCTCAAGATTTTCAGGGATATCACTCATGATAACCATCCGGCCATAAGACATGGCTTCCAGGATGACTACTGACAACCCCTCGCTCCTTGAAGGATGAACGATAGCAGTACAGTTGGCAATGAGTTGTTTAAGGGTATTCCCTCCCAAATGGCCTGTAAAGACTATGCGGGAATCACCTTTTGCCAACTTTTTGAGTTGCTCGAGATAAGCCACGTCATCAAAAGCAGCACTGCCGGCAATAACCAGCTTATAATCAGTATTGAGGTTGCGGAAAGCCTTGATCGTGTCGTCTTGGGCTTTATGGGGAACCAGCCTGGCCAACTGCAAGAAATATTTCTTGGACTCCAGGCCGAGCTCTTTTATGTCTTCCGTACCCACGACCTTATCGGGAATTTCAACGCCATTTGGAATATAAAAAGTCTTTTTGCTCTTAAACATCATTGAGCACAAAAGCTGGATACTATGGGAAACAGCAATCGTGGCATGAGGAAGGTGGACAGCCGTCCATTCCCCAAAGGCCAAGTACATACGTGCGAATAGTCCCCACTTCTCGTGGAATTGGTCGCGGCTATGGAAGGTTACGATGACACGAGCTTTTCTGTTAAATAACCTCGGTATCCAGCAAAGCGTAGACGGCCCAATCCCATGGTAATGGATTACATCATAAGGCTCGCTTAAGGCATGGATACTGGAAAGAAGGGTATGTGTGATCGCGTCAAAATTCTTGCGATGCCAAGACTGTAAAGTCACCAAATGAATGCCTTCCCACACCGTTTTATTGGCTGGATTGGCATAAGGACGCACATAAACAGTGACCTTATGGCCTTGCGCTACAAGATGTTTAGCCAAATTTTCAACATGCGTCTCAATACCGCCGCCCACAGGCTGCAATCCGGGGAGCCCTTTGGCCCCGATCATGGCTATCCTCATCTCTTGATTTATTTGTTAAAACCAGTTACTATTTTAGCGCAATTTTAGGAAAGAAGAAAGTGCGCGCTCGGCTGGTACAGACGAGCGCTGCATTCGTCCAGATTGCAAAAACAAGTTTTTTGCAATCGTTCCTCACTTGCGCTCGTAGCTCAGTGGTAGAGCAGTGGCCTTTTAAGCCAATGGTCGTGGGTCCGATCCCCACCGAGCGCACCATATAAAAAACCGCCCTTAACTAAGGCGGTTTTTTATATGCCTTTTTGTATTGACATTTTTTGATAAAACTGCTAAACCGAGCGCTATACAACGCTCGTTCGGCAACTGAAAAGGAGATCGTCATGGAAACGATCACCATTGCACTGGGGATCCTGAGTGCCCTCATGCACATCACGGCATTTTGGCTTTACTCCCGTCAGATGATCCTGGGAACATCGAGACCCAAAGCTGCTACTTGGCTACTCTGGCCTTTACTGACAGTCCTGAATTGCCTAGTCTACCTGCTTTCAACTGGTGACTGGGTCAAGGCCATGATGCCAATTTGCAGCTCAATCGCCTGTCTGATCATCGTGGTCATCGCGATCAAGAGAAAGAACCTGGATTGGCCCAGGCTCTGGGAGTTGATGGTCATGATGGCGGCAGTGGACGTGGCAGTCCTCTACTTTGCCTTCAAGTCAGGAATGTCTGCCAACCTGCTCATGCAGGGCTGCATCGCCATTTCATTCATTCCGACGATTGTCGGAGTGGTATCCAATCCAAGGTCAGAACGCCCGCTTCCTTGGTTCATCTGGGCTATGGGCTACTTCCTGACTTTGATCATTGTCTTGATCCGCTGGAAGAACCAACCGTCTGACTTGGTTTATCCGATCAACTGCCTGATCTTGCACGCCTTGGTAGGTGCACTCACCTACCGTACGGCAAAAAACAGTGGTGAGAGGAGGACTACATGATTCACATCGAAGGACGCAACATCAGCCCGTTCCTGCCCGGCGACAAGCACCTGGCGCACCTGTGCCAACGGAACCGCAAGCGCTATGAGCTGAACACCAAGTGGCGCGAGAAGCTGGGTGAGATCCTGGAGAAGATCGTCCGTACGCCGACTCTCTGGAAGGACGAGGAGGTCACCAGTTGGTTCGGCCACGACCCGAGCGTACCGACCGATCCCTACCCAACCGCCCTCCTGATCGTGCGAGTCCCCAAGGCCATCGCCAGCACCGAACATCTCAGGCTCGAGGTCGGCTTGCAGCTCTACAAAGCCTTCGCGACCTTCTTGTGCGCGATGCGCGACACGACCAGTGCCAAGGTGCACGTCGATATCGACGTGGTCTAGGCGAGCACAGCTACAACTAAAACCGTCCCGCAATACTGCGGAACGGTCTTTTTTTATTCCGAATTTAGCCTTTGACCACGTATGTTTTGGCGACCATGTCACCAAGACGTTGTTTATCTTTGGATGCGGCAATGGCTATGACGGCCACGAGATAAATGAACAAGCCATCAATGATGCGCATAAGATTGCGCCCGATTGATTGACCCCAAGAGATCTTGCCACCCTGCGCGTTGACCACCTTGGTCTTCACGATGTACTTGCCGATTGTCTTACCTGTTGTGGCTTCCATTATTATGAAATACAAAATTGGTACTAAAGTTTCGATCAGTGCCGGTATACCAGTAACGGTGTACATACCATTTACATTACTACCGAAAAGCATTGACCAGATGATGGCAAAAATGACGATTACGATGATGTCAATAATCCCACCGAGAATACGTTTACCTAAACCTGCGACGTTTTGCATTTTGTTACACCTCCTTTCTTAATTTTAGAATGTGAATATTATACCAAATTTTGGTACTACTCGTCATCTTTCGGCAAAAACCTTTCAATCAGGCTCGCCCATTCCGTCCCATCATCAGTACGGATGACACGGTGCAACTCGTAACCAAGTTTCAATTTTTCTTGAGGATGGTTGAGCAGATGGCTGACTTGATGGAACAACTCTTCGAATAAATGCGGTGTCTCGCGGACTTCAATGACAGCCAAAGGTAGCCGACGGGCATTTTGTTCCTGTGGGGAGTGGTTGATGGGCACTAAAATACTCGGCCTGTAGAGCGTGGCCAAATCCGTGATGGAACCCATGCCAGCCCGTGACACAACCACGTCCGCGGCCATCAAGGCACGCAAGAAATCACCTTCGTCTAAAAATTCTCGTTTAACATAACCCGGCCGTTCCTGGGCACCCAAACTCCTACCTTTACCGGTAATTTGCAAAACCTGGGATTTGGATAACCACTTATCCAAATGAGTTTCGACTACTGCATTCAAAGCCCTGGAACCGGTACCGCCTCCGACAAACAAGACCAAGGGGCGGTTACCATCAAAACCAAAACGTTCCATGGCTGCAATCTTTTCAGGAATCCTCTTACCCACATACCTGTTGGGCGTGGCAATCGGCATTTCTTCCACCGGCATTTTCAAAGAGTATCTAAAAATCGGTACCGTCAGCTTCCTTTGGTGGTAAATAAAAGTCGTTGTAATCAAACGGCAATATTTGGCCACTAAACGATTGGAAAGCAACGGCACAAAATCCAATTGGTGGATGGCGCAGGGTATGCCGCGCCTGGAGGCTGCCCGAATAATCGGGACTTGCGTAAAACCGCCTGCCCCGATAACCATGTCCGGCTTCCATTCATCTAAGAATTTTATGGCAGCTTTCCTTGCACGCTTATATTCCCAATACACTATAAAAAGCCGCCAGGTAAAATACCTGGGTAGCTTGGCAACCGGCAGTGCAACAAAAGGGATGCCTAAAGCTTCTACCGGCGCTCTCTCGGGGCCATCAGGTGTCCCAACCCAGACAAACTTATCTTCAGGATGGCGCTGGGCCATCTTCTTTTGCAAAGCCAAGAGCGGGACTACTGGCCCCATTGTCCCTCCGCCTACCAGGGCGATGATGCGCGCCATATATGTTTATCTCGGCTAATCGAGGCAATGATACCACAGGCCACACTTAAGGCAACAAAAGCCGAACTGCCATAACTAATAAAAGGCAAAGTGACTCCGGTGATTGGCATGAGCCCGATCATTGACGCCACATTAAAAACTGTCTGCAATCCTATCCAAGCACCGATACCAACTGCCAAAAACCGGCCAAACGGCTCATCTGTCTGGCGAGCGATCGCCAATATGCGATAAACGAACAAAGCTAAGACGACCAGCAGGGCTAAAGCCACAAAAAATCCCATTTCTTCAGCAATCACTGCAAAGATAGAGTCACCTGCCACTTCAGGCAGATAAAGATATTTTTGTCGCGAATGGCCATATCCCAAACCAAATAATCCGCCTGATCCAATCGCCAAATAAGCCTGGTTGATATGGTAGCCAATCCCCTGCGGATCAAGCTCCGGATGTAAAAAAGTCAGGAAACGATTAGCGCGATAAGGAGTCAACTTAATCAGCAAGGCCACCAGTCCGACTGAACCCAAACCTAACCCAAAAAACCAGGTCAACGGCGCCCCGGCTATAAAATAGGCCGCAAGAGATGCACCGACGATGACTGCCATGGAACCGGTATTCGGCTGGAGGATCAGCAGTACCATGACAACCGATAAAGCCAAAAGAAATGGGAATAATCCCTCTTCCAAAGTTTTAGCTTCCTTTTCATGGCGCTTGGCCAACCAGGCTGCAACGTAAATCAAAAAACCAATTTTTACGAACTCAGATGGCTGGAATGATATGCCTAAGTTTATCCAACGTCCTGATCCGCCGAAGTTCATGCCAATGCCTGGTATGTAGACCAAGATAAGAAGCGCGATAGATCCAATTAAGGCAACCGGAGCGTATTTAGCCAGTTTGCGGTAATCAAACCAACTGAAAAAAGTAAAAAGTATGGCACCT
>JAJZQU010000047.1 GCA_021806685.1 bacterium | reverse complement strand
TTCCATTACCCGAATGACCCCAAAAATTATTTCATCAAGCGGGTGATTGGCCTGCCTGGGGAAACGATCGAAATCGCAGAAGGGCAAGTCAAGATTTATAATGACAAGTATCCCAATGGTATTGTTTTGGACGAGCATGTTTACCTTGATGACATTTATACTGCCCAGACCAGGCGTGAGACTCTTAAAGCTAACGAGTATTTTGTTTTGGGCGACAACCGTCCATCCAGCCTTGATTCGCGTTACTTTGGGCCAATCTCGGACAAGGTCATCGTGGGTCGCGTTTGGGTGCGCGGCTGGCCTTTAGACCGTTGGAAAATTTTTTCCTCACCAACCTATAACTTGTAAAAATTATGCCACTCACAAAAAAAACAGCGCCCGCACCCAAGAAGCCCGAGGGTCCAAGCAAGAAATCTCCCCAGCCGTTTGGCTTGGTGCGTGGGGTGCGTGACATCCTACCGGCCGACCAGCCTTATTGGCGTCAGGCTTTTGAAATGGCCCAGAGCCTTTGTGATGCTTACAGCGTAGACCGGATTGAGACGCCGGTGCTTGAGGAAACTGGTTTGTTTGTGCGCAGCGTCGGCAAGCAAACCGACATCGTTGAAAAAGAAATGTTCAGTTTCGAGACAACGGGCAATGAGCATGTGACTTTGCGTCCGGAAAACACGGCCAGTATTTGCCGGGCTTATATCCACCACGGCATGCTTAACTTGCCGCAGCCGGTCAAGCTTTGGTATTGGGGCCCGCAGTTCCGCCATGAGCGTCCGCAATCAGGCCGTTATCGCCAGTTTTGGCAATATGGGGTTGAGATGATTGGCGAAAGCGATGCGGTGATCGATGCCCAGCTGGCCTTGATCGCTTGGCGTTTCTTGAAAGATTTGGGCATTGACACGGTGGTCCGCATCAATTCGATTGGCACGCCCGAGTCGCGCGTTAATTATCGTAATGCCTTGGTGGCTTATTTTCGCCCCAAGCGCAACCGCCTTTCAGAAGAAGACAAGAAACGCTTGCTCAAGAATCCCTTGCGTTTGTTAGACTCAAAAGATCCGGCCATGGCCGAACTCAAGGCCGAAGCTCCGCAAATTGTTGATTGGTTGGATGAACCGTCCAAGAACCATTTCATGCGCGTGCTGGAATATCTTGATGAAGTCGGTGTGCCTTACCAGCTTGATCCGTTTTTGGTGCGCGGCTTGGATTATTACACGCAAACTGTTTTTGAGTTGTATGACACGTCAGAAACTGATGAAACGGCCCAATCAGCTTTGGGCGGCGGCGGCCGATATGACGGTTTGATGGAAATCCTGGGCGGACGCCCGACCCCGGCGGCCGGCTTTGCCCTGGGCATTGATCGCATTGTCAGCAAACTAAAAGCCTTAAAGCCAACTTTGCCGGAAAAGAAAGTGGAAGTTTTTGTGGCGCAGTTGGGCGAAGCCGGCCGCAAGCGCGCCTTGGCCTTGTTCGAAGAGTTGAGGTTGGCCAATATCAAGACAGCTGAAGCTTTTGCCAAGGGTTCGATTAAAACGCAAATGGATATTGCCAACCGTTTGGGCGCTAGGTGGGCGATAATTGTCGGCCAAAAGGAAGTCTTGGATGGCACGGCCATTATCCGCGATATGGACGCCGGAACGCAGGAAATTGTGGATGGCCGCAAGGTCGTCCATGAGCTGCAGAAGAAGATGGCTCTAACGCAACAACCAACCGTTTAGGCCAGCTTATCAAAAAACTCCAGTTTTTAGCTCCATTGACGCATGGTTACGCATGTTGTATCTTATTGTGGACATCTCGGATGTCATAAATCTTATCTTTATAGAAAGGAGTGTTTTCCATGGTTGAAGTCAAGAAGAAGAAGGGCGAGACATTTGATTCTTTGTTGCGCCGATTCCAACGCCGCATGCAACAGGGCGGTATTGCGTTAGAAGCTCGTAAACAGCGTTTCCACGAACACGAGCCCAACCGCAATAAATCCAGGGAGAGCGCCTTAAGGCGTGAAACCAAACGCCAGCAGTACGAGTACTTGCTCAAGACAGGCCAGCTCAAGGAAGAAGCCCCACGCCGTCCTCCACGAAGCTAAAATCGAAGACATCAGAGGGAAAGGTAACTTAGTACCTTTCCCTCTGGTGGCTAACTACCTACATGAACATCTCTGAAAAAATAAATGCTGACCTGAAGGAAGCAATGAAGAGCAAGAACGAGTTGGAACTCGCTGTGCTTCGGCTTATGCGGACAGCCATGAAGAATAAAGAGATCGAGGCCATGCATCCGTTAAGTGAGGAAGAGACCCAGGCCGTAATCCGTTCCATGATCAAGCAAGGCAAGGATGCACTGACGGATTTTACGACTGCGGGCAGGCAAGATTTAATCGAAAGGCAAACAGGCGAGATTGCGATTTTGGAGCGCTATCTTCCACCAGCCATGCCAGAAGCCGAACTTGAGGCGATCTGCCAAAAAGTCATTACTGAGATGGGAGCAGTCTCACCTTCAGATATCGGCAAGGCCATGGGTTCTGTCATGAAAGTCGTGGGCGGCCGCGCGGACGGTTCTGCTGTCCGTACGATCGTCCAGAGACTATTGTCCGGAAACCAATAGTAAAACTCAGGAGGGCGATCTTTTCATTCTTTAAGGGCTATCTCTTCCATGCTGGAGAAACGCCGTTTTCAAGTAAAATTTCAGAACCTTTTTGGCAAGGTGCTTTTGTCGTTGGTTTTAGTTGCCTTGGTTGGCCTTGCATCACTGCCTTTCGTCAAATCAGCCCAGGCCCAACTTAACCAAAGCCAGACTGTAGTCAACGCGACTGCCCAGTCAGCGGGTTTGGCCAATACTTCGACAGACTTACCGACCATCATTGGCCGGATAATTTACGTTGTCTTGGGTACGGTGGGGGTCATCTTCTTGGCGCTGATGTTGTTTTCGGGTTACCAATACATGACGGCCGGGGGTGATCCGGAAAAGATCAAATCAGCCATCTCCAGGATTAGGAATGCTGTCATTGGGTTACTGATAATTGCTTTTTCATTTGTCATCGTAAATTTCATCTTGAGTTGGATAACGGGGCAACCAAACCTTTTTGGGACAGGCGGCGGAGGCGGAGGCGGCGGAGGTTTTGGCCAGTGGGGAAATACCGGCGGCTTGGGAAATGCCCAAATCATCGAATACCACTATCCTGAACCAGGCCAGATGAACGTGCCAAGGAATACGGCCATTGTGATTACTTTCGTGCCTAGCATTGATCCGGCCTCTTTTATCAGCGGATGGACCCAGGGCCAGCCCACATCAGGCAAGCTTAACGATGGGATGGTCCGCATTCATCCGGAAGGCAGTGCCAGCCAGAACCTTTCGCCGGACATGGCGCTGGCAGCTGTTTCACCTGACGGTAAGACGGTCATGATCAAGCCCAATGATCCTTTGGGCAATGCGCAGAAACCGACTTGGTATGAGGTTGTACTGGATGCCGGCATATTGAACGCTTCAGGCACTAAGATTTTTGGTGGTAATTTTTCCAACGGTTATGTCTGGCGTTTCCAAGTCTCCACGCAAATTGATAACACGCCACCTCGGGTGCAATCAGTCATACCAATGGCTGGTGGGCCATATGCCAGGAATATTGTCATCCAAATCAATTTTAATGAGCCCATGTTTCCGAGCAGCGTGGCAGGCATCTACAACAATGGCGGTTTCCAGAACGTCCAGATTTACCAGAGTGATGGCGGTAAGAACGAACAGCAGATCAGTGGCGAGTTCCGCTTATCGAACGGCTATCGGACAGTTGAATTTGTTACGAACGATGACTGTGGAGTGAATTCCTGCTTGATTAAGATGCGCTGTTTGCCGGCCGATAAGACCATCCGCGGCATAATTAAGGCCGCAACTTTGTTAAATAATGATTCTGCGCTGGCAGCCGGTTATAAGACCGGAATTTTCAATGGGGCGGTTGACATGGCTTTCAATTCTTTGGATGGCGATAGCGATGGCAAGGCCACCGGCCCAGTAGGCGATCCGGCTGGCGGTTTTGACGATTACCCGTCTTCCAAGCCCGGCACGCCGCCTTTTGCTTTCCTAACCAACTCACAAATCAATCGCGACCCACCGTTCATCAAGACAATTGATCCAGGGGTCAAGGCAGATAAAATCCCGCTCGACAAGAACATCGACATCTCTTGGCTCTCTGACCCGAATGACATGAACGGCGTGATCATGGCCCAGACTGTTAACTCCAGGGGTTTTAGGATTTATACCGAAGGCCCGCAAGAAACCGATCCCAATACCTGGTGGTTCTTCTCCAAAATGATAAACGTTGATGACAACGGGCAAGAAGCCAGCTCGACGACGCCGCATGTCCAATCCCTGGTGACCATCTACCACCGGCCTTTCATCAATTCAGATATTCCCAAACAAGGCCAGGACTTGAACAACTATTATGACCCTTATGTCCGGCATTATGTGATGAACATTTACCAAAATTGTTTTAACCCGGCGGCCATGGTCAAGAAGGGTGTTAAGACAACCTCGGCTCCCAAACCGAATTTCTGCAATGATACCGCGGTTGTGGGAACTGATTTGGGCGGAGGTAATTTTTATTGCGACTTTATCAAGAAGCCATGAAGCTGCGCCTTTTCTTTGCGGCCCTGGCCGTCTCAACGCTCTGCCTTACGACAGCGGCTTTGGTTACACCGGCGCATGCCCAGCTTAATACTGGCTTGAACGAGATCGGGAACACCATCAAGTTAACGGGGACAGACCCGCGCATCATTGCCGGCCGCATCATTAACGTGGCCTTGGGCGTGATAGGCATCATCTTATTGACCTTGATCCTTTACGCAGGTTTCCTTTGGATGACATCCGGCGGCGACGCAGCCAAAGTCGAAAAGGCGCAAAAAATCATCCGCAATGCCATCATTGGATTGGTCATCATCCTCATGTCATGGGCCATTGCCTATTATGTGATTAACGTCCTGCTGAATGTGACGGGTGGTGGTGGAGGCGGAGGAGGCGGGGGTGGTGGTGGAGGCGGAGGAGGTTTGGGCGGAGGCGGGACAGTTTCGTTTAGGATTACGGCAGCCAGCCCGCAAGGCGACCAAAACAACCCGTACAACACAAATGCCAAGATTAATGTCACGTTTAGCCAGGATATCAATCCTGACATCCCGAAAAATTGGCAGAACTACGTTAAGGTGACAACTCAGGCAGGGGTGGATGTTAACGGTACATGGGAATTGGTCGGCAACAGCGCCAAATGGATGAGATTTACGCCGCCCGATAATTGCCCGGAAGATCCCAAGCAAAAGTGTTTTGCCAAAAACACCTTGTTCCAGGTGACTATCGACAAGGGCAAGTTCACTTCAGCAGCCAAGGAAGCTTTAGCTTGCGGCGGATTTTATCCGGCCTGCAGCTTTAAGTTCTACATTGGAGACAAGATGGATGTTACGCCGCCCAATGTCACGATTACTGATTTATACGATTACCAAAGTTTTTGCGACGACAAACCTTACATCAGCGTGCCGGCCAAGGCAGTGGATGATTTCGGAGTTTCGATCATGCAATGGCTGGAAGATGATGTTGAATGGGATTCTGACGGCCCAACCGCAATACCCACTCCCAAGGAGTTCAGTTCGGCCATGGACTGGTCAACTGTCGGCAAGATTTTGAAACAACCTTATAACATTTCAGTCAAAGCTACGGACACTGACAGCAACACCGGGTCGCAAAGCGTGCACCTGATCGTATTGAAGAACCATTGTTGCAACAAAACCAAGGATTCTGATGAGTTGGATATTGATTGCGGCGGCAAGGATTGTTTGGGCTGCTCAAATGCCCCATGTTCAGATAACTCCCAATGCGCCAGCGGTTTTTGCGAGAATGGAGTTTGTATCGATAAGCCGGTGATCACAAATGTCAGCCCGACCAGCGGCAAGGATGGTACGTTCGTATCAATTTGGGGAGCAAATTTTGGTGAATCCGGTACCACGACTTTTATGGGTCCGCCAGTCCTCCAAGCACATGCGCCGCAAGCTTGCGTTGCCCTGGGTGTAAAAACTTGGACTAATAATTACATTTTGGTTGAAGTCCCCAAAGAAGCCAAAACCGGCCCGATCCAGGTCTATAATGCACAAAGCAAGTTGTCCGACCGGACAGATAAGGATCCGGGGCCAAT
>JAJZQU010000046.1 GCA_021806685.1 bacterium | reverse complement strand
CCTAATATCCCTTTGCCAGAATCAGTTTCGCCGACAGCTCCGATTGAACTTAGCCCAGGGTTGGACTCGGACCAAGATGGACTGACGAATTCCGAGGAAGCTTTGTTGGGCACGGACCCGAACAAGGCCGATACTAATGGCAACGGCTACCCTGATCGAACAGAAGTCATAAACGGATATGACCCGGTGGTCAAGGGTGCTAAATTAGCCAGCTCAAAATATCTTAAGACCGAACTGATAGGATCGCTTGATGTCTTGATCCCCACAGCCTGGGAACGCAAGCCGGGGTTGGGAGGTTCTGTTCAAATACTTACTGGGACACCGGCCGTGATTACTGTTGACTTACAACCTTACGCCACACAGCAGAGTTTGTTGGATTGGGTAGTCGCCCAAAACATGGGGGCCACTGCCCAAGATTTTGCGGCTGATAAGACTGCTTCGGGCCTGGATGTGGTATACTCAAAAGACAGGATGACGGTTTGGCTATTGGCAGGCAATACAGTCTATAAAATCCATTACAACATAAATAGTGCTTTGACTAAGGATTTTGAGACGATTTTTGAATACGTTATGGTTAAGCAGGCACGAATTGCCCTCCCTTGAACCAACTTTAAGCTATGGCAGACGATCAATTGATAAATAATCAAACGCCCGAGATTCATGTCATACCAGACCAGTTTTATGGCGCGGCTTTGAAAACCAAGATTAAGCAGACTTCAACCGGACAGGCAGAAGGCGCTGCAGCCATGCCAGTTAAAAAAAGTAAGTTACCGATTATTATTGTAGTTTTATTGTTGGCAGTATTAGGTGGCGGAGCTGCTTTTGCCTACTTGAACCGCGAAGCTTTGTTCGGTAAGCCAGTAGCTCCAGTCGTTATTGTCCAACCAACCACAACCCAACCCACTAAGCCAACGCCCCCGCCCTTGCAGCCGCCCAGTGCTCCGGCTAACTTAGCAGCCACCTCGACCAGTCCGCAAAGCGTATCTTTGACTTGGACGGATACTGCCATCAATGAATCGGCTTACCGGGTAGAGCGGAGGACGGTTGATAGGACCATTTATGATAGTTTGACTGACTTACCTCCCAATAGCACCAGTTTTTTGGATAACTCGGCCCAGGCCAGTTCAACATATTATTACCGCGTTTTAGCGCGCAATGATGCGGGTGAAGCGGCAAGTAACGAGGTGCAAGTTACGACCCGATCCCTTCCGCCAGCCCCACCTAAACAAGAGCCTTTGCCGCCGGCTGGCTTGGATACTGATTCGGACGGCTTGTCTGATGTTGAGGAAGTGCTTTATGGTACAGACCCCAGGAATCCTGACACTGACGGTGATGGATATCTTGATGGCAACGAAGTATTTAACCTTTACAATCCAAACGGCAAGGCACCGGCTAAGCTTATGGGCAGCAACTTGGTTAAGCAGGTCAGCGCTTCCATTGGTTGGACCATGCTCATACCGTCCAAATGGACTTTGACCCTGGATGCGACTGACGGTTCAACGGCGACCATCGAGTCTGACCATGGCGAGAGTTTTGCCATAACCATCGAGAAGAACGACAGTGACTTATCGGTTGTGGATTGGTTTATGGCCAAATATCCTGGTACGGATAAGTCGCTCATCATGCAATACAAGTCCAAGGGTGGTTATGAGGGTATTATCGGGCCAGATTTGTTGACCACATATATACCTTGGGGCAACAAAGTCTTTGTCTTCCATTACGACATGAAGAAACAACCTTTCATCAACTATCGGACCACTTATTCCATGATGTTGAATTCCCTGGTTCTGAAAGGTTTGCCTCAAGAGATGGTGCCTGCTGGCACAGGACAATTGCCTTTTGAACCGGCCGCCACCCAACCGGGCTCTATAACCCAACCTGTCCCGGTTGTTGCCACTTCCACCCAGCCAGAAACATCTACCTCGACTTCAAACCCATGAGTAAGGCAAAGCTAGACTTAGTTATTTCGGGGAAGATCCCTCCTTCCTTGTCAGCACCTAAAGTCAGGCGGCTGATACTTGAGGTTTTACAATCCCTTAAGATGAGATCAGCGGTTTTGGGAGTAGCTTTTTTGACTGAAAGCCAGATTGCACGGAAGAACAAAACGTATAGGCGTAAAACAGGGCCAACGGATGTCCTGTCTTTTTCTTACCCATTACCCAAAAAGGGAAAGATGCTCTTGGGAGACATCCTCATCTGCCCTAAATACGCTGCTCGCCAAGCCAAACAAGCCTCAGTCCCTTTGGACGAAGAGCTAAAGAGGTTATTGATTCATGGCTTGTTGCATTTGGCGGGTTATGACCATGTGATCAAGACTCAGGCTAAACGCATGTTTTCACTCCAGGAAAGGATCCTTAAATCAGTATGACCAAATGGCAATCCATTAAGGCGAGTTTCTTGCATGCCGGTCAGGGCTTGCTTTTGGCCTTTAAGCGAGAACAGAGTTTTAGGCTGCAATTAATCGCAGCCTTGTTGGTCCTCATCCTGCTCTTCATGCTGCCGCTCGAGCGTTGGGAGCGCAGTCTGCTTATCCTGGCCTCAGGTGCGGTTCTTGTGTTAGAATTGTTGAACAGCGTGGTCGAAAGGTTCGTGGATATGGTAAAGCCGCGTGTCCACGAGTATGCCAAGGAAATCAAAGATCTCGCTGCCGCTGCCGTCTTTGTAATGGCCTGCACGGCGGTTATAATTGCTTTAATTATTTTTTGGCCGTATATGCCGCTTTTAACCCGACTATGAAGGGAAGGCTAATTACGGGGCTAGACCTCGGCTCTTCAGCTATCCGGATTGCGGTTGGCCAAGTTAGCATGGGCCCAGACCACCAGGCTCAGCTGACTTTGATCGGGGCGGCTGAAACAAAGTCCGAAGGCATTGCCAAGGCTTCTATTACATCCCTGGAAGATGCAGTCAGCTCAATATCAGCCTGTTTGGACCAAGCGGAGCGCATGGTTGGCCTGCCCTTACAGGATGTTTATGTGGCTGTCGGAGGGTCGCAGATAACAGTCCAAGAAGCCAAAGGCATAATCGGTGTTAGCCGGGGTGACCAAGATGTTAAGCGTGAAGATGTAGCCAGGGTTTTGGAAGCGGCCAGGACTTTTGCCCAGACACCTAATTATGAGATTTTGCATGTCCTGCCAGTCAGTTTTACGGTAGACAGCCAAAAAGACATCAAAGACCCCATTGGCATGCAGGGGATTAGGTTGGAAGTCACGGCCAAGGTCATCCAGGGTTTGTCCAATCACCTAAAAAATATCACCAAAACAGTTTTCAGGACTAACGTTGATATTGCTGAGCTAGTTTATGCCCCCTTGGCAGCAGCTGAGGCGGTTACCAATAAGCGCCAAAAGGAATTGGGCGTTTGTGTGGTTAATATGGGTGCAGCTACTACTGGCATGTCTGTCTATGAAAACGGTGAGCTGGTGCATGCGGCAACTTTCTTAATCGGGGCTGATCACATCACTTCCGACATCGCCATTACCTTAAGGACTTCGATCGAAGTGGCGGAAAAAATCAAACGGACCAAAGGGCATGCGCTCCCTTCCTTCTTTGGTAAACAGGATACAGTCGACCTTAAAGAATACGGCTCTGATCTCCAGGAGGCAGTGCAACTTTCTTTTATCTCTGAAGTCATTGAAGCCCGTTTGGAAGAAATTTTTGAGAAGGTCGAAGATGAGTTGAAGAAGATAGATCGTTCTGGCTTGTTGCCGGCCGGCGTCGTCCTGACTGGCGGCGGCAGCAAGTTGCCGGGTGTGGTTGAAGTGGCCAAGCAAGTTTTGCACCTGCCTGCCAGTATCGGCGTTACGAGTCTTGAGAGCTCCATGCCCGAGATGATCAAGGACCCGGCTTTTTCAACGGCTGTTGGTTTGGTGGAATGGGGGTTTGAGGCAGAGCGCCAGGTCGACCAAACGGGAGGGTTATACAACCGGTCACTCAAGCAAGCTTCCGGTGTTTTCACGAAGTTATCTGATCCGATAAAAAAGATCTTTAAGAGCTTCATGCCTTAAAACAACATCGTCCTAAAAGTCCTCCCGCGTCCTAAGCGTCCTGGCCTTTTTCGTTAGGACGTTAAAGGACGATCAGGACGTCAAGGACGTCGTTTTTAGTTTGGCTTGACTGGCTGTGCCGGAGTGGTTAAGGTATGTTCATGATAAATCAAAAAAGGTTCATTGTTAAGCCATTTGTTCACCTTTTTTATTCAACGTTATGCCAGAGATAAAGCCCGAGATAGAGACTCTAGCCAAAATAAAAGTTCTTGGCGTAGGCGGGTCAGGGGGATCGGCTGTTGATCGCATGATCAACTCCAAAATTCGTGGAGTAGATTTTATTGCCTTGAATACGGATGTCCAAGCCCTGCACAAGTCGTTGGCCAGTAAAAAAATCCAATTAGGCGCCACGCTTTCGCGCGGCTTAGGCGCTGGCATGAATCCCGAAGTCGGCAGCCGAGCAGCCGAGGAAAGCCAAAACGAAATCCGCGAAGCCCTTAAGGGATCGGACATGATTTTTATTACTTGCGGTTTAGGCGGCGGTACCGGATCAGGAGCCAGCCCCAAGGTTGCAGAGATTGCCCGCGACATGGGCATCCTCACGGTGGCCGTCGTGACCAAGCCTTTCCAGTTTGAGGGCCACCAACGGAAAGTGATTGCTGACCAAGCCTACGAAAGGTTGGTGCAGCATGTCGATACAATCATCACCATACCTAACGACAGGATTTTGCAAATCATCGACCGCAAGACTTCCATGATGGATGCTTTTGAAATTGTGGATGATGTTTTGCGCCAGGGCGTGCAAGGTATTTCAGATATCATTTCAGTGCCGGGTCTGATCAATGTGGACTTCGCAGATGCCAGGGCCATTATGGAGAACCGTGGTTCAGCCTTGATGGGTATTGGCCGCGGGCATGGTGAGAATCGGGCCGTTGATGCGGCTAAGGCAGCCATTGCCTCGCCTTTGCTTGAAGTTTCGATTGATGGCGCCAAGGGCATCTTGTTTACAGTTACCGGAGGTTCGAATTTGGGCATGTATGAAGTGACCGAAGCTGCCAAAGTAATCACCGAATCAGCTGACCCGCAAGCCAAAATCATTTTCGGCGCCATTATTGATGAGACATTAAAGGATGAGATCAAAGTGACAGTCATTGCCACGGGTTTTGACCAAAGGTTAACGCCCAGGTCTGCCAAGACAGTCGTTGCAGGCGGAGTCTATAACCCGGTTGCAAACGAACCTCGCGCCGAAAAGTTCCCATTCCGTAAACCAGCTCCGGAAGTTATTGCCACGGAGACGCGCCGTCCCTTTAGCGCGCCCGTTGTTGATAAGGAGCCCCAACCGGCTGCCCACCAGCCTCATGTTCAGCCGCCGAGTTACGCACCAGTCCACAGCTCACCGCCTGCCCAACAACCTTTGCCCAGGGTATCCAATTTGCCGGCCCAAGGCAGTTCAACCAGCGTCGAAGACGAAACCGTAGAAATCCCCGCCCTCTTCCGCAAGAAAATGATGTAGAATATCGGATATGCATTGTCCGGTCTGTAACCACGAAGAAAGTAAGGTGGTTGATTCGCGTCTCACGGCTGACGGTACGGCTATTCGCCGGCGTCGGGAGTGTGATGAATGCGGGTATCGTTTCTCGACTGTGGAAGAAGTCGAGTTGTTGGACGTGACGGTTGTTAAACGCGACGGCCACCGGGAGATGTATTCGCGTGAAAAACTCTCGGCCGGCATCCGCAAAGCGCTAGAAAAAAGGCCGTTTACCCAGGAAGCCTTCAGGTCGCTCATCAACCAGATAGAAAGTGACATTGCCAAGAAAGCTTCGAACGAAGTGACAGCCCCCGAAATAGGGGAAGTGATCATGGAAAGGTTGAGGAGTTTTGATAAGGTGGCTTACATACGCTTTGCTTCGGTCTATCGTTCGTTCGAGGATGTTAAGACCTTCCAACGCATCTTGGATGACCTGAAGACAAAAAAGCAGGGAAAGCATAAGAAATAACATTGAGTTGGCCCACACCCGCGGATGACAAGCGGGTGTTTTTAGACTATCCTAATACACAGTTACCATAGCCATCATATGCAACTTCAACATAGAACATCGGCTTTAACGGTTATTCTTGCAACGGTTTGCGGGGTCTTCCTGGGAGCTTTGCTCTTGTATGGGACAATCAGTTATTATGGTTTGGATTTGGCTCCAACGTCGTCGGCTTGGGTTGAAAGGTCTTTGGTTATGGTAACTGTGTATTAGGATAGT
>JAJZQU010000008.1 GCA_021806685.1 bacterium | reverse complement strand
AATATTGGATTGTGGCCGAGTCACGCAAGGATGAGATTTTGAAAGAATTGATCCGCGAAAATTTGAGCGACGAGAATCTTCAACAAGAAGCCATGCATGTTGAGCGGCGCTTTGAAGGCAGCGAATTGGTCGGTTGGCATTACGAACCCCTCTATACTTTCTTGCCGATACCCAAGGGCCTGGATGCTTACCGCGTGGTTGACATGCCTTATGTCAGCGCAGCTGATGGAACCGGCTTGGTGCATACGGCTCCGGCTTTCGGCGAGGATGACTTTAACGCTTCCAAGATACATAAGCTGCCAGTCCTGCTGACGGTTGATGAAGACGGCAAGATGTCGCGCGAGATGGGTGACTTTGCGGGCTTGCCGATCAAGCAAGCTGACCCGGTGGTCATTGAAGATTTGCAAAAGCGCCGTTTGCTAGTCGCTAACCGTCGGATCGTGCACAGCGTGCCGGAGTGTTATCGCTGCAAGACTCTGCTCGTATATAAGGCGCAGACAGCCTGGTTTGTTAATATCAACAAACTTCGTCCCAAAATGCTTGAGGCTGCCAAGAAAATCCATTGGGTCCCTGAATCTTTTAAAGAAGGCCGTTTTGGCAATGGCTTGGCCACTGCCCCGGATTGGTGTATTTCGCGCACCAGGTATTGGGGCGCGCCTATACCGGTCTGGGAATGCGATAAGTGCAGTGAACGCCGCGTGATCGGTTCGATAGCCGAACTTAAAGAAGCGGCTGGCGACAAGTTGCCAAAAGGTTGGGACATGCACCGCCCGGGTATTGATTTGGTTGAATTCAAATGTGATTGCGGCGGGACCATGAAGCGCACTATCTTCACTTTTGACTGTTGGTTGGAATCAGGTGGCATGCCTTATGCTTCTATCCATTATCCTTTTGAGAACCGCGAAAAATTCGAATCGCATTTTCCGGCTGATTTTATCGGTGAGGCGCAAGACCAAACGCGTGGTTGGTTTTACAACATGCATGTGCTGGCCAGCGGCCTGTTCGGCAAGCCAGCGGCCAAAAATATTGTGGCGACTGGCATGATCTTGGCGGCTGACGGTAAAAAAATGTCCAAGTCGCAGAAGAATTATACGGATCCTTTCGCGCTTATGGAAAAGTTGGGAGCGGATGCTCTACGGGTTTACCTTTTGTCATCGCCTGTCATGCAAGCCGAAGCCATTAACTTTTCAGATGAAGATTGCGCCCAGATGCAACGCTCTATTTTCGGGATCCTTTGGAATGTGCGCCAGTTCTACCTGACATATGCTGAAGGCAAGCGCATTGAGATCCAAAAGCCAAGGAGCATGCAAGTTTTGGATCGCTGGATTTTTTCCAGGCTTGAGACTCTGGCCAAGGATATGACTGAAAATTTGGATGATTATGACCTAGCTAATGCCTTGCGGCCCTTGCGCCCCTTTGTCGATGACTTTTCAACTTGGTGGTTGCGCCGCTCGCGCGAACGCATGAAGCAAGAGGCTGATAAAGATGATTCGCTCGATGCCCTGCGCACCTTGCGCGAAGTCTTGTTGGTCCTCTCGCGGTTGATGGCGCCTTTTGCCCCGTTTTTTGCCGAACGCCTTTACCAGGATTTGGAAGGGGAGAAGATGTCGGTCCATTTGGACCGTTGGCCAAAGTTTGACGCCCGCGCTATTGATGAGCGTTTGGAGACAGATATGACCTGGGTTCGTGATGTAGTGACAACTGGTTTGGAAGCACGCGTCTTGGCCAAGATGCCAGTCCGCCAAGCCCTGGCATCCATGACAGTCATAATCAAAGCTCCGGCTGAATTAAAACGTTTATCATCCAAACTTGATTTGTTGGGTTTGATCCGCGACGAATTAAATGTTGAGCAAGTCATCCTGCGTGAGGACGCTAATCAGTCTGAAGCTTGGAGAATTGAGTTGGATACGGTTTTGACGCCAGAGCTCAAGAAAAAAGGTTTTTACCGTGAAATGGTCCGCAATATCATGCAACTGCGCAAGCAATCCGGCCTAACACCGACCGATAAGGCCAAGGTCGAGATTTCTGTAGATGACAAGGATTTAGTGGCTTGGCTGTCGGAAATTAATGAAGAGTTAGCCAAAGAAACCAAGGCCAGTTCAATCATAGTAGCGGACAAAGTTGCCGAAGGCTCTGTCATGAAGTGGGATGATAAAAAGCTAATAATTTCGCTAAGATAAGCTAAATAACCTGCATTTACCAACCCCTTTCCCATTAGGCAGGAAGGGGGTTTTTGGTTGACAAAGCTCTAAAAATGAGCTACATTCCTTGATTCCCTAATACGAGGGAATGCCTTGAAAACCTACACGCTTGCCACGTCGTTCGCGAACGACCGTGGCTTGCCAAGGAGCGGCACCATGCGTGAACTCGATGAAGGTGAAGTTATTTGTGGCAGGTACAAGATCCTGAGTCGGCCGCTTTCCGGCGGCATCGCAGAGGTCTATAAGGCCGAGGATCAGCAGACGCGCGAGCTGGTCGCGCTCAAAAGGCTCCAAAGGCCGAGCGAGAAGGAGGATGCTAAGAGGTTTGAGCGCGAAGTGGATACGCACTCCAAGCTCGATCATCCGCATATCGTGCGTATGTTGCGTAAAGAGTCCTACTCCAGCGCCATGAATGAGGATGTGACGATTTGCGTGCTTGAGTGGGTTGATGGAGGCACGCTGGATTCGCTCAACCTCCAATACAACAACAGCATGCCACTCTTACTGATGTTGACCTTGATGTACCAAGTCGCCGATGCCATTGCCTACGGGCATGGTCAGGGGATTGTCCATCGAGACCTCAAGCCTAACAACGTATTCCTTGACCTTGACCTGGATGGTGAGTTGACGGCCAAAGTTGGAGACTTTGGTGCAGTCAAGCTGATGAACTCAGCAGCCACCAAGTACACGGTGCCGGGCAGCACTCTTGGCACTCCATGGTGGATGGCTCCCGAACAGGGCTTGGGAGAAGATTTTGCTCCTACGGTAGATGTATTTGCCATTTGGAGCATGATCTACGAGTTTCTGACGGACGGTCGGCATCCCTATCTGCACAACGATGACCCTCAGCGGGCACAGGATTTTTTCCCGCTGTGGTATCGGATCAAGAACGGTGACCTGGCTCTCGAGCCAGTCTCGACGTTCAATCCGAATGTGCCGGCCAGTCTCGAGGCCATGGTTGCCCGAGGCGTGGACCGCGTGCCATCTGTCAGGCCGACTGCCTCAGAATCAGCCATCTTCCTGAAGAAGCTCTGGCAGGAGCTGAGCGAGGATCCCAATGCCGAGACCTATAGCAGGCCGGTAATTCGATCCTATCCTCCGAACGGTTCTCCACACTGCGACCCCGTAGCCGAAACGATTCAGAAGATCGTGGCAGCTAGGGAGCAGAGGACAATGCTCGGTCTGGGGCCCATGCTCCCTTCCAAAGCCGTGGCAACAGCCAAGGCTTACGGGAGCGGATCTATGCCTAGCCAGGTAACGACCCCCAGGTCAATTCCGATGCCTCCTGCCAAGCCGGTCAAGAAGCCTGCGAAAAAGGCCAACGGCCAATCGTCCGGCAAAGTAGCGGTTCCTATGCAGCGTGCCTCTACCCCGGCCAAACGCCAGAGTACGACGGGCAAGGTTGCACCAAGGCCAGTCCCGGCCGAGCAACCCGTCCCTCAGGCAGTAGCCGCAGTCAGCCAGGCGTATCAGAAGCCGGTGGTTATCACCCAAAAGGTAGTGGTTGCTCCGGCGCCACCACCCAAGGCAACACCGATTGTGGTCGCACGGCCCGCTGCCAAGCCTTCGCCCAGTCAGGTTAGGACCGCCACTCCCATCAAGTTGAGCAAACCAAGCTCATCAAAAGGGTTGTTGGTGATCTTGATCCTGGCCCTGCTGTTCATGGGTGCAGCTGTTGCGGTCTGGTGGTTGCCCGCGGATTGCAGCCTGCTCCAAGGCAAACCCTTGCCGAGCGGCATGCAAGCGGCTCAGTCGACTGCTCCAGCAACGCCGGTTCCCTCAACTGCAGAAACTGCTCCGCCAGCCACGGCTTATGTGCCAAGGCCGCCTTCAACCAGGCCTGCCACCAGGCCGCCGGTTGTCAAAGGCAAGCCTCGCACTGGCAGCACCAGCGACGGCATCGTTGTCGAGGGCCTGCCCCCAGGCACCCCGCCCCCACTCGACAACCCTTGAGTCTTGCGCCTCCTCGCGCACAGACTAAAGCTCCCAGCCCATCTTTCCTCGGGTTCGGGAGTCTTTTTTTATAAAAAATAAGACGCGTGGCGCGTCAGATAGCTTTTACGTCAAGCCGCATCTGCGGTATGCTGTTGGTCATATGTTGGCCACATTGCATGGTAAAGTAGCGGAAGTTTTCATGGATTTTTTTATCCTGGAAGTTAACGGCATCGGCTACCGTTTAAGGGCGCATTCTGGAACATTATCAGCCATTTCGGTCGGAACGGATAAGCGCGTTTACTTGCACGAACACATTCGGGAAGATGCTTATGACCTCTATGCTTTTTTGACCATGGATGAGTTGGATTTTTTTGAAAAACTTTTAGGCGTTTCGGGCGTTGGTCCCAAAGTTGCGCTGGCCGTCTGCTCAGCCGCACCGCTTGATAATCTCCGATCACGCTTGGCGCAAGGCGATGCCGATTGGTTGGCTTCGCTGCCTGGGCTTGGAAAAAAGACGGCGCAAAAAATCGTGCTTGAGCTTAAAGGTAAATTAGTTGAAGTCGGGGTAGTTGCAGAATCAGACAGGGAGTTGGTCGAAGCCTTGACCAACTTAGGTTACACGGCTTTCCAGGCTCGCGAAGCTGCCAAAAAAGTCCCGCCTGAAACCAGCGATACTTCTGACCGCCTGCGCGCCGCTTTAAAACTCTTAAGCAAGTAACAATATGTCATTCCGAGCGAGTATTGCGAGTCGAGGAATCTTGGTTAACGAAGATTTCTCCACGCACTTCGTTTGGTCGAAATGACAGAGGTGATTTATGCATTTATTGGAAGTCAACGATCCGGCCAATTGGGAAATTTTCCAACTCCGTCAACCATGGGCCCAGTTCACCCAGTCATGGGCCTGGGGTGAGTTTCGCAAGGCGCTCGGTTACCCGGTGCGCCGCCTTGCTTTGGTTGGTGAGGAGGGGGAGTGGCTCTGTACTGTCCAAGGCGAGTACCGCAAGAAGTTTTTAGGGTTGGGTTATTGGTTTGCACCGCGTGGGCCAGTCATCTCACATAAGGTTGATAAAGGAAATTATCGGGCTGTTATCTCTCATCTGGTCAGCTTGATGGCCGAAAAATCCAAATTACCTCGCTGTTTGTTTTGGCGTTTTGAGCCTGCTGTCCGGTTAGAATCGCAAGTCCGTTATTTGCCCCCGCGATTCACTCGCTCCCTTTCGGTTAATCCATCAAGCACAAACTTATTGAATTTAAATCCATCGGAAGAAGAATTGTTGGCACGCATGCATGAGAAAACGCGTTACAACATCCGGGTTGCCGCCAAGCATGGCGTCAAGACGCGTTTAACATCCCACCCGGCTGACATTGATAAATTTTTACAGCTCATGCAAGAGACTGAAAAGCGCGCCGGCTTTGTCCAGCATTCGTCCAATTATCTTTATAAGACTTTACAGACTTTAGCCGCGGCCAAGATGGCACGCCTGCGCGTTGCTGAACTGAACGGCGCCATGCTGGCCGCTGATTTGGAAATCGTTTACGGCCAGACGGTCACTTATCTTTATGGCGCATCATCCCATCTCATGCGCCAGGCCATGGCGCCTTATGCTTTGCATTGGGATGCTATCAAGGCCGCCAAGCAAGAAGGCAATAAGTTTTATGATTTTTGGGGCGTGAATCCGGTTAATGTTTCCTCGCCGCTTTATAAAAAATCTTGGGAAGGCATTTCGCGATTTAAGAATGGTTGGGGAGGGCAGCAGGTTGATATGATTGGCACTTGGGACCTGCCGCTTAACATGAGTTTGTATACTTTGATTTTCATGAGACGGCTGTTGTCGGGTAAAGCCTAAAAAAAGAAGCGCTCAGTTGGGAGCGCAGGAGTCTGCCGTGCAAGGAGGTTTTTTAGTTGCTTCTGAGAAGCCGCGAGGCAGGACAAGAGGCGATTTTAGCCAGTATTCGTAGGCCGCCCGCATTTCCTGGTAAGCCTCAGCATCGAACTCGAGTCGTAAGATACCGGGCTTATTCGGGGAAATGCTGCACGCAGTCTTGCATCCGCGCTGCATGGGATGGACCTCATCTTTATTGGTCTTCTTCCAGTAGAAGTAGACTTGGAAGGTATGGCCCTCGCGGCTGAGGGTGGCTACCAGTGCCCGCAGCTTGGGCCTGATATCCCACCAATAAAAATCCTTGATCACCACACCGGATTCAGCGGCATAAAAAATCAGCTTGAAAACGATTTTCCAGACCGCGACCAGCGACGGGACGCTCTTGGATGAGGGCAAGTCTTCCGTCAGGAAGAGCTTTAACTGTTCGGGATAATCGCTGGGATTTCCCCCGGTGGTTTGCAGCGCTGCGCGCTTATCCGGGTCGTCTGGGCGATCAAGCACCAGCTTCTTGTAGACGGCTTCGAAATACTCTGGATCGTTGATATCGCCGCCCGCGAGGGCCTGAACAATGTCTTCGTGCGGAAAGAGCATGGGTCACCTCCATTGGGAAGCTACATACTACCTCAAGATTTGGATATGTAAAGTCGATGCTTGACGGGGCTATTTTATTGGCGTAAACAAACATAGTCCTTTGGACATGACTCTGTACTACCCCATGAAAGGCAAGAAGGTGTGTTATGGGAAGTGCCAAAAAGTTTACGTGCCACTTGGTAGCCATGTTCATTGTATTGGTTTGCCCGGCAAGTTTTGCATGGGCCCAAAATCTACCCAACGCAACTCCACCCAGGCGTACCTGCTGCAGCAACTTGGTGGCCTACGCCGCCTCGATATCTGCCGTGCTGGAAAAGCAATGCCCACAAGACCATCGCATGACACCCGGCGAGTTGAATGCCTGGGTCAAGAAGTTCCACGACAAAGTCATCGGTGGCCAAACTGCCTTACCCAGCACTATCGGTAACTCTTGTTATCCCTACAAGCTGATCAAAGTCAGAGACACAGAACTCAATGCTGATGTTTGCTACGCGGCAGATAAGCTCTTGGCCATTTACGCTTCAGTTTTGGGTGAAGGGCTGCAAGCCTGCGGCGTAAAGGATCAAGTCACTTTGCCCGCGCCTTCTAGCATCACTGTGCAGGTGAATGTGACCCCGCCCCCGCAATGCGTGTGCTGCAATCCTGCAAAGTGCGCAAAGAAGGATGATGAGGGAGATGGGCCGGGCAAGAAAACAAAGCCTGTCAACGAGCCCGAGGAGGTTGTCGAATCGCTGTTGCCTTCCAAGGAAGTGAATGTTCCAACCCAGCCTGTACTGCTTTCTGCCACGAGCAATGTTTCATTACCTAGCGATACGCGCACGGTTTCTCTCCAATTGCCTGTATCCATGGGCGGAGGCGAAACGTATGCGGCAGTCGGCGGACGCATCAAGCCATATTACATATGGAAAAATGAGAGGGGCGAAATTGCGAAGTTAGAGCCGGGTTGGGATCTTCGGCAAGCATCTTACGTTGCTTTTGGCGTATCCAATGGCCCGCGTTGGGGTAATCAAAGCCGCAAGACCAACCAGGCCTTGGCAGTCGGCATTGATATCATTAACCAACGCGACCCTGTGCTCAGTGACCACTTGGTTAAGTGCGTTGCTAAAGATCAAAAAACTACCCAGACAGCTCTCGACTCGTGTCTGAAGAACACCTTTACGCTAGGATTCAACGTGGCGACGGCTAGCGGGGTTTATGCCCGGCCATCAGCGGTCTTCGAATACTTTCCCGACGCCCACACATCATTGGCAGCGTATTCCGGGCTTTGGGTTTTGGTAGACCAGGGTTATGTGCCGTGGGAATTGGGCACCCAAGCCTCGGTTTCATTCCATACTTTTGCCGGGCACCTCGACGGATCGTTCCTGCTCCCTGCCGGAGGCAAAGCAACTGACAGGAAACCGCGTGGCACCTTTGGTTTCGGCGGATCACTGGAAATCACCGAGGAGCTGAGTGCGACTTTCGGGGCCAGGCTCATTCCTTCGAACTGGGATTTGAACGGGCCAGGCACTGAGTGGCGAATCATTTCCAGTATCTCATGGGCAGGATTGGATATCACCACCAACTACCTCAAAGACAAGCTCCGAACCAGAGTCAATAAGACCCCACCCACCTTGAGCCGGTAACACCGGTCTTTTTTTAATCAAAAATCCTCCATATGGAGGATTTTACTGGTGCGCCCGAGTGGATTTGAACCACTGACCCCTTCCTTCGGAGGGAAGTACTCTATCCAGCTGAGCTACGGGCGCTAACCGGTTCATGATGCTGTTTTTATCGCATTTTGACAAGGGGCGGGGATTCAAGGGATAATTTAAACATGACAATGGAAAGTATGGGCGCTGTTCCCAGCTCGGAGGTCCTGGCTCCAAAGCCTGGCGAATCAGGTATTGAACAAAAAGCTGAGGCCGGATCGTATTTTATTCGTTTGTTGCAACAACGATTGGATGATTTGCAGCCGGAAAAAGTTTCACCGCGTTGGATTGAGTTGACTGACAATGTACTTTTTAAAGAATTATCAAGAGAGGCGCGGACGCCTGATGGTATTGTCGATTGGCAGAGAGTCGTCAATCACTTATCGCCGCAATGGCAGGCAGCCTGGAAAAGAGGGGAAGCGGGCCAAACTAAGTCGAATGAGGCCAAAAGAGTTAGGCCCCGTAGATGGCTTGATCCTCAACTGCAGGCGATAATGCAAGAGCCATCTGGAGAACCGCCGACAATCAAAAGAAAATCCGAGAAACCGAGAAATCTGGGAGAATGTGTTGATCGTCTAATCGTTTTACTTGAAAGTAAAAATCCAGATATCTTGAATCCGACTTGGATTCAGAAAAATTCAGGGAGATTATATCTAGCTCTGACTAATTTTATCCGAGATGAGCAAGGCGCCATACAATGGTTTCGTCTCAAAGAGTTGCTCCCTTCCGTTTGGCGAACTAAGTGGAAAGAAAAGAGTAGGTTAGAAGATTATCTGCCGTCTAAAGAATATGCTGATCAAAACGAGGTAGACGAGGCTATAGCTCCTTATAAAGATAATCTTTATTCTTTTGCCAGTTTAGACTGGGAACGCCCCAGCATTGATCACGAACTGCAGAAGCAACTTAAGAGAATGGCCGAAAAGGGAAGTGCCCTTGCCCAAAAAAGGCTGGCTGAATTACAGATTAAGCCGCAGGACATCAAAAAGATGCGCAACGACGTTTCTAAAGCGTTGATAGGCCTTGCACGGAAAGGCAACACTTCCGCAGTCGAGAAGCTTTCGGAGTTGGTTGAGCCGTTGGTTCAAGGTTGGCTGGACAAAGAGGATGATCTTTCGGTTTACAAACATGATCCAGAAAAGCTCCAAAAAATATTTGAACGTTGCATCTACCTTTATGCGGAAAAAGGAGAATTTTTAGACTACCTCAGGAGTTCATTGGCGCTACAGGCCAAAGGCATAAGACACCAAGAGGCAAGGTCTCTGGATGCTGAGATGGGGGAGAGCGGGCAGAATCTATTAGACAGGTTGGGCACGTATCAAGAGCCGAACCTCGAGGAGGAAGAAGAGGAAGATCAGGAGCAAGAAGTTTATACTTTTGGCAAGAAAAGCGGGCCGACGGTTAAGGCCGCATAAAATATTAAAATACCAATGCCCAATATCATGTGACGATTGGGTGCCTTTGTGATATAAATAGTGGCGAGCAAAAAGGAGGATGACATGGCGGCTAAACTAATCGATTTGTCTACCGCACTGAGTGACGAAGAGGAAGATAAAACCCCTGTTTGCATCAACCTGACGGGAGCGATTCGGGACCACTGGACGGCCAATTATTTGACCTACCAAGCATTCCTGAGATTACTTGGCCTTGAGTCGAGGAGCCCGAAGGAATTCAGTACCTCGCAGGAAGCGGGTAAGTTCATCAGAAGTATTCAAGATGGCAATCGGCATGTCTGCTGGTGTCCAGCAGGCATCCACCTTTTCACTGGCCTGTACCGTTACTTTGCGGTTCGTCAGGTTGGGGTGGAATGGGACAAGGGTCTGACCGATAGGTTGGAGGCCATTCTTGATCCGGCTGATAAATGGGTTGCCTACACCGTTGGTTCGTATGCGGACGAAGAGCAGTACCGCGACAAACTCAGGCGGACGCAATACCCGCGGAGCAACAGCGATTTTTATCGGCGGATTACTCTGCCCAGCCTGGTCCAGGTAACTTACCTCATTGCCTGGCTGGTCGAGCAAGACGACATGGAATCGCTCACTGTGCTTGCCGGTGATCGGCACACTCCTTTGTTCTTTCGTACTTCCACGCGTCTTAGCGATGACAGGGTTGTGGCCGTGTCTTACCAATTGGATAGGCGGGTTCTCATCCGAGAATTTCCAGCCTTCAATGCCGTGCCCAACCTCAAGACGCTAGACGCCTTCCTCCTCTAGCCCCATCAACGGGCTACTTTTTTATCTTGAAAAACAAAAAACCCCTTTCGGGGTTTTTCGTCTGGTGCGACGGCCGGGGTTTGAACCCGGGACCTTGGGCTTAAGAGGCCCCTGCTCTACCAGCTGAGCTACCGTCGCAAGTGAGGACGGAATGATAAAGCGTAGCTTTAGCATTCAGGACGAAAGCAGCGAGGGAACAGAGTACCGTCGCAAACAATCTTCCCTCTCAAATTGCGCGGCTATATTACGTTTATAAAAACAATTAGTCAAGAAATTGCATCACTGAAGCCACAATGCCTTATGGATTCGGTGGTGTAGGGGACGTGCGAGTGACGTCCCCGAGGTGGGAAAAGGACGATAGGATCAGGCGCTCTGCTCGGCCGGTTGCAACTCGTCAGCCTGGGCTGCGTCGAGTCTCTGCTGGTACTCGAGCATGTCCTGCCACCGTCGGCGCAGACGTTGGAGGCATATGAGCATTCCCTCCACCCATTGCTCACAATCTTGGCGGGTGTACTGGCCACGTTGGAAGTCGGTCAGGTATTTACGATTCCGTTGCAGATCTTCTTTGAAGCGATTGGCATGCAGCCGCAGATCATCTGTGTCAGCTGATGCTTTTCTGTTGAGTCCCGCTATAGCCTTATCGGACTCGCTCTCGAGTTTGACAAGCTCGGAGTCTATCGACTTGTAGAAGGAAGGATCACGGCGTAGCTCACGAATCAGATCGGCAGAGGCCATAACCTCGTCGTATTCTGCCTTGAGCTTGGTGAGCATGGCAATGTTTTCCGCTTCCATCCGGGCAACATCTTCCGAGTCTTCCGGCTCAGAGGTATAGATTTCCGGATTGCCTTGGCCGCGGTAGCTTGGCTTGAGTGCGCGGAGTTTGTTCACATTTGCCAAGAGCCTATCGATTTCCGGCACAGTCCACTCCAATTGATCGAGGGGAGTGTACATGTCCTCGGCCAGTACCTTGAGCTGCTTGAGGACGTACCAAACAGCCAGTGACCCAGTGGCCTGCGGGTTGAGCGCTTCGGCGATCACGTACTGTTGGTACCAGGCAGGAGAGTGCAAAACGGATTGCGCCAAAAGCACCACTGCCCGCCGTTGCTCCTCGCTCAGGCTCGATATGTGCTTTTGGTCGAAATCGGCTCGGCTCAGCTCGCCGGTATCTGAGTACAAGAACTCGCGGCTTGTGATCCCTTGGTTTTCCTGAACCCACTTCCCATTGAGCATCGAGATGTCGGCTACAACGCGACGATCTTCGATCCGGAAGTTTTGGAGAACGCAGCCGTGGTTCTTGGCCTCGTTGCAAGATACTTCCGCACAGAGGCTGTAACCGTGTCTGTCGGTCCAGGTTAGGATGGCTTGAAGAGATGATCCCTTGGTTTTTTTGGGTTCGCCCAGGTCCTTGATGGCCTGTGCCAAATCCGTGACTATCAATCCGCGTTGTCGAATGAATCGGATGGCCGAGGTCATTTCCAGCCTATCGAACAAGGTATGTCCGTTTTCGGCATGGAAGGACCACGACACGCTGAGCGGACCTTCGTCGAACCACTTCCTTGGGAACTTGATAGTGAGGTTACCTTTCCAGCCGGGCAGGTTGACTTCGATATACATCTCATCGAAGACCGGAAGTGCGGCTCGGGCCAGCTCGTTGAGCTTGGCACGGACATCCTTGTCGGACAGGGCGTTGGTGTCAGGCGCATAGCGGGGACTCACCAGGAGCGCACCCCTGCCAACCTCTTCGGGCTTGGTGTCCTTCTCAATGAGGGCGTCTGTTATCTCGCCATCCCTGGGCCTACGACCACTGAAGTTACGTGCCAGGAATACGATCTTCCGTCTTCCTTTCACGTCTTCAATGATACGTCCCTTGGCTTCGCCATTCTCGATTCTCCAAGCTACCTTGATCTTGAAGCTCATGTTAGCCTCCCTGTCGATGTGCGAATCGCGCCAGACTGGACGCGAAAATCAACTGTTTTTTTAGCCACCCCCTGAATTAGGATGACGGGTAAATATAGCAAAAAAATGGCATTTTGTCAATCCTGTCGCATGTATGTGGAGACACAAGATTTTGCGTCTCTACGACGAAACAATTTCCGCTCAACCTAGCCAATCAGTGCATAAGTCTATTGATCGGCAGGAGATATTATGATTTCATATAAGATACATCCATTATGAAAACTGACTCTAAATATCTGGTCTCTTTTTTTCTGGCAGCTTTTTTGATGGGATTATTTTTTTTGCCGCAAGGGGTTGAAGCTGCGACCAAGAAAGTCGTCAAAAAACTCCCGCGTTGCAACAAAGGTTTTTGCGTTGCAAAAGTCTCGATTACTCCCGGAGCTGATGAAAAAGAATATGCAAATCCGACTACGCGCTGTCTGACGGTCGAAATGAAAAAGCGCCATGATCAAGTTGTGGCCCAGATGAATAAGGATATAGAGAAATACCGGGGGAACGATTCAGCGGCCAAGACATATCAAGAAAATATCGACATCCTGTGGTCAGCCATGCATGAACCATATTGCGGTTATGGCAGCCAAGGCATGCAGGCTGTTAAACACTCCTGGGATAAAACAATTAAAAACACCCGCACGGCCTTTCTGGAAGCGATCGGTGCTAATCAAGTAGCCAAGAAATAATTTGAAGTTTAATGTTTAAAACTTGGAGTTTGTTTGTATCTTGGTTTTTGGTGTTTGGTTTTTTTGTGTATGGAGCTGGTTGTAATGGTGGCCATCAACCCGCTAATCAACCCGCAGTTTTGATTAAAACCGGTAAAAATATGCAACTTACCAGTCCGGCCTTTGGCCACAACCAGCCCTTACCAGCCAAATACACTTGTGACGGCCAAAATATCAGCCCACCCTTAGCTTGGGATGATTTGCCATCAACTACCAAATCTCTTGTCTTGTTGGTAGATGATCCGGACGCGCCATCAGGTGATTTTGTGCACTGGGTTGTTTTTGACATACCCTCAACCATTACGTCAATCGACGAAGGGCAGAAACCGCCAGGCATCGTTGGCAAGAGCACATTGAAGACTAATGCTTATGTCAGTCCTTGCCCGCCCAGCGGGACGCATCGTTATATCTTCAAGCTTTACGCTTTGGATAGGATACTCAGCCTCACACCTTCAGCTACCAAGGCAGATGTCCTGGCTGCCATCAAGGATCATGTTTTAGACCAAGCTGAACTGGTAAGCACTTACAAACGTTAGCGTTTCTTTGTTCGTCGAGCCATCAGTTCTTTAAATGATTTTGTATTTAGGACATCAGATTTGGTGGCCCAGCCGCGGCGCGCAATGGCTTCGCCCAAAGGCAAGTAATCAAAATGTTCAGGTGCGTGCGCGTCGCTGTTAATGACGATTTTGACGCCAGCCTTAATAGCCATGCGTACGTGTACGTCGCGCAAATCAGATCGTTCGGGGAAAGAATTAATCTCAAGCGCTACGTTATAACGCTTAGCCGCGGCCAAAACCTCATCCATATCAAGATCAATGGGTTCGCGTTTGCCAATCAAGCGGCAAGTCGGATGGAAGACACAGTCAACGTAAGGGTTGGACATGGCTTTTACTAACCGCTTAGTCTGCTCAGCTCTCGATAACTTAAATTGCGAGTGGATAGAGATGCCGACCCAATCCAACTTAGCCAAAGCCTTGTCAGATAAATCCAAACTACCATCTTTATGGATGTCACACTCCGTACCTTTGAGGATCGTGAAACTTTTTAATGTCTTATTCAGCTTATCAATCTCTTTGCCTTGCTGGGCCAGGCGTTTTTCATTCAGGCCGTTGATGAAAGCCAGCGATTTGGTATGGTCAGTGACTGCCATGTAAGTCAGCCCGCGTTTCTTTGCTTCCTCAGCCATTTCCTTGATATTCAAAACTCCATCTGACCAGGTCGTCTGCACCTGCAAATCGCCTTTGACTGATCCGTACGGAATTAAATTAGGCAGTTTGTGTTTTTGGGCTGCCTCAATTTCATCTCCGCCCACGCGCAGTTCTGGCGGGGGAGTATCCATCTTAAGTTTTTTATAGATTTCCTCCTCTGTCTTGCAGACGATTAATCTACCTCCCTCGTGTTTGCCTTTCTTGCGGACCAGAGTAAACAATCCATATTCGTTCAGCGTAAAACCTTTAGATAAAGCATACTCTCGCAACATGACGTTATGCTTTTTGTCGCCAGTGAAATATTGGAGAGTTGCGCCGTAAACTTTATCCGGTACAACCCGCAAGTCAGCATCAATGCCAATCTTTAGCCTGACTGATGACCTGGTCTTGCCCTTTTCGTGAATCGTCTCGACTTGGGGCAAGTGTACAAAAACGTCCATGACACGTTCAGGGTTTTTGGATGTCGCAAGCAGATCAATGTCACCGATGGTTTCTTGCCTCCGTCTGATTGAACCGGCATAAGCGCAATGCATGACACCCGGCACCTTGCTCAAGGCTTTTACTATCTGGTCAGCCGCTGGCAAAATATAACCCAAAAGCTGGCGGCCAGCCGAAGCTTCCATGAGTTTAAGCTGTCTTTCGAGTTTATCTTGGCTTTTCTCGCCCCAGCGCGGCAGGTTTTTGATCTTGCCGGATTGCAAAGCGCGCTTCAGGTCACTCAAGTTTTTTACTTTGAGATGTTGGTAAAGTTCTTTGATGTGTTTTGGCCCCAAGCCTTCGATCCGCGAAAGCCCCCAAATATCAACCGGAAACCTTTTCTTCATCTGCTCATATTCTTTAATATGTCCTGTCCTTAAAAATTCATCAACTTTTTCGGCCGTGCTTTGGCCCAAGCCAGGCAGTTCTTTAAGCGCCTTAACCCCGCCCTTGCGCCAGGCCGCCTCCACCTCGTCACCCAAGCCGGCCATGGACTCTGATGAGATTTCATAAGCCCGCGGCTTAAAGGCCACACCATTCATTTCGTGCCAGTAGGCGAACTCTAAGAAGATTTTGGCAAGTTCTTGGGCTTTAGTCATATGGCTCGTGACTCGCAACACGTGATATGTGATGCGTCTGAATCCGACGTGTCACAAGTCACGTGTCACATTAGTAGTCATATGATACATCAGTAACCAAAGAAGCTCCAAAGGTTGACATTTTGGTCAAAAATGTATATGTTCATCAGGCCGTTTTTAACGAGGACTGCGAAAGCGGATGGTCCGCCCAAGCAGATGTTCGTGACGGCGTAGGAGGGTATGGCGATGACGACCAAGTCGATCACGTCTCCCATGACAGCCGGACAGAGAAAATCGCTCATTCAGATCGTAGGGGAAGTTGGCAGTGAGGCTCTGCGTTGTTTAAAGCTCGACCGTGAGCGCGCGCAGGGTCTGCTCAAAAACGGAGGCGAGTTCAAGACTATCATCCGTAAGCCGTTCATTGAAGCTGTCCGCCGATACGCGCTTAACAATCCTTGGCACTTCATTACGGATTGGCCTGCCGAGTGGCAGCGCTTCTATCGCAAGCTCTTCAACCGTAAGGTCAATTTTTCCCGCCTCGTGATGCCTGCCCCTCGGCCCGGTTTTAACTGGCCGGTCATGATGGCACAAGGCCTGACCTTGAATGAGGTGTGGGCCAAATGCAAGGATTGTTTTCCGTGCCAGTCCTACATCGGCGAAGACGAAAACATGGATGCTATTGTTACGGCCAACGACCGAACGCCTGACAAGGCCTATGTCGTATGTTTTCGAGGCCGGGTGGAGGCTGATGAGGAAAATAATAACCTCTCAGCCAATGACTTAGAGCTTCGTAAGATCTCCGGCATTGTCCTGCGCGAGCGTTGCGTGATGGAGCTGTGGTACAACGATGTGACAAGCGGAGGTCATCTCGATACCAAGAACATCACCCTCTGTTCGGGTTCTCGGCTCTCCGACGGCAATGTGCCTAACGCCAACTGGCTTGGCGGCGAGTTCAGGGTCGACTACGGCCGCCCTGACGATGCCGACGACCTCTCCTGCTCCCGCTCCGCAGCTTAACGCTGTTGCTTTGCCCTTATCGTCCGTAGCTTAGCAAAGGCTCGTTTCTTTCCTCCACCGTGCCCCGAGTCCTTCGGGGCTTATTTTTTTAAAAACCTTGTCATAAGCACCCGGTACACCCGTTGACAAAACCAACAATCACCTATATCCTCAATTATTCGTATGCCCCGCAAGTTAGTCTCCCAAATCCACCCCTGGCTGTACCACGCCTGTGTCGAAACCCACCGTTTAAAGCGGGGCGTGTCTTCAGTTAGCCAGAAGCTGGCTACCCGCAAAGTACAGACCAACTTGGCTTACAAATGTTTCAGCCATCAATCCTTGCTTCTGCGCAAATTGGGTGATGTTGATATGCGGCTGCAAGTGAATAAGGTCACTAACCTCAAGTTAGCAGCTGATAAGATCAATAGCGTGGTCATCAGGCCGGGCGAGACTTTTTCGCTCTGGAAGTTAGTTGGCCGCCCGACCGCCAAGAAAGGCTACCTCGAAGGCATGGTTCTAATGGATGGGGAAGCCAAATCAGACATTGGCGGCGGTTTGTGCCAGATGGCCAACCTTTTGCATTGGATGGTTTTGCATACCCCTCTCACAGTCACAGAGCGACATCATCATAGCTTTGATGCTTTTCCTGATTCTGGCCGTGTCCTGCCTTTTGGGTCTGGCGCCACTATTTTTTATAATTATTTGGACTTGCAATTCCATAATCCGACTAACAAGACTTTTCAGATCAATGTTTGGGTCACGGATGAGCATCTGAAAGGGGAGATCAGGTCAGATAAAGAGCTTGAAGTCGCTTATCATGTTATTGAAAAGGGGCACCAATACCTTTTTGATGTTGCCAAGGGCCAACACTTCCGCACAAATTCGCTGTGGCGCGAAATCGCTGACCGCAAAACCGGCCAGCGCCTGTCCGAGGAATTTATTGATTCCAATTTTTCCCGCATGAAATATCAACCTCCGGCAGATGCGGATGTCCAGTCCATCTCTGCTGAGCTTGAACCTGATGTCACGCCGCTGCTCGTAACTGTTTAGCTTGGATTTTTGCAACGTATTGGTCAATTTCCTCTCCAGCCAAAAAATTTTTCATGACTTTGCCGAATATTTCGGCCCTGGTTGCTGTGTTCCACAATTTATCCGGTCCGCCTGGGAGCTTGTCTCGTTTCCAATCTTGAACCATGGCTTGGATTTGGCGTAATGGAATTGATACGAGGGCAATGTCCTGGATTTTTTCTTCTCGCCCGAGTTTTTTCTTAGCCTGCCTGATTTGGCGTTCCTTTTTATGGACGATTTCCGGCGCATCAGTGGAAGTGAATTGGATACCAATCCGATCTTCGTCGTTGGTTTCGACGTTCACGCCGCGGGCGGCCATCTTGCGCTTGATTATAAAGTCGATTTTAAGTTCCATGTCCTGATAAGCATCCGCATCTGAAATTTCGATATCCAAATCCTGGTCAATCGCAATTTTTTTAAGCAGGTTTTTGACCATCCTTTCGGCATACTTACCGGACTGTTCTTGGTTTTCCTGGGCAATCATCTTTATATAGCCCTCTTTCTTCAATTCATCGACTGACTCTCTTTGGGATTCGTTGGTCATGATTTGGCGGTCGAGTAAATCCATGATTTCATGCTTGGCCTGCTCGATAAAGTATTTTTTGCGGATAAGGCGAGGTACGGTATTTGGGTCCAGGTAATAGTTCAAGCCCCATTCGATGTCAGTCAGCAGTTCGCCAAGCGTAATCTCTTGCTCTCCTTTTGCAGTGGTGCAGACAAGTTTGCCATCTTGATACTTAACACGGTTTGCTCCTTCAGGCACAGCCTCTTTCTCAAAAGGATTATCGATTTGGCGCAGCTGCTCTTTGAGTCTGGCCATGATTTTTTGTTTCCTTTTTTGCAGTTTAAATATTGTTGCCTGGGTCTTTTCCGGCGTCTCAAAACGTTCAGCCGCTTTTTCAATTTGATAATCCAACACAATATCCATTTTCTTCCTCTGCTCTTCCGTATTGTCCGGCTTAGCCTTATCTTTGGCTATTTCGTTCATTTGGCGCAGTTGTGTTTCAAAAGATGGGCGCATATCAAACCAATGATAGCATAAGCTCGGTTAGGTTACCCGTGCAATATTACTTTGTGATCTTTGGTAAATTCGAAAATAATGGTTGGTACATATCGTCCTTGATATCAATTCGTAACTCATCACGTTTTATTTTTTGGCAAAACTCGATTGGGGCTCCGGTAATAGTAGCCAGAGGTTGCTGCTCCTTGCCTTCTCCCATGACCAGCACCGCCGCCGTGGCTAGACTGTCGGCCACGTCAGTTCTGGAAAAATGGAATTTACGGCCGAAAATGTCTGGTTTGCCACGGTAGTCTTTAATGCCTTTGAATCCGGCGTATCCCAAGGATACGCCTGTGATGCCGGCTCTAAGTGGAATGGTGCGGCTGTCGGTTATTAAGACTCCCAACTTTTTCACCTTGTATTTTACTTGCAATTTTTTACGCAGCCAGCCAGCGGTTTTAAAGCAATCCCTGGGCAGGAGGATAAGTTTGCCGCACGCGTTTGACTCATCGATACCGGCCGAAGCCATGACCATACCGTCTTTGACAGTCAGCCAAACATACTTGGTCGGCATGGCAAACTCGCTTTCCGCACGGATCAACTTTTCTTTGGTTTGGATGTCCTTGGCGACAGCCGTTCTTCTTTCTGCCAGGGCAACGATTTTTGAGGTAACGATAATCACTGACCGTTCTGGAATTTTCTTGAAGTAGCGAATGATGAAGGCTAATAAATCTTCACCTTCCCGGAAGACACGAGTTTTGATTGGTTGGATAATCATGGTTTAGTGGTTATTAGTTTCGTTATTTTGGCGGAGCAGGCGTAAACCGACATAAGAGAGCGGCGTATAGAGCAAGCCCATGGCTACTTTATAGAGCCACCAAGTGATGATGATGCTGATGAGCGTTCGAGTTTGGTATATCCCCGCAAAGGCTATGGTCATGAAGATGACGGTGTCGAGCAACTGTGACCATAGGTTTGAGAGATTAGAGCGCAGCCAAAAGTTTTTCGTACCCAGCTTGTCGCGGAAAAAGAAGAAGGCGATCACGTCCTGATATTCGGCAATCAAGAAAGCCGTGAGAGAAGCTATGGCTATGCGGATCGAAATGCCAAAAATTTGGTTATAGCCTTGCCGGGCCCATTCTCCGTCGACAGACCACGGTGCAGCTAGCGACAGGAACGAATAGAGAATAAAGAGGGCTGTGGCAATGAATCCGGCCAGGACAAACAGTTTGGCGATGCGCTTACCATAAATTTCGCCGATGACGTCAGTCATGAGAAAGACTACAGGAAACGAAAATACGCCTACGGAAAGATGTGAGCCGAACAGGAAGGGCATTATCTTGAGGCCAAGCGTGTTGGCCGCAAAGAGTGAAGCGAGATAGACGGCCAGCGCGATCATTATTTTTTTAAATGAATTGTCAGTAAGTTGAATCATAATGTTAGATCAAAAATTTAAACAAAAATCCATCCGATAGGTGGATGGAATACAAAAATCCCCAACGCCTATCGGTCAGTTCAACGGGTGGCGCGGATAAATCCGGACCAGGTTTTTATGCGTCGGTTATGAAGCATGGCGGTTACTCGTTATAAACCACAAATGGTGGGCGGGGAGGGGGTCGAACCCTCATGGCCTTGCGACCGCAGGATTTTGAGTCCTGTGCGTCTACCAATTCCGCCACTCGCCCCCCATTCATGTTTTATCAACTTGGCATATGTTAAGCCATCTAGGCTTACTTGGCAAGATGCGGCGTAAATGATACAAATTACGCAATATTATGCCCGCCAAACAAGACAAGAATGCGCAAAAAGCCATTACGCCCAGGTCAAAGGATTATTCTGAGTGGTACCAAGACGTGGTTGAGCAGGCAGAAATGGCCGAACATTCTCCGGTTCGGGGTTGCATGGTCATTAAGCCATATGGTTATGCTATTTGGGAGTTGATGCAGAAAGATTTAGACGCGCGGTTTAAGGCCAAAGACGTTCAGAACGCTTATTTCCCTTTGTTTATCCCTGAAAGTTTTTTAAAGCGTGAAGCTCAACATGTGGAGGGCTTTGCCCCCGAGGTGGCGGTTGTCACGCACGCCGGCGGGCAGAAGTTGGATGAGCCTCTTGTCGTCCGTCCTACGTCTGAGACGATCATGTATGACGTCTTTTCGCGTTGGATCCACTCTTATCGTGATCTGCCGCTTTTGATTAACCAATGGGCTAACATAGTCCGTTGGGAAATGCGGACGCGCTTGTTTTTGAGGACCACGGAATTTTTATGGCAGGAGGGACACACTGTCCATCAGACAGAGGACGAAGCAGAAAGTTTTACAAAACAGATGTTGGATGTTTACCGCCAGTTTGCTGAAGAGGTCATGGCTATACCCGTCATCCCTGGCCAGAAGACAGATTCAGAAAGGTTTGCAGGTGCTGTCCGCACATATTGCATTGAAGCCATGATGGGTGATGGCAAGGCCTTGCAAGCAGGCACTTCCCATATGCTTGGCCAAAATTTTGCAAAAGCCTTTGGCGTTAAGTTTTTGGATGCTGACGGCAAGGAAAAATATGGTTGGCAGACTAGCTGGGGAGTTTCCACACGCCTGATTGGCGGTTTAATCATGGCCCATGGTGATGACAAGGGCCTAGTCTTGCCTCCTAAGCTCGCCCCCCATCAGGTCGTGATAATCCCAATTGGCGTGACGCCCGAAGAAGTTGAAGCCTCGCAATCAAAAGCTCAGGAAATCGCGGACCAACTCAAGGAAGAAGGTGTGCGCGTCAAGGTCGACTCGCGCGATCTGCGTCCAGGCCCAAAATTTTTTGAATGGGAAAAGAAAGGTGTACCTGTCAGGATCGAGATTGGGCCCAAGGATTTGGCCAACAGCTCTGTCATGACTGTCAGGCGCGACACTTCGACCAAGCAAGTTTTGACCGAAGAGGGTTTGATCGACGCAATTAAGGACATTCTCGACCAAATCCAGAAGAACCTTTATCAAAAAGCCCTGGCTTTCCGCGAAGAGCATACTGTAACGGTTGATGATTACAAAAAATTTAAGAAAGATGTCGAAGGCAATTTTGTTTTGGCCCATTGGTGCGGGTCGGCTGAGTGTGAAGCCAAGGTCAAGGAAGAGACCAAGGCCACCATCCGTTGCATCCCATTTGGCCAGGCTAAAACCCCTGGAAAATGCCTTTATTGTAGCCAGAAAACCGACCTAGTTGTCATCTTTGCCAAGGCGTACTAAGGGGTTGACAGTGGCGCTAATTTGTGCCAAGCTGATTAATCTCCTTTGCGGTAGGAGGATGTCATGAGTCTGCAGGAGAAGCTCTATCAAATCTGCATGAACTGCAGTGGTGATGTTTACTTCAATACGCTCTCGAGCGAACTTAAAGCCAAGTGGGGTCTGAAGCAAGACCTCCGCTCCTGTGCAGACTTTCATACCCTCGACGATATCCAAGCCCAAGCTGCTCTTGAGGCTTTGCACCGGCACATGTCCATGCCCGTGGCCCATGATATCGTTTTCCGCATTATGCGGGGTTGATTCTCGGTCCCATTTGGGGCCTTCTTTTTTTAAACCAATATAATCCAAGAATTACCAATACCCAATTACCAATGTCCAAAAAAGCTTCAAATACCAAGATTCAATATCCAATACGATAGGTTTTGGTGATTTAGTGATTGGTTTTTTTGGATATTGGATATTCGAATTTGGTGATTGTCATCGATAATTTGGTAATTATGCTATAATCAACGGTATTATGGCCAACCGGGAAAGGGGTTATACGACCGAAGCAGAACGCAAGGCGTTGTGGCGCAGGCCTTTGGATGAAGCGCTTACTGATGCCAAGGATAGATACGAAAGGTTAGTGGGCACGTCAGCTCCAAAAGAAGATTTAGAGGCAGCGGAACTGGAACTAAAAGCAGCTAGGTTGGATGTAGAATCATATGATTTCGAGAGAGACGCGACAGGCGCCTGGAAAGGCGAGGATTTGGGATCTGATTTAAAAGATGTCTTTGATCAATTGCAAGATAAGCAAGGCAATTTGGATAGGAAGCAAGCTGAAGGCATGCATTTGGTCCAGGTTAATATGGGCGAGCTGGATCGTTTGAATAAGGAATATGGTCACGAAGCTGGGAATAAGGCCTTGGGGGACGCCTGCCAGTTAATCTATGAAAAGTTAGATGAAGTAATTGGTGACACAATCCAAAAAAAGACTGGCAAGGAAGCAGCCTGGGAAGATGTTGAGAATTATTTTAATATTTATCGCAGCTCGGGCAATGATTTTACAATAATATTGAGTAATGTGGATGGAGAAACGGCCCAAAGGATTCAACAAGCTCTGAATGGCAGCCTGGAAACCGGTGATTTGCCTCAGGGCGAAAGACCGCCGCTGGTGGCTACGCACGTACCCATGGCCGATGCCGTGGATTATTTCAACGAAAACCAAGATAGTATCGCCAATTCCAATCCAGGCAGGGCTTTTGTAGATGTGGCCAAGGAACAAAGCCAGATGCTGAATGATATTGAGAAAAATAACGCGCGTATTGATCGGATCCTTAAGATGGGTGATGACGAAAAGGCTAAAGCTTTCTATGAGAACTACTTAAAAAAGACGTTAGGGCGTTTGTTCGTGGAAGACCCGGCGGCCGAGGCCATGGGTTATGAGGCCTTTAAGGAAGCTATCAAGGGCACTAGGGATGTAGGTCTCGAAAAAGCCATTAGTTTGGCGATTGGCGACTTTAGGTCACGGCAAAAAGAAGCGCATCACCTTTCCGCTACACTCTCAAAGTTCATTTTTGAAAAGAAGAAAGAAGATCTGTTGAAGTCCCATGGCCAAGAGCTTAGCGAGGAAAAAGTTTTAAGTGCCAAGGAATCTAAAGTCGGAACAGCAGCAGAGTTTGAAGAAGTAAAAGATGATAATGAGTTTTTAGGGCAGTTGGAACCTACGACCGGCGCAAGAGAAGTTGAAAGCAAGACCAATGAAGTTAAGCGATTGGAGGCCTTGGCCCAAAGCGATCCGGAAAACAAATCAGTTTTAGCCCGCTTGAACCTTGCTAAGTCGGAAAAATATAACGTTGAAGTCAAACGCAATTCAGCTACGGGCCTTTATGAACGCGGAATGCTGTTTGGGGAGATCAAGTCAAGGTTAGCAGAGGGTAGGCCAATAACGGTCATAGCTATAGACATGGCTTTTCTTAAATATTTCGACAAAGAAGGCGGGCGTAAAACAGGCAACGCGGCCATATCGGCAGCAGCCAGGATGATGGATTCGGCTGTGCGCGCAGTGGATCCCTCGGTTAAAGCTGAAGCATACCGCACTGGGGGCGACGAGTTTGCATTGACGCTTGGAACAGATGACCAAGAAATCGTCAGGAAAGTCCAGAACCAGATCCGTGAAATGGCCAGAAAGATGCCAATCCCGGCCTTAGACCAAGGCAGGACACAGCAATATCGCTCAGAAGAACTGAACTTTAACTTTGGTTCTTATTCAGCACGTGACATGGCGTCCTTTAGACAGGAGTTGGCTGATGCCCAATTTCATCTTAAGGCGGATGAAAACAGTCCGGATGCTAAGGTTAATGAATCGGCCGACTATCTATTCAGGATCGCAGACCGCCAGGTTGAAATCGAGAAAACTATTCAGCGTTTTATGCTCCTGACGCGCCGTTATTACTTGGAAAGTACGGGCAAAGAAAAACCCAAAGGCAATTATGAAACTTTGGAAAATTATTCAGCCAAGGCTATTGGTGACGATGGCCCAAAAATGATCCGCCAATGGGCGGGCGAATTTGCGATTAAAAGCGATGGGGGAGAAGACTTGGATTGGGGAGCTTTACAGCGCAGGGTCTTGGAACATGTTATCGAAAAGATGGAAAATGAAGCTAAGGAAAGTGAATATACTGATAGGCTGCTTGAATCAACAGTGCGTGAAAGGTTTTTGCGGCAACGCATGGAAGAATTGGAAGGGAACGTAAAAACCATGAAGGCTGCAATGGAGAAGGCCGGTCAAGACAAGGCTGAGCTAATGAAAAAAATCTCTGAGTTAGAAGCTGAAATCAAAACAGTCGGCCAGTTGCGCCAACAAATCGGCGGCGTTTGAGCTTAAAGAGTTTTGGCCATGTAAGTGTCTTGCTCCTGGTAACCCAGTATTTTGTAATATTCACGCACGCCAAGACCGCTGATGACAGCCATGTGGTCAAAGCCTTCGGCTGCCGCAAGCTCCTCGGCTTTTTGCATAAGTAAACGCCCATAGCCTTTGTGTTGGGCCGCCAAAGGATCGCGTTGGTCGATGTTTAGTGCTGTGCCGTAAGTGTGCAGCTCACGGATTATTGCCGCGCCTTTCAAAATCGGAAAAGCCTCGTAGATGATTTGGCATCCCTCTCCTGCATCGGCGGGGGAAAAGGCCGAGAATAGAGGGAGCCGCATCCTCAAAAACGCGAAAACCGCGCTTCGATCTTCGTTTTCAACCGACAAGAAGACTTCAGTGCCGCCGGCATTTTCATAACGCTCTTCAAAAACTTGGGTTTTGTCGCCCGTGTGGTCGCCCGCCACATGCCCGACTTCTCGGCAGCGCAAGCAAACGCATTGGACCCCGCGTTTTTTCATTTCAGCGTCTAAAATCTCGCGCAAATTGGATTTTTTATTGCCAAAAGCAATTTGGGTTGTTGGAAAATCGCGAATGACACGTGGCACACGGCAATAGCGCGGCACCATAGTTTGCATCTTGATCAGTAACTCAAGTAATTCTTCGCCTTCAAGCGGTTTGAACTCGCCCTTTGTCATCCATTCTGCCAGTTCTGAGTTGGGGAGCACCACGCAAGGATAAATTTTGACCATGTCAGGGCGAAAGCGAGGGTCAGCGAACAAAAGACGAAATGATTCCAAGTCATCTTCAACAGACGCGCCCGGTTGGCCTGGCAAAATATGCACGTCAACTTTAAAGCCGGCAGTTTTAAGCAAGGCTATAGCGCGTTCGGCATCGGCCACCGTTGTCCCGCGCTTGGTATAACTCAAAACCCTGTCGTTGATAATCTGTAACCCAAGTTCAATGCGCGTGACCCCCAACTTTCGCAGATGAATGACTTCCTTTGGCTTAACCCAGTCAGGCCGCGTCTCAATCGTTAATCCAATAATGCGATAAGCCGCTGTCTCGTTTATTTTTTGAGCCTTTTCAAGCTCTCCTTCTCCTGCATCCGTGGGAGAAGGAGTCGGAGGATGAGGGATTTCATTTGCTGCCTGGAAACATCTTGTGATGAACCACTCTCGATAATCAGCTGTGTAAGCTGACCAGGTCCCGCCCTTAACAATCAATTCAATTTTATTGGCTTGGTGGCCGTTCCGCTCCAGGGCCATAATTCTCTGCCGGACTTGCTCATAAGGATCAAACTCCAAACCAAGAGCGCGGGCTGCTGCCGGTTCTGTCGAGATATAGCTTTTGGGCATTCGGGCTTCTGTGGGGCAATAGACGCAACGCCCTGGGCAGGGGAAGGGTTTGGTTAAAACAGTGATGGGGGCAACACCGCTGTCTGTCCTAACATCTTTGACGCGAATGGCTCTTTCAAGTGGCTCGTTTTTTTCCAAACCTTCAGTCAAAAGTTCGCGGTAAGCTGTCCAAAATTGCATGGATGTTGGGAAAGCATAAGGCGTATCTTTCAGATGATGCCGGGCAACTAACGCCAAACTAACCCTGGTCGCGCAATTCGAAGCAGCCGCATCTTTTAGGATGTCTTTTGCGAGTTGGAGCGGTGGAGAGGGTTGCATGACTATGGACTTCAAGGAATGAAATGCTATAGTTAGACTATGATGATGGAAAACGGGGTAAGGCGCAAGTTGGCCAAGGAAGTGGCTGATTTTTATGAGTCAGAAGGCCCAGCTTTCAGCTCTAAGCGAACTCAGCCATGGAATCTGATGGGTTTATTGACAGACCGCTTAAAGTCAGGAGATTTGTTGGTCGACATTGGTGCAGGCAATTGCAGGTTGGCGGATGTGATACCAAATGACGTCAGATATTTAGGGGTGGAGCCTTCAAGTTCGTTGCGCAAAGAAGCTGACCAGTTTTTATTGTCGCGAAACAATGGAGAGGTCATTACAGGTTCTTTGCCCAAACTTGATCTTCAAGACAGGTGCGCAGATGCCATCGCATGTATTGCCGTGCTGCACCACATCCCTTCGCGAGAAATGCGTGCCGAGTCGATAACGGAATTACATAGGATTTTAAAACCCGGCGGTTTGATGCTTTTAACGGTTTGGAATCCGCGGGCGCTACGCTTTTTGTCATGGAATACTTTTAAGAATGCCTGGTTGCGCCTCAGGGGCGTTAAAGGCGGGGAGCCCGGCGATTTATATTATCCTTGGAAAGCCAGTGGCAAACTGGAAGAGCGCTATGTCCATGCTTTCACTTTAAGTGAATTCAAATCGCTTTTTGATCCCGCCCTTTGGTCAATTGAAAAAATCGGGGCTTATGACAAAGAGAGTTGGTGCTCTTGGGTTAAGGGAAGGAACTTAGTAGCTCTGGTTATGAAAAAGTAAAAACGCCTCGGAAGGCGTTTTTACTTGTAACTAAAATGTTTTTACATTGTTGGGGCGGTCGGGGCTGCGGCAGCCATCGAAGCCTTCAAAGCATCCTTCAGTCCTTTGCCAGCCTTGAACTTAGGCACGGTGACTGATGGGATCTGGATCTTCTCGGTTGGGTTTTGTGGGTTAACGCCCATGCGACCAGCGCGCCTCTTGGCCAAGAATTGGCCAAAACCAGCGATTGTAACCTCATTGCCCTTTTTGAGCTCTTCGGTAATGGTCTCAACCAAAAATTCGATCATGTCCTCGGCCTGCTTCTTGGTAACGCCGACTTTTTCGGCAATGACGTTGATTAATTCCGCTTTGTTCATAGATATGTTTATGAATGAATTAGCCCGTCCATGACCTTTTGGGGTCGGCCACAAACGGTTAGCGTTAAAAGGAGTATAGCAATATTGCGCTTATATATCAACAAATTCGCGGATTTGCTCTAAGGCTAAGACCTGGTTTGAGTCAAGATCAAGGGATATGGATAGTCCGTTTACCTCTGCCTGGCCAGAACTTAGGAGCTCATAGGGGGCAGTCGTTTCTTCTAAAAATCGCTTAATAGAGCTATTTTTTTCGAATCCAATGACAGAATCAGCTGACCCAACCATACCAATATCAGTGCAATAAGCAGTACCTTGAGGCAGGATTTTGGCGTCAGCCGTGGGCACATGGGTATGCGTTCCGTACATGAGGCAAGCCCGTCCATCCACATAGTGGCCAAAAGCCTGCTTTTCGCTCGTAGCTTCGGCATGGAAGTCGATAATCACGATTGGCTTGGCTTGGTCGGATGACAAATCTTGCCAAATCCTATCAAAAGACAAAAATGGTGAGGATGAATCTTGCTGCATGAATAAGCGGCCCTGTAAATTAACAACAACAACCGTCTTGCCAAGTATTGTTAAGGACATGGTGCCGTTACCCGGCAAGACCGGGTCGACATTGGCTGGCCTGATCAGGCGTTTGGACCATTTTTCATCGGACAACAAGGGAGTGCCTTGTTGGTTTTCCCAGACATGTTGGCCGGAGGTAAATGCATCAACGCCAGCCTCGACAAGTTCATTCAGTGTGCTCTCGGTCAAACCGCGTCCGTGCGCCAAATTTTCCGCATTAGCAATAGTCAGATGCGGATTATAGTGCGCCTTGAGTTCAGGCAATTTTTTGGCTAAAGCCTTGCGGCCCAGCTTGCCGACTACATCGCCAAAGACAAGCAAATTGATTTGAGGCATATAGCCAATGGCTTAATTTACCTTGCGTACTCAACGATTCTTGTTTCGCGGATGAGTGTCACCCTGATTTCACCAGGATATTTGAGTTCAGCTTCGATTTTAGCGGCAATCTCACGTGCCAAGTTGGTGGCAGCGAAGTCATCCATGGCTTTGGGATTGACGAACACGCGAATTTCGCGGCCGGCTTGTATAGCATAAACCTTATCAATGCCTTCAAAGCCCGCTGCCACGTTCTCCAGTTCTTCCAGGCGTTTAACGTATTGTTCAAGTGAATCTTTGCGCGCGCCAGGCCTGGCTCCGCTGATGGCATCGGCCGCTTTGACGATTACGCCTTCGAGCGTCTTGGGCTTGTCTTCGTGGTGGCCAATACACTGGTACCAGATTTCTTCCGGCATGCCGAACTTCTTTAAGATTTGGACACCCAACTCAGGATGGCCGCCTTGTAGGTCATGGTCAACGGCCTTGCCAATATCATGGAACAAGCCGCCCTTCTTGCAAACCAGTACATTAGCGCCCAGCTCTTCGGCCAAAGTAGTGGCAATCAATGAAACTTCCATTGAATGTTGCAAGATATTCTGGCCGTATGACGTGCGGTATTTGAGGCGACCTAAGATCTGCACCAGTTTAGGATCAATGCCGGCCATTGAAATGCCAACTTGGAAGAGGGCATCTTCGCCAGCCTTCTTAATATCCAAAGCCAATTCCTTTTTCGCTTCCTCAACAGCTTCTTCAATGCGTCCCGGGTGGATGCGGCCATCAGAAATCAACTTATCCAAGGCACGCTTGGCTACTTGGCGGCGGATGGGGGAGAAACCAGAGATAGTTAGCATGTTAGGCGTTTCATCTATGATGAGTTCGCAACCGGTCAAAAGTTCGATGGTCTTGATATTGCGTCCTTCACGGCCGATGACGCGGCCTTTCATTTCGTCGCTGGGCAGCTCGACATTGGTCGTTGTAGTTTCAACTACGTGTGAGGCTGCCAAACGCTGTACGGCCACGCCCAGGATGTTCTTGGCCTTGCGGTCGATTTCATCGGATTCCATCTGCTCCAGTTTGCGCACACGGCTCATAAGCGTGTCCTGGCTTTGCTCTTCGGCCAAAGCCAAAAGGCGCTCGACAGCTTGCTCTTGCGTTAGGCTGGCAACCTCTTCCAACTTTTTGCTTTCTTCAACTTTAAGTTGATCAATCTCTTTAACTTTTTCGGTAATTTCGGCAGCCTTAACTTCTAGGCCTTTCTTCAGATCATCCACCTCGATCATCTTGGCGCCAAAAGCCGCTTCGCGTTCAACCAGCAAGGCTGATTGTTTCTTAAGTTCTTCTTGGGTGACTTTTTCTTCGCGACGCGCATCTTCAATAATTTTGATGGCCTTGTCTTTGGCGCGGACCATCACTTCCTGCTCCTTGGTCGTGACGTCATCCAGAATCTTTTTGGCTTTAGCCTCTGCTTCAGACAAGGTCAGCTTGGCCTTTTTAGCTTTGGCTGAATAAACGGACGAAGTTACAATCGCTCCGGCGGCTAGGCTCAGGATGACTGCAATAACATAAAACATAGCGTTTAATCGCATGGCAAAGACCTGCTTTTGTATTCAACAAACGATCACGGCGCCATGATGCTTGGGCCTTGTCCGGAAAAATCTGGAAGATTTTGGGCTAAGTTGAGCATGAAATTAGAGGCGAACACCTACCTAGACAGTAACGTGATCAGCTTTGCAGTCTTGCCATCCGATGCGGTTAACAATATTAAGGGCTGATGGCACTAAGATTATCAAAGGATGGGCAAAATGTCTAGCAGGGGACCTGATAAAAAAGACGGCCCGAAGGCCGTCTTTTGATTTATGGTTTAGGTTTAAGGCGTGACTATTTTTGAGACATGCAGTTTGATGAACATCTGGTTAGCTTCATCATAGACCGCATACCATGAGCCGACGGTGATTGGGACTCCGAATCTATAATACTGTCCGCTGCTTACGAGCGGGGGAGAGGTGTCCCCATTGGCCAAAGGAGCAATTCCTCCTTGGCCAATGTTGTTGGCATAGAACTTAAGCATGCCGTTTTCCGATAGGCTATAAAAGGCACCCAGCGACTGCGCTGTGTATGTCTTATTCATGAAGTTATAACCGCACTTGACCTGGTTGCACTGCGTTGGGCTGATGACGACTTGTCCTTGTTGCGAAGTGCCGGAAACCTGATAATCCATGTAGACAAAAGTCTGGGTCAAAGAAGGCGAGTGGTAAGTGCCAGTCTTGGTGACGCTTCCCGCCCCGTTCCAGTCCTCGGCAGTGACTGTATATTGATAATCAACGTTCGAAGCCAGGTTATTCATGATCATCACATAATTGTCTTCGTACGGCATCGCGTAGTTATGCGAGAGGTTGGTATAACCATTCAATATATTAAGGCCAGTAGGGCTGATGAACTTTAACGAAACTTTATATGGCTGACGGTTAAGTTTCAACCCAACCAAAGTCCCAAGGTTATCGTTAACCGTCGCATCCCTAAATAGGACGTCAGTGATTTGCAGGTCTGTGGTTGCCGCAGGTGTCTTGAAACTGAAATAAGTGTAGCTCGACCAGGGGCTATCAATATTGTTTTCATTGGTCGTCTTTATCCTGATGCGGTATTGGTTGTCGCCAGGGAGAGCGGGTAAGGCGTATGAAGACGCATAATTGTCAGCAACGTAGGTCGTCGGATTGCTGTATGGCTGCGAAACAGAGACGCAATAATCGCAGGCCACTTCGATGGTATGCGTTTTATAACCGTCCCTAACCCAGCTGGTTGTTAGCGTGCGGGGATAATTAGTGAACTGCTGGTTAGCCAGAGGCGCGGTCAAGACAGGGGCTGCGGGCGCTGAGGCGGCCGTGGTCTTGGCGCTGAAATATACCCAACCGGACCAGACTCCTTCAATCCCGTCTGAATTGATGGCTTTGACGCGTACCCGGAATTGGTTGTCTCCCGGCAAGGTAACGCTTGGGATTTCCATAGTGTAATTATCGGCGGAATATGTGGTGACTGACGACCAAAGCCCTGTTACCCCGCAAGTATCGCAAGCGAGCTCGACAGTATGGCGCCTCTGGTTATCCGGTGACCAGGCAATCTTGAGGGTGCGCGGATAAGTGGTTACAACTTGGTTTGAATAAGGCGAAGTGATGGTTGGGGCTGAAGGTGCTGCAGCTTGGGGTTGGACAATCGAAACAGTTGGGAACCATTCTTCGGCCACTAAGTTGTTGTATGCATCATAACCGCGGGCGTGGAAAATGATATTGGTCACGCCCAAACGGATATCAAGAGTAATGGAAACCGAGCAGGTGCTTGTGTCAGTACAGGTTTGTATTGAAGTAGCTGTTCTGGGATCCAAAATATCCATCTTAGTGATGGCCGGAGAGGTGATGCTTGAATTTAAGGTCTCACTCAACCTGATAGTTTCACCCGGGGTAATCGTAGTCTTGCTGACAGAAGTGTAAAAGCGAGGACTGGTCGGAGAAGTTGTCGGAGATGTTGTTGGGGGTGTTGTTGGATTAGTAGCAGGGGGATTAGCGCCCGTGGGACTTGTCGGGGAAGTGGCTGACGAGGTGCCAATGTTGTCTTCCGGTGTAGTAACAGCTGCTGCTTCTGAAGCAGGGTTAAAATCAGATGTTGAATTTATGCTTGCCCCGATTTTATAGTTAGTAAAGAAAGCGTCTGGGATATCATCGACTTTTCTGGCCCAGTCAGAACCATAAAGTTCTCTGGCCAAAGCTTCGCTGGTTATCCAGCGCAGTGTGCCATAGCGGGCAACGGCATATACTTTGGGGTCAGTCGTGATTTTGACCAAGCGGACACCCGGTTTATAAGTCGCATTACCGCCAATGGGTATTGCGCCTAATTCATCAAAAGTCAGGACCTGGATATCTGGTGAGCTGTAACCGTACCAGCTCTGAAAAGTCTTTTCCGTAGGAAAGACATATCTCTTATTATTGGCAGAGTGCCAATAGACAGAATCAAGGGGCCCTTTAATTAAACCAATGGTCGTAGCTTGGGCCGCAACTGGCGCGGCCAACGAGGCACATAACGGCGCTATGACCATAGCCGCAGTGCTGAAAAAGGAGATTATTTTGCGCATATTTTTAATAGACGGATTGTACCACGAAAGATGACAAGCGTTAAAAAAAGGCCCCGGAGGGGCTAGGTAGTTTTGGCCTAAAAATCTTTTAGTTTCTTTGCATCTTCAATCTTATAGTCGCCAATCCTAGTCCTCCGCAAAGCGGTCAGATAAGCCCCGCACCCAAGTTTTTCTCCCAGGTCATGGGCGAGCGAGCGGATGTATGTACCGGATGAGCAAGTGACACGGAACGTCACGTCCGGCCAGTGATAGTCGAGCAGCTCAATCTCGCTGATGTCCACGTTTTTAATTGGTCGCAGATGCTCAACATCTTCGCCGCGTCGCGCCATCTCATATAATTTTTGACCATGAACTTTTTTAGCCGAATAAGCCGGCGCTTTTTGCGCATACCCACCTTTAAAGCTCATCAATGCCGTTCTGACGTCATCTTCGGAAATTGTTAATTGTTTATTTTTAATTGTTAATTGACCAGTCAGGTCATAAGTGTCACTCGTGGCCCCCAAGCGAGCGGTCGCGATGTATTCCTTGTCCAAACCAACAAAACGCTGGATGTCTTTAGTTGCCTTACCGACAGCCACGATCAAAAGTCCTGTCGCAAAAGGGTCCAGAGTACCGGCATGGCCTACGCGGCGAGTTTTATAAATACGCCTAACCTGGTCGACAACATCATGCGAGGTTATACCAGCCGGTTTATCTATGAGTAGGGTCTCAGAAAGCTCAATTTCAGGCATATCTGAAGACACTATAGCATCCTTGACTTATTAGGCAATTTCCCTTATATTACGCCCTATCGTCCCTCCGTCAGAAAGATGGGGCGCAGCTCAAAGCAGCTGGATCTGGTAACCCATCTGCATTTAAACTCCACTAAATTACAATCAATCTTATGTTGGTAATTCGTTTAACCCGCATCGGCAAGAAGAAGCAGCCGGAATATCGCTTCATTATTTCCGAAAAGACGCGTGACCCATGGGGCAAGGCCCTCGAAATCTTGGGCCGCTACAACCCCAGGACAAGCCCGGCCACAGTCGAGCTTAAGAAAGATCGGATCGAATATTGGATCTCAAAAGGTGCCCAATGTTCTGACACGGTTTGGAACTTGCTGGCTGACCAGGGCTTGGTCAAAGGCGATAAAAGGAAGGTTGTGTCAATTTCCAAGCGTCGCAAGGCCAAAGCAGAGAAAAAAGCCTAAGTTGAGTAAAAAATCCCGTTCCAACGGGATTTTTTCTTTGACAATTAACCCATTTTGTGTTAAATTATTTGCGGTTTTTGGTTGAAGATGCCGATCAATTCCCCAGTTATTTACAGATAATTTAGACACAGTCCGCATCTTGGGCTGGTAATGTTTTATCCGTTTTAGGGTACGCGTCTTGCTTAAGCAAGCACGGAATCGTAGATCGGATTGTTCAGAGCCGATATGGCAGAACAGTTTAAGGACCAGCAGTTTATTGAGTTCGTGGTTAAGTCCATCGTCAACCACCCGGAAGACGTAAAGACTGAACGCACGGTCGACGAGCGCGGCGTGCTCATCACCCTCCACATCAATCAGGAGGATATGGGATACGTCATTGGCCGCCAAGGCCAAACTGCCCGCGCCTTGCGCATCTTGCTCAAGATCGTCGGTGCTAAGGAAAATGCCCGCGTCAACCTCAAGGTTTACGAACCTGAGAACGCCCGCATGGCACACCAGGAGTCCCGCCGCAAAACAGGTGGCGAGGAACAGGGTGCCGCACGCAGCGAAAAGCTGGTTTCGGATCAGGACCTCGCGGATCTCGGAATATAAAAACGAATCCCAAAAAAACCGCTCGGAGTTATCCGGGCGGTTTTGTTTATAGACTTTTTGGATTAAGTGGTTATCAGGCTGAGACTTTTTTCTCCAAAATGAGCAGACGTTCATCCAGACGGCAATCAGCAGAGCGCAAAGCCGCCAGTTCAGCCTCGTGGCGGTTGGTTAGAATTAGAAATTCATCAATACGGCGAAAAGTCCGCTCGTGCTGTACTTCGAGATGGGTAACTCGGGCATCCATCTTACCCATTTTGTCGTCGAGATTAATAAAAGCCATTTCTAGCTTACCAAGGCGCGTATCGATCCCTACAAAACGCTTGTCCACTTGAGCGGAAAAGCCTTGCAGGACGTTTAGCACGTCCTGGATAGTCGGTTCTTTCTTCATAACGTAAGAAATCGGAAGATCGGAA
>JAJZQU010000007.1 GCA_021806685.1 bacterium | reverse complement strand
TCCCCAGCGGAAACGCTAGGACAAATGTAATCCTTTGGTCGTGGGTTCGATCCCCACCCTCGGAGCCATAAAAAATTACTTGCCATATTGGCAGGTAATTTTTTATATCTGTGGGGGATCGAACGGGAAAGGGTGAAAACGGGAGTTTTCACTTGTCGAGGAAAGCACACGAAAACCAGAAGGTTTTCGTGGGAGTCCCGCAGTACTGCGGGACGACGTGAGATCCCCACCCTCGGAGCCAGATAAAAAATGCCCGAATGGGCATTTTTTGATACAATGTCCGAACCCTTGCTATTTTCCGCAATATGGTCTATACTTCGGCAACTCTAATAACAACCCCATAAATGCGTAAATATTATGTTTAACCCCCATCGAGGCAACAGTTCTGGCGGCCGTGGCAATGGCAAGAAGTTTGGAGACAGGGGCCCCTGGGATAGGGGTTCTGGCGGCCGTGATTCTGGCCGTCCTATGATGCATGATGCAGTCTGCAGCGAGTGCGGCAAGGATTGCCAAGTGCCTTTTCGTCCGACAGGCAATCGGCCTATTTTTTGCAGCAATTGCTTTAAAAGGGATGAAGATGGTGGAGCACCTAGCTACGGCGGAGGCAGGTCAGAAAGGCCAATGTTCGAGGAAAAGCGCATGTTTAAGGCTGTTTGCGACAAATGCGGAGTTGACTGCGAAGTGCCTTTTCGTCCGAATGGTTCAAAACCCATTTATTGCCGTCCCTGCATGGGCAAGGATGGTCCGGTTAAGAGCAACAGTTTTGAGAACAAAGGCGTTGACCAAAACAAGGAACAATTTAAGGCTATTAACGCCAAGCTGGACGCCATCTTGAAGATCTTAGCTCCTGCCGCTCCTGTTGAGACGGTCAAATCAGTAAAGGTTGAGGCTGAAATTGAAGCGCCTAAGAAGGTTGAAAAGAAAAAGGCTGCACCTAAAAAGAAGAAGGCTGAGAAAGCTTAAAATCATAAAAGTGGATAAGAAAGGCTTGCCCCTTGACTTTTTAGCCAAATTAGTGTATTCTGTTAGGGCAAAAAGAGCCTTAGCGTAGAAATTAGTCGATTTTACGCAAATAGCCGTTATTTGCTGTAAACTCATTCATTTATCGTATATCCTATGCAAGGAACGATTAAAAGCTTGACCGAAAAGGGTTTTGGTTTCATCTCCCAAGAAGGTCAGGACAAAGATCTGTTTTTTCACCAGACTGCGCTCGTCGGCGTTTTGTTCGACGAACTCAAGGTCGGTGATACAGTGACCTTTGAAACGGAGCAATCCGAAAAGGGTCCTCGCGCCACTAACGTGCAACGCGTCTAATTGTCTAACGACAAATAGTAGAAAACCATCAACGAAAGTTGGTGGTTTTTTGATAGGTACTTGAAATGATGTAACTAAGGCTCTTAAAGCTAAAATTGACGATATTTTCTTGCTTAATTAAGGTTTGACATCCTTATATATAAGCCTTAATCTTTGGCCGTGGTATCCGTGATACGCACGGGTATTTTCGTTGACAAGTGAACTAACGCTGGCAAACCAGCGTTCAAAACTCAGAGGAGGATTCCATGTTGACCAAGTTGTTCCGTGCCAATGCCTTGACCGCTTCGCAAGCTGCCCAGATCGCGTCCAATGCCTCTGACCGCCTTGGTCTTGCAATCGGACGGATCGAAGCCGAATGGTGCTTCTACATCGAACACAAAGAGCCGTTCGATGTCAGAGAGATGGTGAGACTGGACTGGCTGCTGTCAGAAACCTTCGAACCCCATGGTTTCAGCGACACGTCCCGTATCTCGGCCCCAACCGTGTTGGAAGTGGGGCCGCTTCTCAACTTCGTTACGGCCTACTCAAATACGGCCGTTGACATCTGCCACCACTGCGGGCTCTGGAAAGTCACGCGCCTCGAACGCGCCTGCCGCTACGGATTGCATACGACATTGACTGAGAAGCAGGCCGAAGACTTCCTTGCGCCTTTGCTCGACCGTATGATCCAAACGCGCTATCTCAAGCCGCTTGAATCCTTCGGTACTCCCCGAGAACCGGAGCCCGTCCGGATCATTGACGTCATGAACGACGACTGGCGCAAGAAACTGTTGGAGTTTGGGAAAAACAACAAGTGCCACTGGGACGAACAGGACCTGGATTACCTGGGCAACCTGTTCCGAGGTGAGCTGAAGCGCAACCCGACTGATGTTGAATTGTTCCAGCTGGGGCAATCCAACTCAGAACACTGCCGACACGGCTTCTTCAAGGGGGTCCATACGATTGATGGCGTCCAGGAAAGCATGTCCTTGATGCATATCATCAAGGAACCCTTGAGACTCAACCCGAACAACTCCTTGTTGGCTTTTTGTGATGACAGTTCCGCCATCCGCGGCCAGCAAGTCAGCGTCTTCGAACCCTTGGGTCTGGCTGGTCCGGGTCCGTATAAGATCAAAATAAGGGTCAGGAACATTACACTGACGGCTGAGACGCATAACTACCCGACCCTCATCTGCCCGCAACCCGGCGCTGAAACCGGCATCGGCGGGGACCTGCGCGACGCCATCGCCGTAGGCAGGGGAGGACTTTGTGGCATGCACGGAGCCGGTTACAGCGTGGGCGCACTCAGAATCCCCGGCTACGATTTGCCGTGGGAAAAGGATGCCTGGCCGTATCCGCCGAACAACGCCTCGCCGCTCCGGATCCTTTTGGAAGGAAACCGGGGAGTGCATGGCTATGGCAACTGCTTTGGCGAGCCGACCACCTTCGGTTTTGTCCGGAGTATTGCTATCACCTTGCCCAACGGCGAGCACTACGCTTATCAAAAGCCTATCCTGTACGTGACGGCGGCCGGATCTCTGGATGAAGCGCATGTCAAAAAGCTCCCGCCCAAAAAAGGCATGCTAGTCATTCAGATCGGCGGGCCGGCCTACCGCATCGGTATGGGCGGAGGCGGCGGAAGCTCAGGCATTTCAAGCCAGGCCGATGCCCAATTGGATTATCAAGCCGTTCAGCGCGGCGACGCTCAAATGGAACAGCGTGCCTACCGCGTTATCATGGCTTGCGTCGCCCTTGGCGACGAGAATCCGATCATTACCCTAACCGATTTGGGAGCGGGCGGGGATTGCAACGGGGTGACAGAACTCGTCAAGATCGGCGGGTGGATCAACCTGCGTTCAATCCCATGCGGCGATCCCAGCCTCTCGGATGTTGAGATCTGGGGAAATGAATCCCAGGAGAGAATGGTTGCTGTCATAGAATCCGAGAGTCTCTCACTGGTAATGGCTATCTGCAAACGCGAAGGCGCGCCATGCGCGGTCATCGGGGAAATTACTGACGATGGTCAGTTAGTCCTCCATGACTCACATGACGACTCAACCCCGGTCAACTTGCCTTTGGAAAAGATCCTCGGCAAGCTGCCGCCCAAGTACTTCGAAGACAAGCATGTGCCGGTTGTGACCAAGCCTCTCGAATTGCCGGAAGGACTGACGGTCCGCGAAGCTCTCGAAAGAGTCCTGCGCCTGCCGTCCGTCGGCTCCAAGCAATTCCTGACACGCAACGTTGACCGCAGCGTGCGAGGACTGACGCCACAGCAACAGTGCGTCGGCCCCAACCATCTGCCGCTGGCAGACTTTGCGGTTCGAGCCGACAGCTACTTCGGACTGACCGGCGCGGCCCACAGCTTGGGCGAGCGGCCCATGATCGGGTTGCTCAACCCGGCTGCCATGGCCCGCATGACTGTTGCCGAAGCTCTGCTCAATATGGTCGGCGCCAAGATCACCAAGCTCGAGGACTTGAAAGGCTCGGCTAACTGGATGTTGGCTGCCAAGATGCCCGGCATGGCCGCCTGGCTCTTCGACGCAGCCAAAGCCATGAGCCAATTCTGCATTGACCTGAGCATAGGACCAGACGGCGGGAAAGACAGTTCTGCCATGGCCGTGATAACTGTAGACCACGAGTTCCATCCCGTAACAGTCAAGTCTCCGCCAACCTTGGTGTTCTCGGCCTACGCGCCCATGGATAACGTGACCAAGAAGGTCACACCCGACCTCAAGAAGGCTGGCAATGCTCTGATCCTGGTTGACATCTCATACGGCAAGCACCGTTTGGGAGGGTCAGCCTTGGCTCAGGTCCACAATCAAGTCGGGAACGAGGCGCCGGACGTGGACGAACCCAAACTGGTCAAGACCGCGTTCCAAGTCATCCAAAGGCTCATCGCCGAAGGACGCATCGTCTCGATCCATGATCGGAGCGAGGGCGGACTGATCGTCACGTTGCTCGAGATGGCCTTTGGCGGGAACAAGGGTTTCCGCGCCTACGTGAACGAAAATAACGATGCCTTGGCGTGCCTGTTCTGCGAAGAACTAGGAGTAGTCATCGAATGCGAAGACAGACGGTCTGTCCTCGAGACGCTTTGGTACGCCGGCGTTCCGGCTCGGTGCATCGGCAGCGTCATCTCAGACAACAAGATCGTAGTGGACTTCTGCGGTCGCATCGTGCTCAATGAAACCATGACCGACCTGCGCGCCCTCTGGGAAGCAACGAGCGACGCGTTGGATATGCTGCAGACCAATCCCGAATGTGTGCGTTCGGAACAACTGCTCTGCCACCATCTGCTGACCCCGCCTCCGTACAAGCTGAGCTTCAAACCTCAGCCGACTCCGGAGGAACTCCTGAAGGCCGAGCACAAACCGCGGGTGGCAATCATCCGCGAACAGGGAAGTAATGGCGACCGCGAAATGGCGGCTGCGTTCTACGCAGCCGGCTTCGATCCCTGGGATGTGACCATGACTGACCTGTTGGAAGGCCGCGTCTCACTCGACGACTTCCGCGGCATTGCTTTCGTTGGCGGCTTCTCGTATGCCGACGTCTTCGACGCCGGTAAGGGCTGGGCAGGCGTCATCCGCTACAACGAAAGAGTCGGCCAACAGCTCGAGCGCTTCCGGCGACGTGTGGATTCGTTCTCGCTCGGCGTCTGCAATGGTTGCCAGCTCATGGCACTCCTCGGATGGGTGCCTGGGTTCGACCTTATGGCTTCCGAGGAAGCGCAACAACCGCGGTTCATCCGCAACGTCTCTGGACGTTTCGAGTCGCGTTTCCCGACAGTACGGATCGGACACAGCAAGGCCATTATGCTCAAGGACATGAGAGGCTCCACGCTCGGAGTCTGGTCTGCCCATGGCGAAGGCCTGTTCCATGCTAACGACACGATTACAGAACGCATCCTGGCCTTGGACCTCGCACCTTTCCGCTATGTCGACCCCGAAGGCACTGCGAATACGGCCTATCCGTTCAATCCGAACGGCAGCCCACACGGTATAGCCGGACTTTGCTCGGAAGACGGCCGGCACTTGGCGCTCATGCCCCACCCGGAACGCACCTTCCTGCCTTGGCAGTGGCCCTGGATGCCCGAAGAAATGAGGCACCTCAAGGCCAGTCCCTGGCTCAAGATGTTCCAGAATGCCTACGACTGGTGCATGCGATAACCAGTCCCTCTATCCGTCTCGTCAAACTCGACACCTTTCCCCCACATTGCAGGGGAAAGGAGTCTCACAAAGCGCATCTGCTCAGGTGCGCTGTTTTTATTGACCCAACTCAATGCTCATGATAAGAAATGGCCGTCGTTCGTCGAAATTCCAACCGGAAAGGACCTGAACATGGCTCCCAATTTGATGATGCCAGGCAATCCGCGCTACCAACCCAAGGAGCTCGTGCCAATCTTCGGCTATGACAACACCATGGCCTTCGTCGGCAAGGTCGAAATTGCAAACCTGCAAACCCTGGGCGAGATCGGGATAATACCGGCTCACGAAATCGCCTTACTCACACCGGATGTCATCGAAAAAATTCTGGCCATCCCGACCAGCGAGGTGGACACGATCGAACGTGCAATAACGCATCATGACATCCTGGCTTGGATCCACCTCGCACGGCAGATCTTGCCCGAACCTTTGCGGCGTTGGCTGCACGTTCCGCTTACCAGCTACGATTCCATCAGCACAGCCTACGCCCTCCAGTTCTCACTGGCGCACCAACAAGTCCTGGTTCCCAAAACCAGGGAGCTAATCAAGCTCATGGCGTCCATGGTACGGAAACAAGCGACTACTCTCCAGATCGGAAGGACACACGGACAACACGCACTGCCCATCACCGTGGGATTCTGGATGGCGACAATCCTTTCAAGGATCATGTACTGCACAGCTGAGATTGACCGCCAAGCATCTTCGCTCATCGGCAAACTCTCAGGTGCAGTCGGCGCCTATAACGCACAAGTCGGGCTCAGTATGGACACGAGCCGTAAAGGAGAGTTCGAAGCCAAGGTGCTCGCAAGGCTCGGGCTCAAGCCGGCCAGGATCAGTACGCAGATAACTCCGCCCGAGCCACTAACCATGTTCCTGTTCTCCTGTCTCACGCTTTCGGCAGCCCTCGGCCAATTCGGCCGCGACGGGCGCAATCTCATGCGTTCAGAGATTGGTGAGATACGAGAGGACTTCGAAGAGAACCAAGGCGGGTCATCGACCATGGCCCACAAGCGTAACCCGATCAACTTCGAGAACCTGGAGGGCACTTGGCTAAAAACCAAGTGCGAATTCGGCAAGGTTCTGGAATGCATGATCAGCGACCATCAGCGCGACTTGGTAGGTAGTAGCATCATGCGGGATTTCCCGATCATCGTGGTCAACCTGGTGCACCAACTGAACACTTTGCTCAAGAAGAACAAACTGGGCACGCCGTTCATCATGAGGATCTCGATTGATGCCGAGGCCTGCCAGCGGAATTTCCAAACCAGCTCCAAGGTGATACTGGCCGAACCGATGTACATTGCCATGCAGATGGCAGGATACCCTGGCGACGCCCACGCTTTAGTCAATAAGAGACTCATGCGGAAGTGCCGGCTTGAGGGCGAGTCCCTGCTCATGGCCATGGTCCATGAGAAATTGGATAACGATGAAGTGGCGCGGGCCTTCGACCAAATTCCACAAGAGATTCTCGCCCTTTTGACCAAGCCCGAAACCTACACCGGCTTGGCTAGCCAAAAGGCACTCGAAATCGCCGAAGCGGCCGATAATTTCGTGAAGACAACCTAAAGCGGCGCTCAAGCTCGAGCGACCGCTATTTTTTTACTATAATCATGGCCGGAGGCAAAACCGCGCGCGAAGAACCGTTGCCCGTGGGATAGTCTTGCAAAGCAACTTGCATTGTTGCCTGCGGAACCTTCCAGCCTGCGCCATGGATTGTGCCCGGATCGTTAACTATGAAAGAATCTGTTGCTAGGTCATAACCAAAAACCAAAATAGTATGTTGAAAGGGAGCGGGCTTGCGATAATACGGGCTGCCTATTTTCCGTCCGTCGATGGCCACTAACAAAATATTTCCCTTTTGGATTTCACTGATGATATCGGCTGTTGAAATGTCCTTACGCACCTCAATCGCATTAAAACCTAAATAACTTTTTAATATATAGTCTGCCGTATCTTGGATTGATGTGTCTTGGTAATAACCGATTTTTTTCTTTTCCCAATTTGAGATGGCTATGATCTGTTTCCGTCCTGTAGCCGGTGAGATTGAGGTTTGACCCTTTGCCCAGGCTACTGCCATAAGCGCTGCGGCTTCCTCACAGCCTTGCGCCAGCCGAGGATCTCCCCAGTTGCCAAAAGGCGCTTGGACCAAGAAGGGGACAGTGGTTGCATGGACGGGATAGGCTATGGCCATCGCTAGAAGAACTGCAAAGATCAACGTAAATTTATTTTTTGTCATGTATATAGCATATCATAAACTATTTTTATGTTATAATATCATTGTTCTTATTTATGTCCTGGCTTATATTCGCGTTCTCAGGCCCGATCCTCTGGGCTGCATCCACGCATATAGATAAGTACCTGGTAGAAAAATATTTCAAACATGGGAGCGTGGCAGTCTTAATGGTTTTTACGGCGATTATCGGCCTCTTTGCCCTACCCTTCATTTATTTTTTTCAACCAAGCGTGTTATGCATCCCCCTGCAAGAGATGGTTGAAACGGCGGTTTCCGGAATCTTGTACATGGGTGCAATATACGTTTACCTCCAAGCTTTGCAATCAGAAGAAGCCTCGGTTGTCGCCCCATTTTTTCAGTTAGCTGCTATTTTTGGTTTTATATTAGGGTATTTATTCCTGGGTGAAGTTCCACTTCCGGCACAACTTGCCGGAGGCTTGCTGATCATCGCGGGATCAACGCTCCTATCGCTAAAATTTACGGGTAAAAAAACAAAGCTCAAACGCCGATTGATTTTATTGATGCTCGCTTGCACCTTGGCGCTTGCCTTTAGTTCACTCATCTTCAAATTCTTTTCTTTACAAAATGAGTATTGGACAACATCCTTTTGGAATTTTGTCGGCCAAGCCCTCTTCGGCGTTGTCCTGATGGCTACGGCTGCTAACCGCAAACGTTTTTATCAAACAATCCGTACAAACACAGGTGCCGTTCTTGCCATCAATGGTGCCAATGAATTGATTAATCTGGGAGGAGGTTTGGGAGTGCGTTATGCGCTTCTCTTGGCTCCTTTGGGGATCGTGCAAGCCATCAGCAGCACGACTTTGTTTTTTGTCTTGTTGTTTGGCATCTTGCTTTCCGTCTTCTTCCCCAAACTTGGAAGAGAAGAGATAACTGCCGCCAGCTTAATCCAAAAAGGCATTGCCACCATTTTGGTAGTCATTGGCGTCATTTTGGTTAACCAGTAGCGCGGTTTAACCTTGACAATTGACATTAACAGGGCTACAACGCCATTAGGCGTCAGAAGAAATTTTTCATGCCAAAAGAAGTCGAGGTGCAGCATGAAACAGAACAGCCATCAGGTGCCTGAAGTGCTCTTTTTACAATTGGAGATGGGAACCATGAAGTACACCCTCTGGCGAATGATTGCGGTTTGTCTTGCGTTCGGCGTCTCGTCGCTGGCTTTGGCTTGCAGCGATAAGTCCGACACCAAGGAAGAACCATGCCTCTATAGCCCCGGGGACACCAGCACGTACATCAAATGCAACGAGGTTTGCATCAACAAGCTGACCAATACTAGCAATTGCGGATCGTGCGGCACTGCCTGCCAGCAAAACCAAATCTGCAATAACGGGAGCTGTTTGTCTTGTCCGCCCGACACGAAAGTTTGCAACTACAGCTGCGTGAACATCAAGGTGGACTCGAACAATTGCGGATCGTGCGGACACGCTTGCGCGAGCGGCGAGGTGTGTTCGAGCGGAACCTGCAACCTGACCTGCGGAGGTGGCACTACCAAATGCGGAGCCACTGACGGTCAGGGTCACGGCACCGGCGGTTATGTTTGTACAAACACCAAGATGGATCCTGCCAACTGCGGCAATTGCAGCAATGTCTGTACCAACGGTCAGGTCTGTTCCAATAGCCAATGCGCCCTGTCCTGCGGAGGTGGAACTACTTTGTGCGGGAACAAGTGCGTTGACACCATGGCAGATGTGGACAACTGTGGCTCCTGCGGCAATGGTTGCTGGGGCGGCTATGGTATATCTGCCTGTGTCGAAGGATCCTGCATGCAGATTGCATGTCCTAACGGCTTGACCGATTGCAAACCAATCTTTGGTTGCGAAGATACGCAATGGGATCCGAGCCACTGCGGCAGTTGCGGGCACGTTTGCGCTTCGGGTGAAGCCTGTTCGGCCGGAGTATGCGGAATTATCTGCGGAGGCGGTGCGACGAATTGCGGCGCCAAGTGTGTGGATACCTCACTCGACCCGGCAAATTGCGGCACGTGCGGACACGCTTGTGCGAATGGCGAGGTCTGCTCGGCTGGGAGCTGCGGACTGAAATGTGTCGGGGGAACGACGCTCTGCGGCACCAAGTGCGCGGATACGGCCGTGGACATAACTAACTGCGGCAGTTGCGGGCATGCGTGCAGCCAAGGATACCTTTGCGTCAATGGCAGCTGCATCTCGAATTGCCCGAGCGGGACGACCTCGTGCAGCGGCCTGTGCGTGAACGCTTCGATCGATAACAACAACTGCGGATCGTGCGGTTATGTGTGCAACAGCGCCACTCAGACCTGCTCGGCCGGTATTTGTGCCTGCACCGGCGGCCTCACCAAGTGCGGCCTTACGTGCAAGAACCTGAACACGGACAATACTAATTGCGGCAGTTGCTACCATGCATGCAGCACGGGCCAGACCTGCGTCTCAGGCACCTGCTCTTGTCCGAGCGGCCAGAGCTTGTGCAGCGGCGGATGCAAAGACACGTCCAACGACTCTGCTAATTGCGGTTCGTGCGGAAATGCCTGTGCGACCGACGGATTGTGCACGGCTGGACTGTGCCACGGCTCGTACTCAATATGCATGGCAAAACAAAACTTGCCGGTCTTCCAATGTTTGTCCGGTTACTGCCATGACTGGCTGGACGGGCAGAGCACTAACACGCTGAATTCCTCAGCCGGCAATGATGTCGCGGGCTGTCTTGGAAAGCCCTTGGTAGCACCTTCGATCATGTGGATTTACTTTGATTTCTTTGCTTCATCCTCCTCGTGCGGCGCGCTGCCGACTTTTACGGTTTGGGTGGGCAGCCAACCATATACTTTCACGTTTCCGCAGGCCTGCGGCAGCAGCAATTCTTTCTTCTCAATATCCATCCCGGGCGGAACCACGTGGAACGACATTAGCTTCGTACTCTACAGCGGCGATTGGGGATCGTCCGTACGCATCACGAGCATTACGTTCCAGTGAGCAACTCACCGGAGCGAACAGCTCATAAAAGTCCTTGACCAGCTGGTCAAGGATTATTTTTTACCACGCTTTTCATTTTAGATAAGAAGTGTAGACTATAACCTATATTTATGGCATTTCCAAATTTAAAAAACAAGCACCTAAAAGACTCGATGATCACTCCGCTTGAGTTCATGGCGTACCAGAAAAAAATGGGCGAATACCCTAAATACAAGCCTCCGATAGGTGTCATTTTTTGCTATTCAAGAACTCTGATGGAATATATATTAAAGAACCATAAAACCACCCGGGCTGACGGCTTTCTTGCCGAAATGTATCTGTTGAGTGAAACAAAAAACAAAGTCGCAGTTATTGGCAAATTTGGCATTGGCGCGCCTGTGGTCGTCACCTTGCTGGAAGAATTAATCGCCTTTGGAACTAAAAAATTCATTTCAATCGGAACTGCAGGGACTTTGCAAAAACATATTCAAATCGGAAGCTTAATGGTTTGTGACAGAGCTATTCGAGACGAGGGGACATCCCATCACTATTTAAAGTCATCAAAGTACGCTTATGCCTCTAAAGACATAACAGATAAAATCAAAAAATCCCTAGAAAAACTTGGACAAAAATATTTTGTCGGGACAAGCTGGACAATCGACGCTCCATATCGAGAAACAGTCGCCGAAGCTAAGCAATACCAAAAAGAAGGTGTTGCAACCGTTGAGATGGAAGCCTCAGCCTTGTTTGCCGTGGCCCAATACAGAAAAGTAGACCTTGGTTGCATTTTTACCATTAGCGACTCCTTGGCTGACCTAGAATGGAAGCCTAAGTTTCATCTCAAGAAGATGAAGAAAAGAAAAGAGTTGCTTTATAAATTGGCTTTGGATGTGTTAAGCGATACTAAAAATTAACGAAAATAACTAATATGAGCAACAACAACGAATCCAACCGCCCATCCGTCGGCGTAGCCACGGTCGTCGTCAAACACGGCAAAATACTGCTTGGTAAAGACACGAGAAAAGGAGAAGTTTATGGCGTGCCGGGCGGACATTGGGAAAGCGGCGAGACTTTAAAGGAATGCGCCACTAGGGAAGTTAAGGAAGAAAGCGGGGTGACCTGCTCAAATCCAACCTTAATTTCTGTCTACGACTTTTATCGCGAGGACAAAGGTAAGAGCTACATCTCAATTGGCATGAAAGCTGATTATGCTTCCGGCGAGCTTGTTGACCTTCACGACGAAGGACGACTGGATTGGGGTTGGTATTCAGTCGATGAAGCGCTTAAGCTTAACCTATTTCCGCCGGATCGCGTTTTAATTGAGAGATTTGTCTCTGGAGTCATTTACGAATAATCTGTAAGAAGCTGCAGCCGAGACGGTGTTAATCAGCTTCGCAGATTCCTCACCTACGTTTAGAATGACGAAAAAACCACCCTGGCTCACGTTCGTTCGCCACCCCACCTACATTAGGAGGGGATGGAAGGTGAGGTAACCGCCGTCTGCATTTCTTTTTTAAATGCTTCTAAATTTTCTTGTGATTTCAACCAGTCAGACTCAAGGACCAGAATTAACTCGTCCAACTCTTTAAGGCGTTTGGTTTTTTGGACGTCGACAGGGGTCGGATGTTCTATAAAATACTGGAGGATTGAATTTTTTTCTTTGGTCAGTGCTCCCAGGTCGTGTTCCAAGCGCTTGAGCGTATTTTTGGTCTCCTGGATATCGCCAAAGATATCAACCTTGGTCCGCATGTAGGGGATTATACCTTCTACGATGGGTTTTTCTTCGTCAGGCAAAGAAAACTTTTCGTGGGTCTTTAACTCGTAAACGTAAATCTCATACGGATAAGGATAACGGACAGCGCGCCCGTCTTTGATCTCCAAGATCGAGGTGGCGATCTGTGAAACAAAGGTTCGGCTGTGGCTGACGAAGATAATTGTGCCTTCGTATTCTGACAAAGCCTCACCCAAAGCTTCGACCGTATCAAAGTCCAAATGGTTGGTTGGTTCGTCAAAGACGAGGACGTCGTAACGGCCAAGACAAATGCCAGCCAAGCAAAGACGTGCGCGTTCGCCGCCGGAGAGGACGGAAATTGGCTTTTCCAAATCGTCTTTGGTAAACAAAAAGTTGCCGGCCATGCGCAACATGTCCTCGGGTAAAACCCTGCCAGCCGCTGTTTGCAGGTAATCACCGGCCGTCCCAATCGTCGGCAACATTAAAGGCACGTGCTGGGCATAATAAGCCACACGCAGGTTGTGGCCCCATTTGTATGAACCAGAAAGCAGGGGAAGTTGGTCAGCAATTGTCTTTAAGAAAGTTGACTTGCCTTGTCCGTTTTCACCCAGCACGGCCAAATGTTCACCGCGGTTAATCTCAAAATTGATATGCTCAAGTACAGGCTTATCAGCCTGGTAGCCTACGGATAGATCCTTGCACTCCAAAGCTAAGGCATTTTTCTGAGGAGGGGCTTGTATCTTGATGCGGACAGTCCGCAATGAATGGGCAATCTCGATTGTTTTCAACTTATCTATCTGTTTCATTTTAGATTGCGCCTGAGTTGCCTTGGATGCTTTGTAACGGAAGCGGTCGACAAAATCCTGCAAGTGGCGACGCTGGGCTTCGATTTTTTTGTTGTAACGCCTGGCTTCTTCCAAACGGCCTTCCTTATACTCAAAATAAGCTTCGATGTTGCCGGGGAAGAGCGTGAGCTTCTCGTGCTCAAGCTCAAGAGTATGCGTACAAACATTCTTCAAAAACTCGCGATCGTGCGAGATAAGTAACAGAGCGCCGCGATAAGTACGCAAAACGTCCTCGAGCAGCAGGACTGTCTGCAAGTCCAAATAGTTTGTAGGTTCATCGAGCAGCAGGAGGTTGGGCTCACGGACAAGAATGCCGGCCAAACGCACGCGCATCTGGTAGCCGCCGGAAAGACTGAGAAAAGGCGCCTCTAACTTTTCATGCTTAATCTCAAAAGACCCGGCCATTTTGGCGCACTCCCACGGCTCGTGGCTTGAGACCCTAACCAAATAATCGATAACCGTCTCGTTGGAAGGAAAAACTTCGTTCTGCTCCAAATAACCAAGGCGGGCGTTTGGGTGGAGGACGACCTTACCTTCGTCCAGTTGTTCTTGGCCTAAGATCATGCGCAAAAGCGTTGTCTTGCCAGAGCCATTGGCGCCGATCAGCCCAATCCTTTGTCCCTCGGCCACAGAAACCGTAGCCTCGTCAAATAACCTTCGGAGACCGAAGGATTTGGAGATTCCTTGCAACTGTAGGACAATAGACATTGGAGTTTTGTGACCCGCATTATGCCTTTAAATCTACAAAAAATCAATGGTTTGAACCAACTCAAGGTTTTAAGACAACTAACCCAATCAAAACTTATGAAAATCACATATTTGTCGGCCATCATCGCCTTGGGCTTGCTTGGCGCCGGATGCACCGCTGACTACGTGGGAACAACCAACCAAACAAATGTTCCCAGCGTTCCGACCCAAGTCAGCAATGCCAAAAAGCTCGACTTAAGCAACAAGGGCTTGGAAAAGATCCCTGCCAATGTCTTTGACCAACAAAACCTCGAAGAACTGGATGTCTCAAACAACCGATTAACAGGTTCCATCCAGGCAGAAATCAGGAAGTTAAATAACCTTCGCGTGCTTAATGCTAGCAATAACCAAATGACCGGCGTGCCGGCCGAAGTTGGCCAATTGCAAAATTTGGAAGTGCTCAATTTGTCCAATAACCAGTTGACCGGTCTGCCAAACGAACTGGCCAATTTGAAAAAGTTAAAAACCTTAAATCTGTCTGGCAATAAATATTCAACCCAAGACCTGGAGGTTATACGTCGGGCTTTGCCTAACGTGAATTACATTCTCTAATTTTTAGGACGCAGCTGATGTACCGGCCAAATGACCGGTCGCCCATGAGGCTTGCAGGTTAAAGCCGCCGGTAAAACCATCAATATCCAAAATCTCCCCGGCAAAATATAAGTTGGGGCAGATTTTTGATTGCATGGTAGTTGGATCAACTTCTTTTAAGTTAACGCCGCCGGCCGTCACAAACTCATCGCCAGCACTACGCGAGATGATATGCAGAGGCACGCTCTTGAGCCAATCCACGCACCTGGCCAAATCCTTTTTACTAATGTCGTGTGACTTCTTGTCACCGTCCAACTCTAATTCTTGGCAAATAACCTCGGCCAATGACTTTGGAACAAATTCTGCCAGGACATTAAGCCAGCTCTTCCTGGGGTTAGCGAGCTTAGAAGTTTCGATGGACGAGGTGAGATCGGTTACTTTCTTATCAGGAAAGAGGTCAATCGCGATTTCGAGAGGGTGTTTAGCGTCAAACTTTTCAAAAGCAATAAGTGACGATAAAGCGAAGGCAGCCGGACCGCTAATGCCTTTATGGGTAAATAATAACGGACCCGTCGTCCTAAACGTCCCACGTCCTGATCGTCCTAAACTCACTGATTGGAAGGAAAGGCCCGCGACCTTGGCTGGCCAAGTTTCTTGAGTAAAGAGTGCACTTAAGCTTGGTGCAAGTTCAGTGATTGTATGGCCGAGTGAAGTCGCGAAAGCATAACCATCGCCAGTTGATCCTGTTTGGCGATAAGCTTGTCCGCCGGTTGTCAAAATAACCTTGTCAACAAGCAGGGGAGGCTTATCCTTCAGCTCGACCTCAAAAACTTGTCTTACTTTTTTGATATCACTGACTTGGGTATTTAAAATTAATCTGACTTTTGACGTCTTGAAAAGTTTTTCAAATACTCCCACCACATCATGCCCGTCATTGGAACAAGGGAAAACTCTTGAGTCAGCCTCAACTTTAAGCAACACGCCGTGGGACTCAAACCACTGATAAACATCTGCTGGAGAAAACTTATGCATGGCTGAGGTTAAAAACTTTCCGCCCCTCGGGTATTTAGTCAGTACAACTTTGATATCTTGGATGCCTGTCGTGACATTGCACCTCCCACCGCCGGAAATGATGACTTTTTTACCTAACCCGTCGTTTTTATCAATCAAAAATACTTCAACCTTAGGATCAGCTTCGAGCAAGGCGGCAGTTGCCATGAGCCCGGCTGCGCCGCCGCCAATAATCGCGACTTTCATGCGCATATTTGTACCATGGATTGCTGCTCATAACCAGAATATCAACCTATTTCGTCAATTTTTTATCTAAAATAAGCCATTTTATAATTTTCACGAAAAGGCAGCCTTGACAAAAATTAGTTTACTGGTAAACTAATTTTTCCTATATATGCTAATACTCGACGAAGACAACCTGCTCAGACAATTCGGCATGACCGCTGCGCGTATCCAAGCATACGCCAACCGGTATTTTTTTGAACCAATGGGCTTGACAGTTTCTTGCGCCATGATCCTCCACTTGCTTGAGCACCTCGGCCCAATAACTTCTTCTGAAATTCTCAAACATACCGGCGGAACCAAATCCAATATAAGCCAACGGCTCAGGTTCCTGGAACGGCTGAACTACATAAAACGCGAAGAGAATAGTTCCGAAGACAAGCGTTTGGTCACGATCCAACTAACTGAAATAGGACACGAACGATATCACTCACTGCAAAAAAATTTAAGCGACAATGCTAAAAAACTTGAGACAGAACTCCAGTTCACGGATGAAGAAAAAGCAGTCTGCCAAAGAGTTATTTCCAAGATCAATAACTTTATAGACGCTAATCACGAAAATATATGTCAGAGACTATGCCATCTCAAAGAAAACAAATAAGCATACCCATTGCCAGCGCCATCATGCTTTTCGTGTTAGTTTCGGCTATAGCGGTCGGCTGCAGCAAGCAGGCTGCACCAAAAATTATCCAACCTGATCCGGTATCGGTTAAAGTCCAGACGGCCCAAGAACGTTTTTCGATTGCTTATACTTTGGATTACCCTGCCATGGTCGTGGCTGAGCAAGAAGCAAAAGTTATCGCCAAAACAAGCGGCACTCTTTCCGAAGCTGCATTCGAGGTGGGCGACAAAGTCAACATCGGAGACAGGCTGTTTAAGATAGACGATGTCAACGGTTCTTCCCCGACTGACGGTTTTTCGGCGTACCAAATCAAACAGGCTCAACTAGCAGCCCAGCAGGCCTTTACCTCGTATCAGATGGCCCAGAATAATTATGACAATTTGATAGTCTCTTCGGCCAAAGATCTGAAGCAGGCCGAGATTGCCAAAAGCCAGGCCCAGACCGGAAAGATAAATCTCAACCAAACGACTTCTGACTCTCTCAAATCAGCCCAACTAGCTTATGACACTGCTAAAATCGGCACCGAACAAGCCAGGCTAGCTTTTGAAAATCGTAAAGCCATAAGCAATGAAAGCACGACCGACACGGCAGCCAATGCATCCCTTTCAGCCGAGACAGCCATTGATACTTGCAATACAATCATAACTTCTTTGCTTAACATGCTGGATGTAGATCGCGACGCTGGCGGAATCCAACCCTATAGCAACATGTTGGGCATAGCAGAGCCTTCTGCCCGCCCCGCAGGCAGGATGGCCTACTTGGCCGCCAAAGCAGCCATCGACGCTTATCGTCTCAACCCGCCAACCGAAACTTCGGCGAAAGTTGATGCAGCTATTGATATTGCCAAAAAAACCAAAACTCTGACAGATGCTTCCAAACGGATTTTGGATAACACTTTCCAGTCCGTGTCATTGCCCCTAAGCTCTGCTGCCGGAGCTTCTTTGAATGGCTTGCAATCAACAGTGGCCGGATACCAGGCACAAGCCAGCGGCTTGGTCACTCAGCTGACAAACGTGAAACAAGGAATAAATAATGTCGGATTAAATAACGATGCCACGTTAGACGGCCTGCAAAAAGCATACGAGCTTGCCCAACAACAAGAGCAGATGGCTGCACAGAACCTGCAGAACCTGAAATCCAGCATAAAATCACAAATCGATGCGGCTGATTTTGGCGCCCAAGCTGCTGACAACCAGTATTCGTCAATCAGAACCAAGCTTGATACTCAAATATCAGTCAGCAAATCCCAAGCTGACCTGGCAGGTATCCAATACCAAAACGCCTTGACCAGCTTGAATAGCTTGATCGACATGCATGAGTCAATTGCGCCTATCACCGGCGTCATTACTAAAAAATACGTTGACAACGGAGCGACTGTTTCGGCCGGTCAGGTTATAGCAGTCATCAGTACCCAGGATGACATAAAAATCCAATTCTTTATTGACCAAGGCCACTTGGAAACCATCAGGCCGGGCATGGCCATGACCATTAAAGATAGCGAGGGGCAGCAAGCTACCGGCACCATACTGGCAGTAACTCCCCAGGCCGATGCCGTAACCAAACGTTTCTTGGTGGAAGCTAAAGCTAATACGGTACCTAAAACCAACTTAACGCTTGGGACTATCGCCACTGTAACTTTGCCTATTATCAAGCTCGCGCCACAAGGTTCGTTGCTTATGCCATTAGTAGCGGTTGATATCGGGCAAAGTGGAGCTAGCATCTTTACCCTGGAAGGGGAGACTGCTAAAAAAATATTGGTGCAGGTCGGAAAAATCGAAGGCGAGACGGCCGAAGTCATTGTCCAGTTGCCTGAAGATGCCAAGATTGTGGTTGATGGCAATAAATTAATCCAAGACGGGGATAAAGTCCGGATTGCGCAATAACTATGGATCAGCTCCCCATGGATGAAATCCTATCGATTCCGCCGCCCCAGTTGCTAAGGCCAATGATTGCGGATCCGATTGGATCGATATCACCTGAAAAACCTCCTGAAAAAAAGGAAGATAAGTCTTCTGACCATTTGTATTTGGAGCGTTTAACGTTTGACCCGTCACTTCGCAAAAGCTGGCTGAACTTTTTTGTCAGTAATTTTCGGGTTGTTATTTTGCTCATCATCCTTCTGACCGGATGGGGCGTCTATTCATTTATCACGCTGCCTCGGGAATCAAACCCTGAAGTTAAAATACCGATCGCCATGGTGGTTACGACCTATCCTGGCGCATCACCGGCTGACATCGAGGAATTAGTCACAAAAAAAATCGAGACTTCAGTGACTGGGCTTAAAGGCATCAGTAAGATAACAGCCAATTCCTCAAACTCTATCTCATCTATACGTGTGGAGTTTGACTCTTCAGTTAATTTGGATGATGCCATCCGCAGCCTGCGCGACCAGGTCAATGATGCCAAAAGGAACCTGCCCACCGATGCCAATGACCCGGCCGTCATTGCTGTCTCTTTGGACGATACTCCCATTTGGACTGCTTCTTTCACTAGCCCGGTCGACGGTTTTACATTACGCAAGGAAGCTGATGATATCAAAGATGAGCTGGAAAAGATCCCGGGTGTGCGCCAGGTCAATATCTCAGGCGGTGACCAAAGGGAATTTGAGATTGCTTACGATCCGCAAAAGCTCACTTACTACAACCTTTCTCCCGATCAAGCCAACCAGCTGGTTAAGGCCGCAAACTTAGCCATACCGGCCGGCAGCTTTGAAGGGCAAAAATTTAATTTTCCGGTCAGAGCTGACGGCCGCTTTTGGACAACGGAAACATTATCCAACCTGCCGCTATTCCATACGGATGACGGGGCCCAGGTTCTGTTGAAAGATATCGCTAAAGTCCAGGAACATGCCATCGATAAAACCGTGTATTCCAGGTTTGCCAACGAAAACAGCCAACAGGCTCAAGAAAATGTAACGATCCAGGTTGTCAAGAAGACCGGCGGCAATATCGTGAGTACTGTCAAGGAAGTTGAAACTAAGATGGACGAGGTGGTGGGTAAAATGCCAAAAGGTACAACTTATTCGGTCGTACTAAGCTCAGCCGATACGATTAATACGGATTTTAACCATTTGACGCGTGATTTTATTTTAACGATAAGCTTAGTTGCCTTGGTCTTGTTCCTTATCGTTGGTTTGAAAGAAGCCTTTGTGGCCGGGTTAGCCGTACCACTCGTCTTCTTCGCGACCTTTGGCATAATGGGCCAAACCGGTACCACCCTAAACTTCCTCTCCATGTTCTCGTTGATCCTGGCTTTGGGTTTGCTGGTGGACGACGCCATCGTGGTTGTGAGCGCCACCAAACAATACATGAATACAGGCAAGTTCACACCCGAAGAGGCTGTCTTGCTCGTGCTTAATGATTTTAAAGTCGTATTAACTACCACGACTCTCACGACTGTCTGGGCTTTCCTGCCGCTCCTGGTTTCTAAAGGCATCATCGGCGAATTCATAAAATCAATACCTATCACCGTATCGACTACCTTGGCCGCCTCACTCGTCATTGCCTTGCTGATTAATCATCCTTTGGCCGCCGTGCTTGAGCGCATACGCCTAACCAAAAACTTTTTCTGGACGATCTTGGCAGGTTTGGCGCTTATGGCAGTCGGTTTGGGCATGGTTATTTTTCCTTATGGCCTGGCCATCGCCTTGTTACCGACCATGGTTTTAGGTTTCTTGCTGCGCTGGTATTACCGCGGCGGAAAAGAAAAACTAGAAGCCAACCGTAAGTTGGCGGATGCCGAATGGCGCGACGATGACTTGATCAAACAAAAACTGAAATCACAGGCCAATGGCCACGACAGCAATTTTGGCTCGCGCTTGATGCACGGCATTATAAGATTTGATCGCCTAGTGCCAATCTACGAAAAATACTTACGTAAAATTTTAGCCACCAAACGTACGCGCTGGCTGACTTTAGGCAGCGTCCTTCTGATTTTTTGCTTGGCCATTGCCTTGCCAATTACAGGGATAGTCCAAAGCGAATTCTTCCCCCGAACTGATTCTGATAGCGTCAACATCAGCGTCGAGGCTCCAACCGGCTTAAAACTGGATGAAACGGACGCCATTGTGCGCCAAGTCGAGTCCAAGCTCTTGTCATATCCCGAAGTTGCCAGTTACTCGACCTTGGTTGGTAATGGGGGATCGACCAGCATGTTCGGGATCAGCTCGGGAAATTCATCCAATATGGCCAACGTTACGGTCAAGCTTAAGGACGCATCGGAACGCAAGCGCAAATCTTACGAAATCGCCGATGCCATGCAGAAAGATTTCTCAAATATCCGTGAAGCCACTGTCAGTGCCACGACGCAAAGCGGCGGACCGCCTTCCGGTGCAGACTTCGAAGCGCATATAGCAGGCGACGACTTACAGGAACTGGATAAGATAGCCCAGGAATTAAAACCTGAGCTGGCTTCGATTACAGGCGTAGTCAATCCTAAGCTATCGTTGAAGATGGCACCGGCTGATTATACCTTTGTGCTTGATCCGGCTCGCATGGAACTCTATAACTTAAACGCCGCCTATGTCGGCTCTGTCCTCCGCACGGCGATTGCTGGCACGGAAGTGACTACAGTTGTCCTGGATGGGCAAAGGATTTCCGTTACTGCCCGCTTTGACAAGGAAAAAATCCCTAACCTCGAAGCCATCCAAAACATTCAAATCCTGAACAACGCTAAACAGCCGGTATTCCTAAAGGACGTGGCTAACATCCAACTCGAGCCTTCGGTGGATACCATTACCCGCATCGATAAGAAAAGGACGGTTGTGCTTTCGGCTAGCGTCAATGGCTCCAATAAACCGGCCGATGTAGTCAAGGAATTCCAAGCTCGAGTGGCGGAAAAACATAAGTTGCCCAGCGGATACATAATCACTTACGGCGGCCAGAACGAACAAAACGCAGAATCCGTCACTTCAATCATCCAGGCCATGTTAATTGCCGTCCTGCTTATCATCTCGACGCTCGTCATCCAATTCAATTCTTTCCGCAAGGCTTTGATTGTCCTCGTGACCATCCCGCTTGGTTTGATCGGCGTCTTCTTTGGATTGGCAGCTCTCGGAATCAGCCTCTCCTTCCCTGGCCTGATTGGTATCGTGGCCTTATTCGGCATTGTGGTAAAAAATGCCATTATCCTGGTTGATAAAATCAATTTGAACCTGAAGAGCGGAATTCCTTTCACAGAATCAATTGTTGATGCCGGCAAGTCACGCTTGGAAGCCATCTTCATTACGTCCATCTGCACGATCCTGGGCATGATCCCCATCACCTTATCCAATGCTACATGGACGGCCTTGGGCAGCGCTGTCATTTTCGGCCTCATGCTCTCATCATTTTTCACCCTGTTTATCGTGCCTACACTCTTCATGACATTCGTGAAGGATAATCGCCGCCATGTCGACGGCCCGGTCAATGAGCTGGAACTGCAAAGGGCCTCTTTGTAACTGGAAAATTCCCCCTAACTCATCTACAATGCTGCCATGCTTGGATACCAAAAGATAAGAGATACTGGTTGGCATTTTTATGGCAGGCCGCTTGGCTTGATACTGATAGTTGTCTACAAATTTGTTTGGGGATCAATCGAAGTCTTAAGTGGAATCTTGCTTTATTTCTCTTCATTCCTAATCGCCCGTGAACTAACGGAAGACCCGCAAGACCTTTTCGTAAATTGGCTGTTAACTAACAACCATATCAACCTTTCCGCTGCCAAAGAATTCGGGATCATGATCGGTTTATTAGGCTTGGGCAAACTGTTGATTGCTTTTGGTATCTGGTACCGTTCATCTCTCATGCGCAATATCGGGATTGCTTATTTCAGCCTTATCGGTGCCTATGCCATCTTCGCCGTCCTCAACCATTTCACAATTTTTAAGTTATTGACATTGGTTGCTGACTTGGCGATTCTTTATTATCTCTGGCAAATCTTGCCAAAACATCTCAAGCACGGTGAAATATCATAACCCTATGTCTAAAATCATCATCGCTTCTGGCCCGGTCATCATTGAAGATGGCAAAGTCCTGCTAAATAAGCATGGTGACACGGCTTTCTGGAAGTTTTGCGGCGGACGTGTCGAAAATTTCGAAGAGAGCTTAATCGATGCGGCTCGACGTGAAACAAAAGAGGAAATCGGGGTTGATTTGGAAATATTAGATCAAAACCCCTATATCATGTACACGACTAAAAAGACTGAAGAGGGGACAATAGATGTTATCCTAGTCCACTTCTTGGCCAAACGCGTAGGCGAGATTAAACTCGGGCCAGATATCCGCGAATATGCTTGGTTGGATATCGATGCTTTGCCGGACAATGATTTGGGGCCAAATATCAAACCAGCCCTCAAGTATTTTGGCTTAGTGAACTAATCCCAAGGCAGTTAAAGTATAGTTAATATCCTATGATCGAAGTTAAGGACCTATCAAAAAATTTCGGGGATTTCGTGGCTGTCGACAAAATATCTTTTAATGTCAAAGCCGGGGAGATTTTTGCTTTCTTGGGGCCAAACGGAGCAGGTAAGACGACTACCATTAAAATGCTGACGACCTTGCTTCACCCGACCAGCGGTGAAATAGATTTGAATGGCCATAACCCTGTCAAAGAAGCTACAGAGGCACGCAAATCTTTTGGTATTGTCTTCCAAGACCCTAGCTTGGACGATGAGTTGACGGCTTTGGAAAACATGGAGTTCCATGGCGTGCTTTATAACATCCCAAAAGTTGAGAGGAATAAGCGTATCGAAGAACTCCTGAAATTTGTTGAGCTTTGGGACAGGCGACATGACTTGGCGAAAACTTTTTCCGGTGGCATGAAGCGACGCCTGGAAATAGCCCGCGGATTATTGCACCGCCCCAAGATCCTATTTTTGGACGAGCCTACACTGGGCCTTGATCCGCAGACCAGGAACCATATTTGGGCCTATGCCAGCAAACTCAGTAAGGACGAAGGCATGACTATCTTCTTTACGACTCATTACATGGAAGAGGCAGAGCAGAATGCAGACCGTATTGCTATTATTGACCAGGGTAAGATCGTAGCCACAGGTACGCCTGAAGACTTGAGGAACCAAACAAATACTCCAACTCTGGAAGAAGCTTTCTTGTCCTTAACCGGTAAAAATATCCGAGACGAACATGCTGGCAGCATTGACCAGATGCGCATGCGCCGACGTCTTTGGAACAGGAGATAAAATATGAATGCTATCTATATTCTTTGGCTAAGGCAATTGATCCGTTATTTCAGGTCAAAATCGCGCGTTATCGGTTCCTTGGCCCAACCGCTGCTCTTCTTGGTGGCTTTAGGTTTTGGTTTTGGGCCAATCTACTCAAAAGCCGGTGGCGGCAACTACATCCAATTTCTAGTGCCAGGCATTGTAGGCATGAGTATTATGTTTACCGCTGTCTTCATGGGCATAGAAATGATTTGGGACCGCCAGTTCGGGTTCCTAAAAGAAACCATGGTCGCGCCAGTCTCGCGTTTTAATATTATGTTGGGCAGAACCTTGGGCGGCGCTACAGTGGCTGCTCTGCAAGGCGTTTTAGTTTTAGCCATTTCCATTGCCATTGGTTTTCGTCCAAGCAACTGGCTTTTTCTCATACCGGCCGTCTTAGTCATGCTGCTGATTGCCCTGGTCTTTACGACCTTGGGTACGGCTATTGCTTCGCTTTTGGACGACATGCAAGGCTTCCAGTTGATTGTTAATTTCCTGATTATGCCCATGTTCTTTTTGTCAGGGGCATTGTTCCCGCTCCAGGGCTTGCCCACAGCCATAACTGAAATAACCTACATCGACCCATTGTCATATGGAGTTGACGCCTTAAGAAATATCCTGATTGGGACTTCACAAATGAGCTTAGCGATTAACCTTTTTGCCATCGTCGCAATCTGGTTGTTATTGACGGGTATTGGCAGTTATCTTTTTTCAAAGATAGAAGTCTGATCAATAGACCTCGACTGTCACATACCTAACGCCAAAACGGACAGCCTGCGTGCGCGTCGGCATCCAAAGATCCAGCCGGTTATAATAACGATCGTTCATGCGGTCACGAACAACAAAAATCTGGTCCCCGAAAAACTCGGGGATTTTGACAATCGCGTGCAAAGGAAGAAAGTTGGAAGCAATTGTGTTGGCCGCACCATAGCGTGCGTAGTTCTCACAAACGTCATAACCAGTGGCTGTTAAGCAGGGGGTATTATCTGTCTGGTCCAAAGTACTGGAATAGGCAGTGGCCAAAACCCTAATCTTCTTCTTAGGTTCTAAAGATTGGCGACAGATAGGCGTTTCGCCTTGGCCTTCCCAAACCAAGCGCGGCAAAGGCATCCTAGGGACCATAACCAAGATCCAAGCGGCGATAGCTATTATGATGAGGGACATAACTAAAAATGCAGCTATCATCCACATTTTGACGCTAAGCGGTATTTTTTCGCATTCTTCCGGTTGGCAAAGCTTTAAGGATTTTTCTGGCTCGTTTGGCATCTGAGAGCATTATAACCCCGATATTAGACAATAGCGAGATATTGAGTTTAAATAAGGCCAGCGCAAGCCTAACCAAACTACTATGACTGACCAGAATTCATCGCTCGTACAGCCAACGATTGACTATGCCATTCAAGCCACACCTGAACAGCCCAAGCTGGCAGCTGCCCCTAAAGAGGCAAAAAAGGACTATGCTTTGATTACCGGCGCATCATCAGGCATTGGCGAGGCTTTCGCTAAGGTCCTGGCAGCCAAAAAGAAACCTTTGATATTGATCGGTAAAAACGAGGCTAAACTCAAAGCCTTGGCTGAAGAGCTAAGGGCAAGGGAGGGGATAGATGTGCGTTTTTTGCCGATTGACTTGGCTCGTTCCAAAGAGCTGCCCTTGTTGCCAGGCAAGCTCCAAAACATGGGCATTATTGTTGACGTCCTGATCAATGATGCAGGCTTTGGTAAGTTTGGCCAAGAAAGCGAGATACGTTACGAAGATGATTTGAACATGGTCAACCTGAATTGCCGCGCTGTCTTGGCTTTAACCAAACTTTTCCTGCCAAGCATGCTAGCACGACGTAAGGGCGCCATCATCAACGTCGCGTCAACCGCCGGCTTTTTCCCTTGGCCAACCATGACAACTTATGCTGCGACCAAAGCTTTTGTCATTAGCTACTCACAAGGTTTGGCTGAAGAGCTCAAAGGCAAAGGCGTTAAAGTCCTTTGCACATGCCCTGGGCCGGTTGCCACATCCTTCCAAGAACGCGCCGGATTGAAAGTCGATCCTAATGATTATAAGCGTTACTCCGACCCCCAAACCATTGTTGAAAAAACTTTAGATGCCCTCAGGTCAAACAAGAATCTAGTAATCGTCGGCAACTCCACAGGCTGGACAAAGTGGGCCCTTAAATTATTGCCGCGCTCGTTGTTCATCAAGCTTGTTTAGCAGCACCTGTCATTGCGAGAAGCAGCAGCGACGAAGCAATCTCCGGAGATTGCCGCGCTCGTCTGACTCGCTCGCAATGACGAACAGAGCTTCGATGTGCTATACTGCCATCGGGGCGCATTTTGTTAGCAGCGCTCCAGATTAAAAGTATGCCAAAGCCTCGAACCAAAAAGGCCAAGCTAATAACTTGGAAACATGCAGACAGTGTTTGGGCAGCCCTTAGCGTCATCAGTTTCCCGGCTGTCGCCCTTTCATTGGCCAGTTTAGGGTGGCAACCATACGCCGCCTTTCTCATGGCTTGCGTAGCCACTCTGGCCGTCCTTTTCATCGAAGCTATTGTGCGAGGCAAGAGCTGGATCTTCCAAGATGGTTACCGCCATATATTTGAACACCAAGAAACTCCTTTCCGAATCTTAGTTGTGACTGGAGGCGTGCTACTCATACTGGAGTCTTTACTGGTCTTTGAATTTTTACAAAACCCGGCAGTCGACGGCATGATCTTAAACGTCCTGGCCCGCAAGCAATGTACTACCCCCCAAGCGCCCTTTGCCCATATCGTCTGTCCGATGTTCGAGAATAAGCCGACAATCAACAGACAAGAGTTTGCCCTGACTTATTCATTGGAAGAGGCTGCCAAAAAACATTTAATACCTTCTGCCATGGCAGGATCGTGCATAGTATTGCCAACAGACAAGCTTGATTTGACTCAATCCAACTTTACATTTTTCGCTTACTGCCAGACTTGGCAAGCTGATACCTGCCAAACAACGAAAACTGGGGAGTCGGCCATGGTAAATGCACAGATGAATAGAGACGCGCAAGGTTTTTATGCACCGACTGCCTGGCAAGAAGATAAGCAATCAACCCAATACCAAAGCCTGACTGCCAACAAGAGCTTATTGGAATATATTGACCAACAACTGAATCGGAGGTGTATATCCGACCTTAAGCAACCTGTAAGATTCTAAACCATCATGCTAAACTAGTGACATGCTCGTCACGCTTTTTGGAGCTGCGCGGGAAGTTACTGGCTCGTGCTATTACCTGGAATCCAATAAAACCAGAATCCTGGTTGATTGCGGCCTTTTTCAGGGCACAACTTTGGCGCATTCCAAGAACTTTGAACCTTTTGGCTTTGATGTCTCCAAGCTTGATGCCGTGGTTGTCACGCACGCCCACCTCGACCATGTCGGGCGCTTGCCGGTCTTGGTCAAAAACGGCTTCAAGGGCCGGATTTTTCTGACACCTCCCACGGCCAAACTGACCCAACTCGTCTTAGAGGATGCAGCTGAAATCATGGACGAAGAATTCCAAAGGTCATATACGCCTAAGCTATATTCAAACGAAGACGTGGCAGGTGTTGTTTCTCTTTTTAAGACGATTGACGATAATTCACCAATTAAAATTAAAGACCTTAAAGTCACTTATCATAATGCGGGCCACATTTTTGGCAGCTCCTTTTTATCTATCGAGGCAGGGGATGGCTCAAGGGCGGTTTTTTCCGGCGACCTAGGCAATGTCAACACGCCTTTGCTCCAGCCCAAAGATGCTTTAACCATGACTGATACGCTCTTTATCGAATCAACTTACGGCAACCGCATCCATGAAAACGAGAGCACCCGGGCCGAGTTGTTAAAAAAGACAATCGTGGAAACCATCAATAAAAAAGGCGTGCTAATGATCCCGTCCTTTGCCATCGAACGCACCCAGGAGATTCTCTTTGAACTGAACCATTTTGTCGAAAATAAGCTCATGCCACCCGTGGATATCTATCTCGACAGTCCCATGGCTATCAAAGCCTCGGCTATTTTCGACCAGTTTCCGAAATATTATAACCGTGAAGCTCTGAGGTTGATCGCGGCCGGAGATAAACTTTTCGAATTCCCCGGTCTTAAAGAAACTTTATCGCGGGAGGATTCCAAAACCATTAACCAAGCTCCTCGTCCTAAAGTCATTATTGCCGGCTCTGGAATGATGAACGGCGGGCGGATCCTTCATCATTTGGTCCGTTATTTAGGCGATAAAAATTCAACCGTGCTGATCATCGGTTACCAAGCTGAAGGCACTCTTGGCAGGCGCCTTTACACAGGCGAAAAGCACGTAACTGTCCTGAGCGAAAGGATTGACGTTAAAGCCAAGATAACCAGTATCGGGGCCTACAGCGCCCACGCCGACCAACGCATGCTGCTGGATTGGATTAAAACTGCCACCAAGCTCCCCAAAAAAATCTATTGCACGCACGGCGAAGAAGCGGCCTCAGCCGCCTTAGCCACCCGCATCAAAGACGAAATGGAAGTGACGGCCGACGTGCCGAGGTTTGGAGAAACAATTGAAATTTAAAAAATATGACTTGGATCATCATCGCACTTATCGGTCACGCAGCCAACGGGTTTGCCTTCGTGATCGACAAGATACTTCTCAAGAACGCCTTCAAGCGCAGCGCCACTTATGCCGGCATGGTCGGGCTTCTGTCAGGCCTGGCCATCGTGCTGATCCCTTGGGTTACCAGCTGGCCGATTGGCGTGGATATTTTGTGGGCCATCCTTTGCGGCATAACCTTTATGGTGGCGCTATGGACGTTTTTTGCTGCCTTGTCGCGGGGTGAAGCCAGCCGCGTTGTTCCGATCATCAGTGCCTTGATACCGGTCATGACTCTAATTGGAGCTTATTCTTTTTTGGGCGAACGCCTCTCGTACCAGCAATTAATCGGTTTTGCTTTATTGATTGTCGCCACCATTCTTTTGGCCGGAGGCAAGGCGCAGACCAGGCTGACCAGGGTAACCATCCTCTTATGCATACTTTCGGCTTTGATGTTTGCCGTGAGCGCCATTAGCGGCAAGGCGGTTTACGACAGTGCCGGTTTCCTGGGTGGCTTTGTTACAACCAGGATAGTGGCCGCTGCCACGGCGCTCATCTTGGCGTGTTTGATTGACCCGATGTCTGGCGCTGAGATGCTATCCATCATTCGTGCCCATAAAGGCAAGAAAAAAGGGGAGGTAATATCCGGCTCATCAGCTGCCAAATTAGCTATCGTCGGCCAAGTCTTGGGCGGCATTGGCTTTATCCTGCTCCAATACGCCATTTCCTTGGGTAGCGCCTCGATCGTCAACGCGCTGCAAGTCATGCAATTCGCGCTACTGGTCATCGTGGCTTTTGTCCTTAAATCAAAAGCACAAACCCTGCTTGGCGAATCTTTGAAACGAAATGTTATTGCCCTAAAAGCAGTGGCTCTGGCCGTCATGGCTGTTGGACTGGCGATGATTAGTTTATAATGTCTAAATTCCTCCGTCCCGCAATACTGCGGGACACCTCCCTTAATAAGGGGGTTGACTAAAAGCCCCCTTTATTAAAGGGGGAAGCGAAGGGGGAATTAATCTATGAAACCTAAAACAAAGAAACATATTAAGATAGTCGGGCTGATACTAGCTGCTTGTTTCATCGCTGTTGCCTGCGGTTTTTTGGCCATGAGCTTAAGGCTGCCTTTGCAGCAAACAGCTGGCGTTACTTTCAGCAAGCCATATGCCGAAGAATTTAAACTAGATCCGGACGAAGTTCTGGCAGCGAGTTTGAATGATTTGAACATCCGCCGTTTCCGTATTCCGGCTTACTGGAGTTTACTCGAACCGCAAAAAGGAAAGTGGGACTGGGCATGGCTTGATCGCGAGTTGGATAGCGTAGCTGCCAAACAGGGGAGTGTCGTTTTGGCAGTCGGTGAAAAGCTACCGCGCTGGCCAGAATGTTGGATACCGGACTGGGCCGTCAATTTATCGAACGGCGAACGGGAGCAGGCTGTTTTGGATTATATGAACCAAGTAATTAACCGTTACAAAAACCATCCGGCAGTCAAAAGTTGGCAGGTAGAAAATGAACCGGGTTTCCCATTTGGCAAGTGCCCTGAAACGGCTGACGGTCTGTTTGATAAGGAAATCAAGCTCGTCCGTTCGCTGGACACTAAACCAATAGCCACAACTGATTCCGGTGAATTGTCTTTTTGGACTTTAGGCGGCAGAGTCGATCGATTGGGCGTCAGCGTTTACCGCGTAGTCATAGGTCCGTTAGGCATCTTCCATTACTGGTTTGTGCCTCCCCAATTTTATCTACGCAAGGGCCAGGCCATGAGCTTGCTCTGGGGCATAAAAAATTTTTATATCAGCGAATTCCAAATGGAACCCTGGACCAAGCGAGTAACTTTGCTAGAAACGCCTATCGATGAACAAATGCAGACTTTTGACCTAAAACAGATGATGAACAATATCAGTTTCGCCAAAAATTCCGGTATTTCGACAATCGATTACTGGGGTGTAGAATGGTGGTATTGGATGAAGACCACCCAAAACCGTCCAGAGTTCTGGGAAACAGCTAAAACCATCTTCCGATAACCCTCGTGTCATCCCGACCGCAACGAAGTGAAGTGGAGGGATCTCAGTTAACTAAGATTCCTCGACTCGTCGAACTCCCTCGGAATGACAAGAATACTTAATATTATGAAACCTGCTACATCAAAACGAGCAGTAAAAAAAGGCCTTGGCCTGGTTCTTGAGTTGGGGCAGGACATAAAACTAACCAGCCAGATAACCGGAGGCAAGCCAACAACAGTGGTCATGAACATGCTAATCGCCAATTTCCAGGAAGCCTTGGATGTCCCACACGAGAGTTATTTGCTAAAAGATTTTTGCGGTTCTGACTTTTTCAAACGCAAATCCGGTTTGAGCGCGGAAACTATCTATCACAAAACTCAGGAAGGCGACCCTGAAGGAGCTGACCTTTTCGTGGAGTATGGATCCCATATAGGAGCCTTGATCGCCAACCTGGAAAGGCTGCTCCAACCAACTGAGATTACAATCAAAGGGCCTATGGCCAAGACTTTTGATGCCTGGGGCCATGCTATGGGCAAAGCCAGAAAACAACACTTGGGCAAAAAACCAACAGTCAAAATCACTCTAGCTTAAACAACCACCCCTTTGTTTCCCCTCCTTGGCTAAGGAGGGGAGCCGAGTTTGACTCGGGGGGTGGTTTGTCGTTGACTTATTTTAAGTTTTAGCATATACTTCGCACCTATGGAATTGCGCAACATAGCGATTATTGCCCACGTTGACCACGGTAAGACTACCTTGGTTGATTCGCTATTGAAGCAATCAGACACTTTAAGCGTCCAAAAGTTGACCGGTGATACCATCATGGACAGCAATGATATTGAACGGGAACGCGGGATTACCATCTTCTCCAAAAACGCGGCCGTTAATTACCATGGCGTAAAAATCAACATCGTAGACACTCCGGGACACGCTGACTTTGGCGGCGAAGTGGAACGTATCATGAAACTGGTGGATGGAGCTTTATTGTTGGTGGATGCCAAAGAGGGGCCAATGCCACAGACCAGATTCGTGCTTAAAAAGGCCATCGAGGCAGGGCACCGCATTATTGTTGTCATTAATAAGATTGATAAGCCGGACGCCCGCCCGGACTGGGTGTTGGACAAGACTTTTGACTTGTTCTTTGAGCTTGGGGCTTCCAGTGAGCAGGCTGATTTCCCGGTCATCTACGCTTCTGCCAAGCAAGCCAAAGCTGGCTTGGACCCTGATTTGAGCCGCATGAACGACGTTGCTCCGCTATTTGATGCTATCGTTAAGTACATCCCTGAACCAAAAGTCGACCTTGAGGCTCCTTTGCAAGTCTCTGTCGTCAATGTTTCACACGACAACTACAAGGGACGTATTGCCATAGGACGCGTTGTAAGGGGAGTTTTCCGCCCGGGCAATGTGGTTTGGATTAACCGTGATGGCAAGTCTGCACCAGCCAAAATAACCAATATCATGATTTTTGATGGCTTGGACCGCAAGGAAGTGGCTGAAGCGCCAGCTGGTGAAATTGTGGCTTTTTCGGGCGTGAGTGACATCAACATCGGTGAAACGATCGCTGATCCAACTAACCCCGAGGCATTGCCTGTCATGGCTATTGAAGAGCCAACAGTTAAAATGACCTTTGGCGTCAATACCTCACCTTTTTCAGGTAAAGAAGGCCAATACACTACCTCACGCAACATTAAAGAAAGGTTGGAACGCGAGTTGCAGAACGACGTTGCTTTGCGTGTTGATTTTCAGAATGTTGGCGAGTCTTTTACTGTTGAGGGCAGGGGAGAACTGCACTTGGCGATTTTGATCGAAAAGATGCGTCGTGATGGCTTTGAGCTGCAAGTTTCCCGCCCTCAAGTCATCTTCAAAGAAATTAACGGACAAAAACAAGAACCGTTTGAGCAGGTTGAGATTGAAGTGCCTGATACCATGAGCGGGACTGTTATCGAGAAGATGGGTCGCCGCCGTGGTGAACTCAAAAACATGCTGAATGAAAACGGCGTGGCTTACCTGACTTTCGAGATCCCAACCCGCGGCTTAATCGGTTATCGCAATGAATTCACGGTTGATACGCGCGGCCAAGGCATCATCAACACTTTGCTCTTGGGTTATAAGCCTTATGCCGGGGACTTAATGCGCCAGGAGCATGGTTCACTTATCGCACACGAATCGGGTACGGCTGTTTCTTATGGCATGTTGGTTGCCCAAGAGAGGGGCATCCTCTTCATCCCGCCCAATACCGAAGTTTACGAAGGCATGATTGTTGGCCAAAACGCCAAGCCGGAAGATTTGGTGGTCAATGTATGCAAAGAAAAAAGGTTGTCCAATATGCGCTCAAAAGGGGATGGCGTGTCAGAAGCCCTGACTCCCCACCGCATCATGTCGCTTGAACTGGCCTTGGAATACATAGGGGACGACGAGTTAGTAGAGGTCACTCCCAAAAATATCAGAATGCGTAAGATGTTCCTCAAAGAATACGAAAGGCGCCGCGCAGGGCAATTGTAAAAAACCGCTTTAGGCGGTTTTTTCTTGTATACAAACTCTCATAAATCTAGCAAGACCACGGCGATTTATCCACAATCCTAAATTTGTGTAATTTGTGCTAGATTACGGCTTGTCTCTATATGTCGGATCGCACTGAAATTGTCCTGGATATTGAAACCCAAAACACCTTCCAAGACGTGGGGGCTTATAAAGCCTCATTGCTTAAAATTTCAGTGGTGGGCGTATATTTTTATGAGACAGATACTTTTGAATCTTTCTTGGAAGCAGACCTGCCAAAACTCTGGCCGCGCCTAGAGAGGTCGAGCCGCATCATCGGTTACAACCTTTTTGGTTTTGATTACCCCTGCATGCAGACTTACTACACAGGCAACATTATGAGCCTGCCCACGGTCGATCTTTTGCTTGAGATAGAAAAGCGCTTGGGGTTCAGGATTAAATTGGATACTGTGGCCCAGGCGACTTTGGGCATGGGCAAGAGCGGTGATGGCTTGCAAGCGGTCCGGTTTTGGAAAGAGGGCAAAATCGATGAATTGAAAGATTACTGCCTACAGGACGTGAGAGTCACGAGAGATATTTACGAGAAAGCTTTGGCCGAAAAACAAATCCAATACTTTGACCGCCTAGGACAAAAACAAAATATCACCATGCCGATCGCGCCGGCTGAGGCGCAAGAAGCTCCGAAGATCAACCTTTCATTGGGCCTTTGAACCTTATCCCCAGGACTTTCGTCCTCCCCAACATCTTGTGGTATAATCGCGCTTAGACCACAAGATGTTGTGGTCATCCGACTTTAGCCACAACCAATGTAAAACGCGCTTTTCCAAGATTCAAACTTGGAGAAATTACATTGCTGTCGGAAATAACAAAATTTAACCCATCACGGCACTCTCGAGTGCCGTGACCCACCACCGCCCTATGTGCCCACAGGCAAATTCTTCGGTTGGAAAAACCAGCACGGAGAGAATCTTGGATGCCAACCTCAATACAGAGGCAATCATGGCATATCTGAAAACACTTAAATCGATCCGTCGCCGTGACGGGCACATAGACCGTTTTCAACCGGAAAAAGTCAGGAACAGCATCCGCGAGGCTTTTAGGTCAGCCGGTTTTGACCCAGAAAAGAACGCTTCCTCAATTGACCGCGCAGTCAATTACGTAATCCATAAGCTAAACCAGCGTTTTGATGGCCACACAGTCCCGACAACAGAAGATGTGAGGGAAACGGCCGGTGCCGCTTTGATTGATTTGAACTTTACCCAAGTTGCCAGACTTTACTTGCTCTACAGGTTGCAGCTCTCAGAACGGTCCCAAGAACCTGACTATGGCCATGGCATAAAAGTCCATCGGTTTTTTACGACTGAAGAAAGCCATCCTTACGACGAGCTTGAGTGGGACCAACGCGATGCTGTCATTGCCAACGAGAAGGGAAAGGTTGTCTTTGAACAAAAAGGTGTCGAGGTACCTAAATTTTATAGCCAAACAGCCACCAACATCATCGTTTCCAAGTATTTCCGCGGTCGTTTGGGCACACCGGAACGTGAAACCTCCATGCGCCAGTTGGTTGACCGTGTAGCCAAGACTATCACTAACTGGGGCAGAGTTGGCGGTTATTTCCAAACAGCCCAAGATGCTGATATCTACGAAGCCGAACTAACATCAGTACTCGTTAACCAAAAGGCGGCTTTTAACTCCCCGGTCTGGTTTAACGTGGGCGTTAACCCGCATCCGCAATGCTCAGCTTGTTTCATTAACTCAGTCCAGGACGACATGCGGTCAATCCTGCAGTTGGCAGTGACCGAAGGCATGCTTTTCAAATATGGTTCAGGCGCCGGCTCAAACCTTTCTTCCTTGCGTTCTTCCAAAGAGAACCTGGCAGCTTCATCCGGCAAATCATCCGGCCCGGTATCTTTCATGCGCGGCTACGATGCTTTTGCAGGCGTTATCAAGAGCGGCGGCAAAACACGCCGCGCGGCCAAGATGGTCATCTTGAACATAGACCACCCGGACGTCAAAGAGTTTGTCTGGTGTAAAGCCAAAGAGGAAAAGAAAGCCCATGCCTTGATCAACGCCGGTTTTGACGGATCGTTGGATGGCGAAGCTTACTCTTCCATCTTTTTCCAAAATGCCAACAACAGCGTGCGCGTAACCGACGCTTTCATGCAGGCTGTTGACCAAGATACTGATTTTTGGACTAAGTTCGTGACTAACGGCGAACCATGCGAAAAGTTCCGCGCGCGCGACCTGCTGCGCGAAATCAGCGATGCAGCCTGGCAGTGCGGCGACCCTGGCATGCAATACGACACGACAGTCAATAACTGGCACACCTGCTCCAATACCGACCGTATCCACGCCTCAAACCCCTGCTCGGAGTACATGTTCCTGAATGACTCAGCTTGCAACCTGGCATCCATCAACCTCATGAAATGCCGCACGCCGGACGGCCAGTTTGACGTAGCTGCTTACGAGCACATCTGCCGCATCATTATCATTGCCCAGGAGATTATTGTTGGCGCTTCGTCTTATCCCACGCCGGCCATCGAGTACAACTCCCATGCCTTCCGTTCGTTAGGTATTGGTTATGCCAACTTGGGAGCTTTGCTCATGAGTATGGGCTTGCCTTATGACTCAGATGAGGGCCGCAATGTGGCCGGAGCCTTAACCTCCA
>JAJZQU010000045.1 GCA_021806685.1 bacterium | reverse complement strand
TAGATGGCCCCTGGCGTGGTGTATGAAGTCTGGGTTACGCCACTGGCATTAACGAAGTTCTTATAGCTGGCTGCATGCTTGATACTGCCTGTGGTACGGGTGACCAGGCCGGCATTGGAATAAATCGTAGAAGCATAAAAGATTTTATCAGCAACGGCAAAGGTACCGGCTACTACAGCAAAATTGGTGGTTGAAACATTACCGATTAAGGTAGCAGTGCCTAAACCCTTATTGATCATCAGACCATAGAAGTTGGGTTCAGTGTTGATTGTTTGAGCGCCCATACCTGTTAACCGCACCGTTCCAGTCCCGCCATTCAACGTTCCGCCGTCGTTTGAGTAATTACCAGTTACATTCATAAGGCGCGTGCTCATGGCGAAAGTTCCGGATGTGAGCGCAAAGTTACCAGCTACAGTAATCGTACCTGCCAAAGTCGCAGTGCTGCCTCCTGGTTTTCTGATTTCAACATTGGGGAAGTTTGCTTCCGCACCGATTGACTGAGCGCCAGAACCATCAAATCGGACTGTGCCTGAGCCGCTGACCACAGCTCCGGAGTCTGTCCAGTTACGGCCCACGGACAAGGTGTAAGGAACTGAAAAGTTGCCTGACAGGAGCACAACATCATTGGTTGTTGTGACACTTGTCTGCATGGTCAACGTGCCGCCGGATTTATTTACACCCAAGTTATGGTAGATGAGATTTGGCAAATCTTGATCGCGGCTGCCGCCAAAATAAACTCCACCATTTTGAGCATTAAATGTCCCGGCCAATGACCAAACGCCAAACACATTTAATATACCGCTGTTGCCGTTGATGGTGCCGTTGTTGTGGAGGTCATACACAATGGCTCCGCTGTTTCCTACGTTCAAGGTCCCGTTATTTGTGGTCGTAGAATTGAAGTTGAGCGAACCCGAGGTTGTCCCTATGGAACCATCGTTGGTCGTTGATGCAAAAGTCAAGGTGCCGGAAGTTGAAGTCACTGTCATGCCGGCCCCGTTGATCGTGACATTGCTCACAGAGAGATTAACCGAGCCAGACGAGAGAGTACCCGCCGATCCAAATGTTGTTAGATTGCCCTGGACTGTAGCGTTCGCAGTCACGAATACGGCCGTACCCGCTTCTTTTGTCACAAGCACATTATTAAAGATCGCCCCGGTGATGTTTTGGTCAGTTGTATCCCAAAGCTTTAACGTTCCAGTCCCACAATTGAAAGCCGAGAATCCAGTCATGTAACCACGGACTGCCAACATGCCACTGTTGCCATTTATAACACCTGTTCCCGTAAAAGAACCCGTGGTGGTGACTGTATTGACACCAACGTCAAAAGTCCCAAAATTTTCGAATGAGGAAGAAAATAATATGGTGCCCGTGAAAGAACTTAGGCTGCCTGCATTAGTTACCGGACTATTAAAGACAAACGCCCCAGAGTTGGTGCTTGTCACCGTTGAACCAGAATCAATCGTAGTGACTCCAGCCACTGTCATATCTCTCGCATCGAATATGCTACCACCCCCAGTGACCTGTAGCGTCCCATTAATTGCCGTGCTCAAGCCAACCACCGATACAGTGCCTGTGCTTTTATAAATTTTTAAATTGTTAAAAGTGTAACCCGCTACAAGCTGATCAGCTGTCCCAAAAAATTTGACCGTGCCTGTTCCCGCATCAAATGCCCCTCCTACCTTGGCGGTGAAGTTACCGGCAATAGACAAAAGACCGCTATTGCCTTTTATGGCGCCTCTTTCACCCAATGATCCAGAGCTAGTTGCATAACCCGCTCCAACGCTAAACGTGCTTCCTGTATTCATTGTTAAAGAAGTCGAGAAAAGTTGGTCTCCTCTTGAACTTCCAATATTACCGGTATTGCTGACGGCGTCCGTAAAAGTCAAAGTACCCGAAGTTGAGGTCACCGTTGTACCTGTACCGATTGTAGATATCCCTGTAACGCTGAGGGCATTCACATCCATATTAAATGTCCCTCCACCGCCCCCAGTAGTTAAAGTTCCGCCAACAACTATGTTGCCAGTTGCCGTTAGTGACCCCGAGCTCTTTGTGACATCCAGATTATTAAAGGTCTCAGCACCGACCGTCTGAACTGCTGTCCCAGCAAAATCCACTGTTCCGGTAGACGGAGTAAAAACACCGGTACGCGTCCAATCCCCATTAACATGTATGACCGATCCTAACCCTGATACTAGGGTGCCCTGGATATTAATAGATTTAACGTTATAAACAAAGTCATCCGTCAAAGTTGTCGATGTTGCCGTAGGGATAAGGACATCAACAGTTGAGGTCGGCACATTATGTGACGCATCATTACAAGTCCAATTGGCAGCAGTATCCCACAAGCTGGTGCCAACACTGGCAAAAGTACAACTAGTGGCAGCAAAAGCCGCATGGCCCTGTATTAATCCGTAGGCCAATACCATAAAGCAGCCTACCAGTATTTTGCTCGATATACTGACAAGCCTGTTATTGAAAAGAAGGTTCATAAATATATAAAAGAATAAATTCTTTTGATTTATGGGTATAGGATACCACTTCTTGCCCTTATCTTAAATGGGGTTGTGTATAAAAAACATTTTCTGTAGATATACAAAGAGCCGGGGACATCCCTAATTTGTGAAAATTTGTGGAGCCTCGGCTCTAAGCCTAGGCGCGGATCCATAACCGTCATGCGACGAATTTCGACGAGTGTCGAAACATTGAGTTTTGTCGTTGACAATGAGGATACTTGCGTATTCCTGGGCTTTTAAGAAGCACTGCTGGTTCATCCCGGTCCTGGCGTCCGCTCCGAGACCTGCATAAGGCCTCATAGTGGAGGGTAGCCATAAGTTTGTACCCGTTAAGGGCACGGATTTTAGTTGTGATTTTAGTTTTCTGTTTCTTGACGTTAAAAACGTCGAGAGGGATCGAGATAATCCATGCGATGGAACTTCCATGTGAACAGGACATGACAGCTCCATCTTTTTAGCAGTTTTCAAGGTACTTTGAGGTTATCCGGCTATGCTGTTCCGACGTAGTAAACCCCGCGAAAGGTTTACTATATACCGCTCTGGTTGGCCAAAAAGGGTAAAAAAGATCGACTGTGCTTGCGATCAACAAGCAGAAAAAGAACGGTCGAACAAAGAACGATGTGTATAACCATTATACATCTTTTTACCCCCTGCTTCAATTCTTGAGCCTAAGGAGGCTCAAACCACTGTTAAATATCATCTTTTTACTCTTTCAAACATTCTTATCCACACTGTTGATAAAAAATCAAAAACAAAAATTCACATTTCCAGCCTGCTCGGCAATTAACAGATGTTCGGGAGAGACAAAACAAACACCTACCCATGAACAAATATTTTTTAAACTTTGCGCGTCAAAAAAAGCTAAAGCCTTGCCCGGACATGTCAGGCCGTTGACACTCTTGGATATAAAACTGACTGAATTCGATGGAGTCTTGTTAAAACTCATGGCAAACTTACCATCCGTCAGCCAGTCTGTGGCCGTTGGCAAAGAAGTTGGCGGCATTAATATTTGAACGGACGTCTGATCTTCAAGCAAGCCGTTTTGTTTATCAAAAAGATCATGGCCAGTAGCTAAACCAAGCACTGTATCGGGATTAACCGGGGTCTCTGGTTGGATTACGAAGTTAACAGCGTCTGCCTGAAAAGACCAGTTTACCCAGCCGGAATCAGGCAAGTGCAGCGCCAAGTCATTAGCTTGCGAAAAGTTGGCTAAAATTGAACTATTAAAGGGTGACAATGGGATGAAATTATTGGTTGTCGACGGCGCTTGATTGGTTGGCATGGTTTTCCCTGATGTTTTCCAAACTCCATTCTCTAAAGGACCGGCTATTTCATCCGGGAGGTCTACTGGCCCGGCCTGTAAACCCAAGAGCACTTTTGGCTTTATTGAGAGCCAAACCGGCTTGTTAAACGACGGGAATCCAAATAGTTGTATGAGCGACTTGCTTATTTGGGGCTGTAAATCTTTTTCTGAGGCAATCTTCCAGACAGCCACTTTCCCGTCCTGCACCAATTCGGACAATGAAAAAACCTGGACAGCAAAAGGCATTGGCTTGCCACCCTGCTTATCAGCCACAAAACCCATAATGGTGGGCAGGGGGCTATTAATGTCAGCGGTTTGCTTCCAAACATCCGGGGCTTGGCCGGGCAATTGGACATGGGCCGGCACAACTGCCATGACCGAAATATCGGCCGGTAAAGGGATTGGTGAAAAAAACCAAAACCAAACTCCCAAGGCCAATAAGACCACCACAAAACTCCCCGCTAAAATGACGAGGAGTTTTGTTATGCGACGATTTATCGGAGCCTCACCATAAGACATGATGGGTGAACCAACCAGAGTCGCATCATGGATAGATGAGTCTGTCACAGGGTGATAGCGAACGGATCGTTACTGGTATCCTTGGGGCCGCTGGCTGGCGGCCGTGGGCTGGGGCGACTGTCATGACGGCCGCCACCAAAACCTCCGCGGCCACCGGATCCTCTGTCTCCACCACGACGGGGAGGACCGCCGCCACGCAGTGACGGGCGATCAGACGGACGGTCCTGATAATCAGGCGCAGCCCGCTTGATGGAGAGATTAACGCGACCCATGCTGTCGATTTCGTAAACTTTAACTTTAACCACATCACCGATCTTAACGATGTCGCCGACTTTTTCCACGCGGTAAGGCGCCATCTCGCTGATGTGCACCAAGCCTTCTTTGCCCGGCAAAATTTCGACGAACGCGCCAAAATCCATAAGACGGGTCACCGGGCCGGTAAAGACTTCGCCGACCGTTACCTCGCGAGTCAGGTTGGAAATCATTTCCTTGGCCTTGGCCATGCCTTCGGCTGAGGTTGAAGTGATAAACACGCTGCCATCATCTTCGATATCGATTTCAACTCCGGTTTGGGCAATAATCTCATTGATCATCTTGCCGCCCGGGCCGATTACGTCGCGGATCTTTTCAGGATTGATCTGCATCGTTTCGATGCGCGGCGCCCACTTAGAAAGTTCTGCCCTTGGCGCAGCAATGCAACCTTCGACAACATCCAAAATCTTTAGGCGCGCAACTTTGGCCTTGGCAAAAGTGTCTTTAACGACTTGCATGGGCAAGCCAGAAGTTTTCGTATCCATCTGGATGGCCGTGATGCCGGTGCGAGTGCCCGAGACTTTGAAATCCATGCCACCGGTGCCGTCTTCCAAGTCCTGCAAGTCAGTAATTATCTGCCAACGATCATTCTTTTCATCAGAAGCCACACCCATGGCAATGCCTGCCACCGGCGCGATAATCGGCACGCCGGCATCCATCAAAGCCAATGACGAAGCAGTGGCCGAGCCTTGCGAGGATGAGCCGTTTGATCCTAAGACTTCTGACACAACGCGGATGGTGTACGGGAACGATTCTTTGGGCGGTAAAATCGGGATAAGTGCCTTTTCAGCCAAAGCGCCATGGCCGATTTCGCGGCGTCCTGGCCCGCGATTACCTTTGGTTTCTGACACGGCGTACGAAGGAAAGTTATAATGATGGAAGAAACGGCGGACTACATTGAATTCCATGGTGTCCACTGTCTGGGCCATGCCAGGAGCGCCCAAAGTCACGAGTGACAAGACTTGCGTGTTGCCGCGCATGAACAAACCGGAGCCATGGGTACGTGGCAAGAGGCCAACTTGAGAAACAAGTTCGCGGATATCATCCAAACCGCGGCCATCTGCCCGGCGCTTCTCATCCAAAATCAAACGCGTAACTTCAGCTTCCACGAAATCTTCGACAATCTCAGCTGCGATCTTGCGCTTGTCCTTGCCGAGCTGGAGAGACGTTAAGTGGCTATCCAACTCTTCCTTGAGTTTGTACACGGCTGCCTTGCGGTCAGCTTTTGATTTTAAAGGCTGGGCAAAAAGCGTGTCCTTGACATGACCTTTCAAGAATTCCGTGGCCTGGCCATGCAATGTCTCGCGTTCAGCGGCTGCCGTGCGCTCTTCTTCGTTTTTCGGAGAGAAGACATCAAGCTTTGGCTTGGCATGATTTTTTGCAACCTGATTAATCAAGTCAACAACGGGCTGGAGGTTTTGGTGAGCCAACTCGACCATCTTAATGGCCTCGTCTTCGCTGACCTGATTCATGCCCGCTTCAAGCATGATTGTCTTTCCGTTAGCGCCGGCCACGATAAACTCAATGCCAGCTTGGTCAACTTGCTGGTAAGTCGGGTTAAGGATGATCTGATCGTCTTGCTTGCCAATGCGGGCAGCTGCAATCGGGCCATTCCATGGGATGTCAGAAATCATGAGGGCGCAAGACGAACCGATCAAACCAAGGATGTCAGCATCATTTTCAAAATCGTGGCTCAAGACCGTCGTGACAACCGCCACTTCGTTGCGCATGCGGCTATCAAACATGGGCCTGATGGCACGGTCGATCAAGCGGCCGGAAAGGATGGCTTCGTCTGTCGGGCGGCCTTCGCGTTTGATGAAACGCGAGCCTTTGATTTTACCCGAAGCATAAAAGCGCTCCTCGTAATCAACTTGCAGCGGGAAGAAATCCAAACCTTCACGGATGCCACCCATGGTGGCCGTGCACAAAACTACTGTGTCGCCATAGCGCACAGTACAAGAACCATTGGCTTGTTGCGCC
>JAJZQU010000044.1 GCA_021806685.1 bacterium | reverse complement strand
CTAATGGCCGCAATGATAAGGAAAATAGCCAGGAAAACCAGCCAAGCCAATAAAAAATAATAAAGAGGGATCATCCTTCAATTATAAATCTTTAACATTCAACATACAAATCGGACCTTTATTGAATGTCGAAAATTGAATGTTGAATGTTATTAGGGACCGGGTAACCCAAATGTTCGTAAGCGGTTTTGGTGGCGACTCGGCCGCGCGGCGTGCGGGCCAAAAGTCCTTCTTGCAATAAAAACGGTTCGAGCACATCCTCAAGCGTGTCCGTTTCCTCGGCCATGGCAGCGGCCAGCGTGGAAAGGCCCACCGGGCCTCCATTGAATTTTTCAATCAACAAGGCCAGCGCACGCCGGTCTGTTTCATCCAACCCCCGGTCATCAATATTCAAAGCTTTAAGCGCTCCGGCCACGGCCAGCTCATCAAACAATCCATTGTTCCTGACCTCGGCAAAGTCGCGCACCCGGCGAAGCAAACGATTGGCAATGCGCGGCGTGCGGCGTGATCTTGTTGCCACGCTGGCCGCAGTCGGTTGGTTAAGGTTGATGTTTAAAAGGTTGGCGCTGCGCTCGACAATAGCTGCCATTTCGTCCGGTCCGTAAAAATCCAAATGGAAAATCGAACCAAAGCGGTCACGCAGCGGGCCGGAAAGAAGGCTCAAACGGGTCGTGGCGCCAATCAACGTGAAGCGTTTGAGGTCTAAGCGCAGGGTCCGCGCAGAGGGTCCCTTGCCAATCACCAAGTCCAAGGCAAAATCTTCCATGGCAGGGTAGAGGACTTCCTCGATATTGCGGTTCATGCGGTGGATCTCATCAATAAATAGAACATCGCCTTCTTCCAGGTTGGTCAGGATGGCAGCCAGGTCGCCCACGCGCTCCAAGGCAGGGCCGCTGGTGACTTTTACGTTTGCTCCCATCTCATTGGCTATGACATGGGCCAAAGTTGTCTTACCCAAACCGGGCGGGCCGTAAAAAAGCACGTGTTCGCAAGGTTCCCCGCGGCGCCGGGCAGCTTCTAAGAAAATACCCAAGTTCTCTTTAATGACAGATTGGCCGATGAATTCAGCCAGGCTCTTGGGTCTGAGCGATAAATCGATTTTTTCCTCGCCCACCAACTCTTCGGGGGCAATGATGCGCTCTTCCATACGTCAGTAACATTAGCGCGCCAAAGGCCCAGAGTCCATAGACAGTGTTAGCGAGGCAAAGTCCTTATTTTTTTGTAGATGTCGCCGCCCAGGGCTGGTATGAAACCAAGGAGGGCAGCCAATAAGAAGTAATGGATAGGTATGGCCGTCAGCCCAAGGTGAGCGTTGATTTTTGGCAAATAAACCAGGCCAACAAAGGCGACCATCATGATAGCGTAAACCCCGATAAAAGTTTTATTCTTCAAAAAGTCCAATGAGAACAAAGTTGGTTTGGTTTTTGAAACAGAGCCGATGACTTGGAACAAGTTACTCCAAAGGATAGTGCTAAAGCCCATGGTGCGGGCCACTTCATTCGAATACCCCAGCTTTAAAGAAATAATATAGGCTCCGGCAGCCAGGACGAAGACGCTCAGACCCCTAAGGAAAACTCGAAGAAAATGGTTGGTTGAGATGAGTGGCCTTTGCGGGTCGCGGGGTTTGCGGCGCATGATATCCGGTTCAGCGGGCATGGCCTCGAATACCAGGGCGCAAGTCGGGTCAATAATCAGTTCCAAAATGATTATATGGATGGGGAGCAAGAGCGCGGGCAGGTTCATGAGGGGGATGGCTAGGGCAATCAATATGATGTAGACATGGATGCCAAAAACGTATGAAACGGCTTTTTGTATGTTGTCATAAATCCGACGGCCGTCATGGATCGTGTTGACGACGGTATTTAATTGGTCATCCATCAGGACCATGTCAGCCGCTTCCCTGGCTACATTGGTGCCTTGGCGACCCATGGCAATGCCCACATTGGCCTCTTTAAGAGATGGTGCGTCGTTGACCCCGTCGCCAATCATGGCCACAATCTCGCCCATGCGCTGGAGCGCGTGGACAATTTTGAGCTTTTGATCAGGGATAATGCGTGAAAAAACATAAATGCCTTTAATGCGCTTGATGAGTTCGTCTTCAGGCAATGATTCGATTTCTGACCCGTTAATTACGCGACCATTATGTTTTATGCCAACCGCCTCTGCGATATGTAAGGCAGTCTGCGGATGGTCGCCTGTAATCATGCGGACTGTTATGCCGGCCCGTTGGCAAGCCAGTACAGCTTGCCTGGCACCCTCTTTGGGTGGGTCATGGAAAGCAATCAGGGAAACGAATTCCAGATCTTTTATATCGGCCAAGGACTTAGGAAGACGGTTTTCAGCAAGTTTTTTTTGAGCCACTGCCAAGACACGCAACCCGCGAGATGATAGTTGTTCAATACTGTCCAACAATGTCCTTCGCATCTTTTCTTCAAGCAGGCAGTGATCAATTATTTGTTCGGCACTGCCCTTAATGGCCAGTAAGGCCTTGCCATCAAGCGACCAAGCATGGCCCATGGCCCTTAAGTGCTGGTCAAAACCGTATTCACGTAACAACTTATATTTGCCGTGCAGCTTATCAGCGTCCAACCCAAACTTTTTGGCAACGGCAAAGATGGAGAGATCAGCCGGATCAAAAGGTTCTGGCTGGCAGGCGAGCGCTGCAATGGATAAGGCGGCAATGTGTTCAGGATTATTCCTGTCGATTTGTTTGACGTTAACTAAATCATGGCCAATGAAAAGCGTCTGGAGTTCCATGCGGTTCATCGTCAACGTCCCTGTCTTGTCAGTACAAAGCGTTGTAATGCTACCAAGCGTCTCTATGGCATTGATCCTCCTGATCAGGGCATTCTTTTGGGTTAGGCGATAAGCACCCAGGGCCGAGAAAACAGTTAGGACAACGGGTAACTCTTCCGGGATAACAGAGATGGCCAGGGTCAGCCCTTTGAGCAAACTGTCGATCAGTTGTTGTGTATGGGCGTAGTTGATCAGGAACAAAGCCAGACATGCGCAAAAGCCTATGATCCCAAAAATTTTTACCAACTTGCCGGTTTTCTTTTGCAAAGGGGTTGGCGGTTCTTGGATTTCAGCTAAAGATTTACCAATGTTGCCATACTGAGTGTTAACCCCAATGGCAGTGACTTTGATTACAGCCTGCCCTGAGAGGACCAACGTGCCTGCAAAGACTTTATCTGACTTATAGATGGCTCCGGATTCGCCGGTCAACATTGATTCATCCACTGACAAGCTGGAGCTTTCCTTGATTTGGCCGTCGCCAGCAATGCGTTCTCCCTCGCGGATAACTAAAGTATCTCCCACGACCAATTCCTCGTTATTTATAGTCTGCAATCGGCCTTCGCGGATAACTGTGATTTTTGGGGTCGAGAGTTCTTTTAAGGCTTCCAGGGCTTTGTCGGTCTTAGCTTCTTGGTAAAGGTCAATGCTGATCATGACCAGCACTCCAACAATCATGAGCACGCCATCCCAAGCCTTACCGATTACAAAGTAGATGATGGCCGTTGCCAACAAGAGCAAGAGCATGGGCTCTTGGAAGATATGCAAGATGTAATCAAAGAAGCCTTTGCGTTTTTTCACGAAAAGCACGTTCTTGCCGGATTTTTTTTGTTGATGGACAATTTCAGCAGTTGAAAGTCCTTGGTAATGTTCAAAATTTAAGGCCATTACGGTATTATACAGCATTTTATAAAGGTTTGCGGTGATGATATAATGCGGCAACTTATGAAACGTATCTTAAAAGTCCTGTCAGAGTCATACATATTTGTCATGGCGGCCTCATTGGTGATTGGTTTGTTAGTGCCACAGGCCAAATACTTGATTGCCTGGAATACTTTTTTGTTGCAGGTTATCTTTTTCTTATCTTGTCTTAAAATCGATCTCAAGCAGATGAAAGGCACGGCCAAGGATTGGCGTTTTTTGTTATTGGCTAACGTCTTGATGCTGGTTGGTTTTCCGTTTTTGACTTGGTTAGTGGTTAATCCGCTTTATCCTGACATGGGCTTAGCCCTGTTTTTGCTGGCGGCCATGCCAGTTGGCATGACAGCTCCGCTTTTGGTTGAGGTTGCTGGTGGCAAGCAATCAATTGCCATGGTTTTGACAGTCACAACGTCACTGCTCGCGCCCATCACGATTCCCTTACTGACCAAGTTGATGTACGGAGCCACGGTAGCGGTTGATGCCGTGGGCATGTTCAAGCAATTAGCCTTGGTGATTTTTGTGCCGTTCATTTTGGCTTTGATTGTCCGTCGGTTAATCCCGTCGGCTATCAATAAGATTAAGCCGGCAACCAAACCCATCTCGATTTTTCTTTTGGGGCTTCTTATCATCGGAGCAGTTGCCAAGCAGTCCGTCGCTATCATCGCTTTATCCAAGGATTGGTGGCAGATGTTTGTGGCTATCGGAGCTTTGTATGTATTTTTCTTGGTGACTCACTTGATTGGTTACTATGCTTTTTGGTGGAAAAAACATGATGATAAGAATACAGCTTCGATCTCGCTTGTTTACATGAACTTTACCTTGGCGATTTTTTTGGCCTCGCAGTTTTTCCCAAAACCAGAAATATTATTGCCTTTGGTTTTGTCTATCTTACCCTGGGCAACTCTCCTGCCGCTTTGGAAGCAAGTTTCTGAAATGTTTTTAAAACCCGTAGCAAGTAAGTAGTTTTTTCTTTCTATGGTTACGCATCCCCCAAACCCCCTGTGACTTCGAATCGTGGTTTCTTTTCCGAAAGGGCCCCATATCGAGCACCGCAAGGCGACAGCGGAGTGAGCCGATAAGTGCGGCAACTGTTTGAGCCGAAGGCGAGTCTTGCCGCACCGGCGAACGAGCGCTCTTTGTCGCACGAGGAGCGCAGATCATGGGGCGTATTGGGGGTAAAGGGGTACTTGTACGAGCAAGTACCCCTTTAAAGAAAAGAAATAGCTAAAAAGGCTCATTTGAGCCAATTTTATTTAGCTAATATTAGCTAAATTATTAAGCTGAAGCCTTGACAAAAAGGCTAATTTATGTTATATTATATCGTTCCATTCGAAGGCTGCGACATGACTTGCAGCCGCATGGGACGATTCATCCCGAATATGTGGGATGGGCCTGCATGGGGCGTCCATGGTTGCTCTAAACAAAGGAACCCCGATGGGTCCTCTGTGGTTTGGCCCTGGGTAGCATCACTGAAGCCATTGTGTTTTTTTGGGCCGTCGCTGACGGCATCGAAAAGCCGCTGCGCGGCTAGAAAGGGGACTTCGATGGTCTCGTGGCGCGTACCACACTAACGGCGCTTACAGCGTCCGAAAGGACACCAAGAGCGCGAGAGGCCCGGTCTGCAGCAGGATGTACGGTGTCACCTACCGCAAGTGGTGAGCCCTGAGGGAGCAGAACCTCAACCCCGTCCAAGATGGCTGGCTGAATATCAAAGAGGAGGTGGGCCGGCCAAGGGCGAGTCGAACATTTGTTCATACGCTTCACGGGGCGCGTCAGTCTGAGCGCCCCGGTAGTTACTGGAACATGACAAAGTCGTGTTTCGATAACTGCTGTTACTCGATCCAGTTGATTTCAACGCGACAGTAGCAGTCGCATTAACTCGGAGGTGTTCTGTGAAAAGTCTGAAAGACATGGTCCTGGCGTTCACCTGCTTGGGCGTGAGCAGAGTTTCTCTCACCCAGAGCGGCGACAAGGTCCGCGTGACTGCAGTGCGTAAGCATCCTCTCACCGGGCGCATCGTCAGGAGGCTCTCCAAGGAGTATCCGAGCATCCAGCTCAGGGAGTTGGCCATGCAGATTGCAGCCAACAGCCACAGCATGTACATGGTCGGATGGGACACGAGCGTCAAGTTCGTGGACCACCAGGTCAGCCGGATCGAGTTCCGCAGCCTTGGCCGCATTTCGGCCCGCAGCCACTCGCCTGAGCGCAAGTACCTGTTGGCTTCCAACTCCTGACCGCGTCCTTTCGCACTATCAACTTCAAGCCCGTTCTGGGCGCGCCTCAAATCGTTCAGGTTTGAGGCATGGAAATGGGGTCACGACCAAAAAGTTCGTGGTTCCAAACCATTTAACAAAAATTCATAAAGCTCCGCGGATGCGGAGTTTTATGTTGACCTGGTTTTGTTTCAATTGTATATTGTCGGCGCATGTTTCGGTGGGGAATGCTCCACCGGACAGGCGCTATCCGTGTGCGGCCGGAGACGGCCAAGGAGGAAACCCTCATGATTGTGCGGAAGAATGCGGTGCAGTGGGCGTCCGACAAGTTGCAAGATGCGACGAACTCGGCGAGAACGACCAAGCGGTTCCCCGAATCGAACTGTACGGTCTCCACGAAGGCGACGACGCGCTGAACAACGAGGAGAAAATGAGGCTCATCTGGGCGGTCTAAGGCTCCCGCGGCAACAGCCGAGGGAGCGGACAGAGCAAACACGGCAGCAACCAGGTCGGGAATGCCAATTGAAACAGTCGTGAGACTGAATCGCCGCATGGCAAACTTGGTACACTCTCCATGGAGGCACGACCCGACGCGTCTCCAACATTTATATACAAAATTCTTAGATAGTTGATGCGCAAGTGGCGGAACTGGTATACGCGTTGGCCTTAGAAGCCAATGCCCGAAAGGGCTTGTGGGTTCAAGTCCCACCTTGCGCACCAAGTGTCTGAGAAAAAAAGAAGCCC
>JAJZQU010000043.1 GCA_021806685.1 bacterium | reverse complement strand
GATCTAGTTATTATGGTTTGGATTTGGCTCCAACGTCGTCGGCTTGGGTTGAAAGGTCTTTGGTTATAAACAGAACGCCGCCCACCCAGGAAATGCGGACCATTGCTGCCATCGAAAAAGTCCAACCGGCCGTTGTCACAATAGTCATTACCAAGGATTTGCCAAAATACACAGCTTCACCCGGCTTGGATCCTTTTTACAACGGATTTTTTTCAGACCCTCTTTTTGGAGATTCGACATTGCCTAAGAACGTAGACAACCAGTCACCTCAGACAGAAAAAACGCGAATCGGCGGCGGTTCCGGGTTTTTGGTTTCAGCTGACGGCATGGTAGTCACAAACCGGCACGTGGTGAGCGACGAAGAAGCGGACTATACGGTTATCACTAATGACGGCAAAAAATATCCGGCTAAAGTCTTGGCTCGTGATGCTGTTTTGGATTTGGCCATCCTTAAGGTTGAGGGTAAGGATTTTAAGTTCGTGACTTTTGGCGATTCTGACAAATTAAAACTCGGGCAAACAGTCTTGGCCATTGGCAATGCCTTGGATGAGTTTAGGAATACGGTGACTTTAGGTATTGTCTCTGGTTTGAACCGACGTTTAACGGCCGGTGATAATGGCGGGGCAGAGTTGATTGAAAGCGCCATCCAGACTGATGCGGCCATAAACCCCGGCAATTCAGGCGGCCCATTGGTAGATATTAACGGCCAGGTCATTGGCATAAATACGGCCATGGCTTTGGACGGGCAGTCAGTTGGTTTTGCCTTGCCATCGAACTCGATTAAGCGCGATGTTGAACAAGTCCAGCAAAGCGGCAAAATCATCCGCCCGTTTTTAGGGGTGCGCTACCAATTGGTGAATGATGAGCTGATCACCAAGAACCAGCTTAAGGTTACGCATGGGGCCATAGTCACGCGCGGGCAAGACGCTTCGGAACTGGCCGTGTTGCCCGGGTCGCCGGCTGATAAGGCCGGGCTTAAGGAAAATGACATAATCTTACAGGTGGATGGGATTGACATAAATGAAGAGCATTCCTTGTCGGCCTTGATTGCCCGCCGCATGCCCGGCGATAAGATATTGATTAAAATTTCGCGCGGAGGCGAAGAGCAGACCCTAACTGCTACGCTTGAAGAAATTAAAAAATAATATGATGTCTCTTCGAAAACGCACAAAAATCGTTTGCACCATTGGCCCGGCCAGTGCCAAACCATCAACCCTCGCTGCCATGATGGATGCAGGCATGAATGTGGCTCGCCTTAACTTTTCGCATGGCACATATCCTGAACACCAGAAGATGATGGAACTGATCCGCGCCGAAGCAGCCAAGCGTGATGAACCGATTGCCATCTTGCAAGATTTGCAAGGCCCTAAGATCCGCGTGGGTGTTTTGCCTGAAGAGGGAGTGATGCTCAAGGCTGGTACAGAAGTCATCTTTACAACCAGAACTAAGCCGGCAAAAGACATGATCCCGGTCACTTATCCCAAGCTCCATTTGGATGTCCAAACCGGGCAAAAGATGTTGTTGGCTGATGGCTTGATGGATGTTGTGGTCACTAAAGTCACTGGTCGTGATGTGTATTCTAAAGTAGTGACTGGCGGGCTGCTGACATCACACAAGGGTCTTAATTTGCCGGAAACGACCATCTCAGTCAGTGCGATTTCAGATAAAGATAAATTGGACATGGCTTTTGGGGTTAAAGCCGGCGTGGACATGGTGGCCTTGTCTTTCGTGCGTTCGGCCAAAGAAATTTTGGATTTGCGATATTTGATCAAAAGCGAGGAACGTAAGCTTGGCAAGGATGCGACCAGTAAGCCGCCGATTAGGATCATTGCCAAGATTGAGAAACGCGAAGCAGTCGACAAGATTGATGAAATTTTAGAGGCGGCCGATGGCATAATGGTGGCGCGCGGCGACCTGGGTATCGAGATGCCGGCCGAAGATGTACCGCTCATCCAGAAAAAGTTGATTGAAAAAGCATTGGCCGCTGCCAAGCCTGTTATCGTGGCGACCCAAATGCTGGAATCCATGATCCAAAACCCGCGTCCTACGCGGGCCGAGGTTTCTGACGTGGCCAACGCTGTCATCGACCACACGGATGCTGTCATGCTTTCGGCTGAATCAGCGGCCGGCAAATATCCGGTCGAAGCGGTTGAGACAATGGCGCGAATTATCATGCGCACTGAAAAATCAAAATTCGACGACGTTGACATGCCGCGCATGCGCACCTATGCCACTGAGGAAGAGGCCATGTCGAGCGTGGCCAGCATGTTAGCGCGTTCCACCAAGGCCAAGCTCGTACTGGTCGCGTCGCTTTCCGGCACAGCCGGCCGCATTGTCAGCCGCTTTAGGGCAGAGCTGCCGATTTTTGTCTCTACCAACCAGGAACGGGTTTATCGCCAATTGGCAGTCTCTTGGGGCGTGGTGCCGTTTGTCATGCCCACCTGCCAAACCATTGAAGAGCTGATAGAACGATCAATCTTATATCTCAAAAAGAACCGTTATGCCAAGGCAGGTGATTCCATGATCGTTATCGCCGGCGAACCGGTTGGCATCTCAGGGCATATAAACTTTGTTGAACTGAGGACACTCTAGGAAATCTCTATGGTGAATGTATATTGGGAAGGAATAAAAAATTTCTTGAGTGGTCTTTTGATGCCTTTACAGTGGAAGAATTGGGCACCTTTGTTGTTGCTATTGATCGCCGTGGTAGTTGGATTATATATCGAGATAAAAAATAATTGGATTGGAAAGAAAAAGAAGAAAAAGAATTTGAAGTAAGATAGTAAGCCGAGGGTTAGATTTTGTGTTATCATGCCCTTATTATGCTATCAAAAAACTCCAAAACTGTTTTGGTTTTGCCTTTTAGCCGTCTCCGTCTTAAGCACGTCCCGCTGGTGGGCGGCAAGAATGCGAGTTTGGGCGAGATGATCCACTCGCTTGAGCCACGCGGCCCCGTAAAAAACACGGGGCGCGGCATACCGATCCCTGACGGTTTTGCGACAACAGCTCAAGCTTACTGGGAGTTTGTGGATGCTAATAAGTTGCGCCCGATCATCAAAAAAGCTTTACGCGGCTTAAACGTCAAAGATTCCAACGACGTTAACCAGCGGGCTAAGATGATTCGCGAAGCTTTTTTGGCCGGTGAGATTCCTGATAGGCTCCGTAAACAAATCGTCAAAGCCTACCATGACTTAAGTAACAGATGTTCACGGAAAGCCCCCCTTATTAAGGGGGGAAACAAAGGGGGAATTGACGTAGCAGTCCGTTCGTCGGCTACAGCTGAAGACTTGCCCAGTGCTTCGTTTGCCGGACAACAAGAATCTTATTTGCATATCCAGGGCGAAGAGGCATTGCTTGAGGCTTGGCGCAAATGCGTAGCTTCTTTGTTCACTGACAGGGCTGTTGTTTATCGCGTTGAGCAAGGTTTTAACCACCTTAAAGTAGCCTTGTCAGTCGGCGTGCAACAAATGGTGAGGTCAGACGTGGGGAGCGCGGGCGTGATATTTACCATCGATACAGAGACAGGGTTTAAAGATGTGGTTGTTATCAACGCCGCTTATGGGCTCGGCGAAAGCGTTGTCCAGGGCAAGGTTAACCCGGACCAATACATTATCCATAAGCCAACATTGAAGAACGGTTTTTGTTCGATTGTTGAACACCGGGTGGGGGATAAGGCAACACGGATTATTTATCGGGGAGCTTCAACTTTTGAAGAGAGGACGCCAACCGCAGCTAGAGTCAAACGCGTACTGGATGACAAGGATATCTGCAAGCTGGCACGATGGGCAGTTGAAATCGAAAATTATTATTCCAGACAAGCCGGACACCACAAGCCAATGGATATTGAATGGGCCAAGGATGGCAAGACAGGCAAGTTATATATCGTCCAAGCGCGGCCTGAGACAGTTGCCTCACAAAAGTCCCGTAACTTTTTGGAAGTCTATCGGCTCAAAACTTCGACCAAGCCTTGGTTAAAAGGCGTGGCAGTTGGCCATAAGATCGGAGCAGGCAAGGCTCGCATACTTTCCAACGTCAAACAGATGCAGAACTTTCGCCAAGGCGAAGTTTTGGTAGCCCACATGACTGACCCGGATTGGGTGCCGATCATGAGGAAAGCTGCGGCCATTGTCACTGAATCCGGAGGCAGGACTTGCCATGCGGCCATTGTCTCTCGCGAGTTGGGCATTCCTTGCGTCGTTGGGGTACAAAGCGCGACAAAGCTCATTAAAACAGGCCAGGAGGTTACCGTCAGCGCAGCGCAGGGTGAGGAGGGTTTTGTATACAAGGGCAAGCTGTTATTCGAGATTTCTCATCAGGCGCTCAAGCGTCCCAAGAAACTTAAGACTCAAGTCATGGCTATCGTGGGCGATCCTGACGCAGCTTTTAAACAAGCGGCTTTACCAGTCGATGGTGTAGGCCTGGCGCGCATGGAGTTTATCCTCAACCAAGCGGTCAAAGTCCATCCCATGGCCCTGCTTCGTCCGGATAAGGTCAATGACCCTAAAGTCCGCGCGGAGATAGCTAGTTTGACGGCAGGCTTTAAGAACAAGCAAGAATATTTTGTTGCGACTTTATCCGAAGGCATTGGCAAACTGGCTGCTGCTTTTTATCCTCGTCCGGTTATCGTGCGAACTTCTGATTTTAAGACCAATGAGTATGCCAACTTGCTCGGAGGTTCATACTTTGAACCAAAGGAAGACAATCCAATGATTGGTTGGCGCGGGGCGTCGCGTTATTATGACCCCAATTATGAACCGGCTTTCAAGCTTGAGTGTGAGGCTATCAAGCGCGTGAGGAAGGAAATGGGATTGAAAAATTTATTAGTCATGATTCCTTTTTGCCGCACAATTGCTGAAGGCCAGAAAGTCCTGAAGACGATGAGCAAATATGGTTTGCGTCGAGGCCAAGACGGACTCCAGGTTTATATGATGGTTGAGATACCGTCCAACGTCATTTTAGCCAGGGAATTTGCCAAGTTGTTTGATGGTTTTAGCATCGGGTCAAATGATTTGACCCAACTCACTCTTGGCGTTGATCGCGACTCAGCACTTGTCAGCCACTTATACGACGAACGTAACGAGGCCGTGACCACGCTCATCAAGTCTGTCATCAAGTCAGCCAAAGAGACGGGCACCAAGATTGGATTATGCGGCCAAGCACCTTCGGATTTTCCTGATTTTGCACGTTTCTTAATTAAACAAAAAATCGACTCAATCTCATTAAACCCGGACAGCGTGATTGGGACGATGAAAAAACTTAAGTAGGCAATGTCGTTTTGCCGATTCTAAGCAGCAGCTCCCATTGGGCATCAGTCACAGGCATGACGCTCAATTTTGGTTGGTTGAAAAGCTGTAAGACATTCAAGACAGGCGTGTAGCGGATTTCATCTGAGCTGACAGCGCGTGTCAGCTTGATGACCGGTTCAATATCAATCACAGACCAGTTGCCTTCTTCTGTTGTCGGATCGTCGTAGGCCTCGGTAACTACCTTGGCAATGCCAACCACTCCAGGTTCATCGCCGTGGTGGTAAATCAAAACCAAATCACCGGGTTTCATTTCCCGCATGTAATTGCGCGCTTGGTAATTGCGCACCCCATCCCAACGTGTTTTGCCGCGTTCAGCCAGCATTTCCCAGCCAAAGACTTCGGGTGAGGCTTTCATCAACCAATAGGCCATAAGATATTAACAGCGTAGCATATAGGTTAAATTTGGCTAGTTTTGGTGTACTTGAGGATTTTTGGATATAAAAAAAGCCCCTTTGGTTTAGGGGAGTTGAGGACGTCCTAGCTGCGCATCACTGGCAGAGGACTAGGTCGTGGAAGGCCGGCAGGAACCGACACGTTCCGCGGGGCGGCTTGGTGTAGCTGTAGCAGTACTCCTTGGTCTTCGGGCATTCATCGTACCAATGGAGTGCCAGCAGGTTTCCGTCGGTGGCGTAGTCAAAGGTGCCGCACTCGGGTTCGCCTGCCACCTCGGGAGCAGGAGGCGGGTCTTTCATCATTGAGCTGACTCGCTCCTCCGTGAGCACCTTGCCGTTGGCGCCATAGACATACGACCAATGCACCCAGCTGTCGACCGTGGCATCGCAGTTCTTGCTCGTTTCCACCTTGTTGCCGTTTCCATGGTCGTCGTAGCTGAAAGTGAGGCAGGTGGGCTGTTGCTCGTTCAGCCACGATTTTTGGCCGACCACATTTCCAGCAGGGTCGCACTCGTAGCTCCAGTTGTAATTGTCATTGCCGACCGTTATTGTCCGCATAAGCGGGCAGCCGTCGGCCCCCAACTCGAAGGTCTCGAGTTTGGCGCCATCACAGTACTCGTCGTATGCAACGGACGCCAGCTTGCCTTCGGCCGCGTAGGTCAGGGTCCAACATTCGACGGTTTCGTTGCCCTGGCCACCGCTCGGGTCATTGCAGGCTCCGTCGATCGTGACCTTGGCCAGCTTGCCGTCAGGGGCGTAGTCATAGGAGATGCACGCATCGGGCTTGTCTCCGCACCCCTTGTCCGTGCTCACGGCTTGGCCTCCTCCTTGGCCACTGGATGTCTCAGGGTTGCCGTCAGACCCGCTGCAAGCTACGAGTACAACGGTGATGCAGGCGACTACCATGAAAGCGGAAATGCGCAACGAGTTCATGAAACAACCTCCCGGTTTGGGCATTTGTTTGCCCGTCTTTATCTGTCAATGTAAGAAACAG
>JAJZQU010000042.1 GCA_021806685.1 bacterium | reverse complement strand
TTTTCGACCTTCTGTCACGTTGGCTTAGTTAACAGCTATTCCTCGGTTGGCGGAGCCTCATCTTCAACACCCCCGGCATTCCCGCCAGTCGGCGATAAGCTGCCTTCCTCTTCTTTGACGCGCCAGGCTGCCGTTACCTGTTCACGGATTTTAGACATTAAATCCGGCCTAGAGCGCAAGGTCTGCTTGGCGTTCTCGCGGCCCATGCCTAACTTTTCATCATTATATGAATAACTGTTACCGGACTTTTTGACCACCCCCCACTCAACACCCAAATCAACTAAGTCGCCGGCAATCGAGATGCCTTCGTTGTACATGATATCGAATTCGCAATTGCGGAAAGGTGCGGCCATCTTGTTTTTCACAATCTTGGCCTTAACGCGATTGCCGATAATGCGGTCACCCATTTTGATTTGTGCGCTGCGCCTGACTTCGATACGCATGGATGAGTAAAACTTAAGGGCCATGCCGCCGGTTGTTGTTTCGGGATTGCCAAACATAACTCCGATTTTCTGGCGGATCTGGTTAATGAAAATCACGACTGTCTTGGTGCGAGAGATGACAGAAGTTAATTTGCGCAAAGCTTGGCTCATGAGCCTGGCTTGCAAACCCATGTGACTATCCCCCATCTCGCCCTCAATTTCTGCTTTAGGCGTAAGCGCGGCCACTGAGTCCACAACAACGACATCAACTGCATTGGATCGCACGAGCGTTTCAACGATATCCAAAGCCTGCTCACCAGTATCGGGCTGGGAAATCAACATGTCATTGATGTTCACGCCGATCTTGCGCGCATAATCAGGGTCAAGAGCGTGTTCCGCATCAACAAAAGCAGCCAAGCCACCCATCTTTTGGACCTCGGCAATAATATGTTGGGCTAGAGTGGTTTTACCAGAAGCTTCAGGGCCGTAAATTTCGACCACGCGACCGCGCGGCACGCCCATGACGCCCAGTGCCAAGTCCAAAGACAGACAACCGGTTGGCACAGCCTCCACCAGCATTTTCTTGGCCTCGCCAAGACGCATAATCGAGCCTTCTCCAAACTTTTCTTTAATTTGATCAATGGCCTCCTGAGCGGCCAGCTTGCGAGCATCATGCTCGTCTACTTTTTTGGGCATAACTTCTTTCAATTACGAATTACGAATTTAATCTGTTCTATATTTGTTCTACTCGGCAATCTTAGCAAGTCATCGCAAGCTCGTCATGGGGATAAGTGTCCGGGATAAAAAGGCCCCGCGAGAATGCAGGGCGAGTGAGTGAGTTATGGTAGTACGCATTGGATATTTTGCCAGCCTGCTTGGTTGCCGTTGTACGAGGCTTTGCCGGAAAGTACGCCATCCTGCACGCGGCAGGCTTCATACAAACCGTTACAAACCACGTAAGTCCCGATTGGGCAGCCTGTTTGTTCGCAGTACCAGGCATCTTGCGGCTGGCCAGAACCAGATGAGACTCCTGGCGCGAAAATGTACTTAGCACCTTGGTAAGCATCACCTTTTTGAAAGACAAGCTCGTCCACGCCTGTTGTTCCCCAAGCCCAACCGCTCCACGATACGTCCGGCACTCCGCTCCAACCTGGATAATCAATCCAGCCGAAGACGGAAATGACGTTGGAAAGGCCAACCGGCGCCTTGATGATAATCGTTGTCTTGTTGGCTAGGCCTTTGGTTTGGCAGGGACTGGAATTATTGGACGTTCCTCCACTTCCGCTTGAACCACCGACGTTGATCGATCCTCCCTGGCCTGATGACCCTCCTTGTCCTTGTAATCCGCCATAACCTCCACTTCCGGCGTCAGGACACATGCAAGGGTCATAAGCTTGGCCGTCGTCGCGACAAACTTGACTGCCAACGACTCCACCACCACAGGGACATGGGTCTGTTGAACCCGGAATGCACAAATAAGCTTGGCCTCCGGATCCGCCTATGGCGGATGACCCGCTTGCACCGCCGACATTCGGCTGGCTTCCTCCTTGCCCAGTCGAACCAGAAGACCCTCCGTCACCCGTCATGCCACCCGACCCGACAGATCCTCCTGATCCGACTGATCCGCCAGTGCCTGGAGCTCCTCCAGAACCAGTTGATCCTCCTTGTCCCTCAACGCCGCATTGTTCTGTCTCGGCCAAGGTGATGGCTTGGTCAGAATGCGGGCCGGCCACCACATCAAGTGTGGCTGGTTCAATTTCGTAAATGCATGGTGGCTTGTAACCCAACGCTGTGAACACATCCCAATTGAAGATGGGACGGCGTTGGCCACTCTGGTCAGCGACCGCCACCTCGCTCTGGCCTTTGCCTTTGACCAGAGCCCCTGGCATGAAGCCGACCATACCCTTGTCTTGTAAGGCTCCGAGCATCGACGTCTTTTGCGTGAGCGGATAGTTCACGATGTCAGTATCCTTGTACCCCCAAGACAAGAAAGAATCGTACGACAGGAATGTCCGGTAACCCGTGGTCGCAAAACCATTGCCAGGAAAAAGTTGGTAGACCTGCGATTCGCCGTCGAACTTGATGACCTTGGCATCCAGGTAAAGCGAGAACGGATCGAATTGGACTTGGGTATAGCAGTTCAATGCCTGCAAGGGCATGTTTATCGCACAACTCTTGGGCAGATAGTCATAGCCGCTGACGTCCAGTATCTGTTCCGGGCCGACTACTAACCAGTAGCCCGTGCCGAACTCCTGGAGCAGCGTCCCAATCGGGTAATGCAGGGCTGTCGCGGCTTGCTCTGGATCAACATTGCCTGAAGTACCCTCAAGCGCTGCCTGCAATTTGGGAATGAAAGTCACAGGATCGGTGTAGTACTTCTTGTACTGCCCGCTGGCCGTGTCATTGCCGCGAAACCAGGCTAACGAATCAACTGCCTTGGCTTCGATCACGCTCTGCAACCTGATACCCAGGTGCAGATGTTCTGGCCCGTCGCCGTTTGCACCATCGTCCTGCACGTAGCCGATAACATCATTCGGGCCAACATAATCCCCGACCTTCAGGCCAAGGGCAGTGCCGCCGGTCATCTGCTGAGTCTTGCGCTGATGGCCATAGATGGTAAGAAAAGATGTGACTGCCACTGTCGTGCCATCGCCGTTGATAACAGCCAACTGCGTCGTGAGCTTGTGCTCGATCACGATGACCAGAGTCCCGTACCCGCTGGCCGGGCCGTAGTAAACAATCTTGCCGCAGGCAATGGGATGAATGGCAATGCCCTCGGCATAAATGATGTCGTGGCCCAGATGCTTGATACCATTGTACTCGGCGAGGAACCCTCGATTGCCGTAAAGCAACTTCTGGAAATCCTCGACAGTGGTCGGGTAATGCACAGCATCTACGGTGCAACCCTGCGTACCCGTCGAACTATTGGAGTTGTGCGCCACAGGCGCAATGCCTCCCCCTTGGTTCGGCTCGACCGGACCGAGGTTGCCGCAACTCGCGACAATCAGCAGCAAGCAGAACAACGTAAAAAACCTGATTTTCGATGTGCCAAGCTTCTTTTCCATGAGACTGCCTCCGGTTCCCTCCAATACGCGTCGTAGAGGAGACCAAAGCAGTCTTGGGCAACAAACTCGGAACGGCCCGCCTCCGGACTTTTGGCAAAAGTCCTGACTCAATGAACCGTGGTCACTGACCGCTCCTGTCGCCAATCAAAGGCTGGAACATGGTCAACAGCGTGTTTAAGAATATCGCGCTGCCAATTGTAATCACGATTTTTTCTCAGGCCGATTTTGGACATCGGCTTTGGCTTTTTTAGCTCGACTGATACGCTCCCCTCCATCTTTGATGAAAAATCCCCTCCAGGACCCATCTTTGATGTATGTAAAACGCACTTTATAAATGCATCGTCTGCCAGCCAGTTGCCGAACCGGCTGACGGCAGAGTCCAATGCCCGTTTAGCTCATTGGTCCTGCCGGACGCTGGCGCGCTGCGCGATCAGTCTTGCGTGCCGAGTCTGTTGCTTTCGAGGTGCGAAGCTGTGAAGCCTCACTTACAGCGTGCGATGTTTATTGTCCATGGTCAATTTATGATGTTAATGACATTTAACAAACATTAACTCATCGTCCTATCGTCCCACGTCCCATCGTCCCATTTGTCATCCTGAGCGCAGTGAGTTAGACGAACAAAGTCGAAGGATCTGGCCCGATACGGTTTGAATTCAAACCAGATCTTTCGACTCCGTATGACTCCGCTCAAGATGACAATACGCATTAACATCTAACATTTTGTTTTCTCATGTCTGACAATTTTGATGATCTTTTGTGGAAAACTGATTTTTTATGCGCAACTTAAACCAAATCCAGAACAGGAGTGCATAAGTCACTACAAGAAATATAAAATTCATGCTCTGCATTTGGATGGACAGCCACGGAACGCATTCTGCCAAACTGGCCGACAAGAATATAGCCTTGGCAACACCGACTGATGGCAGTGCGATAACTTGCCATCCGACAAATTGACCCCAAATGGCGCTCAAAGCCCCGAACAACATGGCCCAAGGCACAAGCGGCACAGCAACTAGGTTAGTTATCAAGCCTGCGAGCGAAACACGCTCAAAAGCAAAAGCCATATAAGGCGTTGTCATGAGCGTGGCTGAGATGGTGGTAGCCGCTGCTTCACGTAATCCTCCAACTTCCGGTAAAAACTTTAAACAACGGTTAAAAATCGGTGACCAGCTCATGAGACCGATAGTCGCCAAAAAAGACAAAGCAAAACCGGCATCAAAAGCCAGCATCCATGGATCAATCAAACAGAGTATAAAAGCCGAGACAAGCAACACATGCCAAGTCAGCGGCCGGCGGCCGACATGGCGAGCCAGCAAGACCAACCAACCCATGACCGCCGCGCGGGCAACCGAGGCTGAAAAGCCGGTGAACGTGACGTATGAGGCCAGGATCATAGTCGTCATCCAGAAGGCTTGCCGTCTCCAAAGTCCGAACCCGAGCAAAATCGCGAAAACAATCGACGCGACAATGGTGATGTTCGAGCCGGAGACGGCAATCAAGTGTGTCAGCCCCGCGCGACGGAAAAGGTCATTGGATTTTTGCGACATTCCCCTTTCGCCATACAACATGCCAGCAATCAAAGCCCCCTCTTCACCCGGCAAGACAGACATAATACGTCGGTTGGTCCAGACTCTAAGATCCGCGAATGTCTGCCTCACATCCCACCACTCCGAGGGTGAGATGATCGCTAGCTCCTTGGGAGTGCATTGGGCCTGAGCCTGATGCAAACGATATGCAAAACGCCGATCCAGCTCATCTGGTTTTTGGGTGACTGACTTTAAGGCACACGAAAAACGGATTGTTGAGCCGATGGGAATGCCTGATTTTAACGCAAGCAAGACTCGGAACCCCTCTTCATTAACTTTAGCAATCGCCTGGGTGCCATATAATCCGTCAGTGACGTTTTGGACGTTGGCAGTATACGTCTTTACCCCACTCGTCTGAACTATCGACGGCACAGCGACATCAAAGCGCCATAGGCCTAGGAGACAAACCCCGAGATACAAGAAACAAGATACAAATAAACGGCTCCGAAGCGTCAAAACGCTAAAAGTTAAAAATATAACAGCTATCGACCACCAGATTAAAGTCGGAATGTTAGTCAACGGGAAAAACGAATGGATGGTTACGCCTAAAAGATAGGCCAGCATCAGCAGAGCCGCGCGATTTATATTAGAAATCTGGGAGAGGCGTAACATAAAACCTCACTTAAACCAGTGAGGCCTACCTCGCTTCGCACCCATTTAATACTATACAGTTTTTTGGCTGAGTGGCAAGATGTGCATATATGAAGATTGCTGTTATTGGAACGACTAAAATCGATAATCCTCAAATTATTAAAAAGGCTAAAGAAATCGGTAAACTAATTGCCATAAATAAACATACCATAGTGACCGGCGGGACAAATGGCTATCCTCATATTGTGGCACTGTCAGCGATCAAAGCAGGCGGAAAAGTAATTTCATATGCCACCGGAAGGTCTATGTCAGATCATTCCCGATTTCATGATGCTGATTTATCAGAATATACAGACGTTATCTTTCAAAAAAAATATTTTAGTAAAAAATTGTCAGTCATTGATAATTATCTAAGATCTTTAGACATGTGCTCAAAGGTTGACATGGCAATAGTTATCAGCGGGAAGGTAGGTACGATGTATGAAGTTACAATAATGAGCGGGATGTCAAAAAATATATATGTCTTGAAAGGAAGCGGGGGCGTAACAGGACATACAATAAGAGAGTTTATTAAAGAAGGGCATAAAACAAAATCAAAAATACTATTTTTTAAAAATCCAGAAGAACTCAATAAGGTATTAAAAAATAAATCCCCTAATTTAATTTTGCCTAATTAAAAAATATGGAAATTACAATCTTTTTAGCAAGGTTTTGGGGGAGCCTCTTCATGATTCTTGGCGCAATGTCTGTCGGCGCAAAATTGTTGGGCAGAATCATCGAGTATACCGAGGATAAAACCATTACCATTTCTACCGGTTATATTACTTTTTTGTTAGGCCTAGCCACTGTTGTCTCGCATAATATCTGGGTCGTTGACTGGCGAGTTGCTGTCACTGTTTTAGGATGGGTTACTTTATTCAAAGGAATTGAAAAAATTGGATTTCCGGATCGTGTTAATAAAAAAGCCCAGATGTTCAAAGGTGGGCAAGTACTTTGGGGCGGCGTTATATTCCTTATTGGCGCATCATACTTCTGGATAAGT